>JAFGXQ010000245.1 GCA_016936575.1 Deltaproteobacteria bacterium
GAGCCATAATGTTCGCGTCTACACCGGTGAGTTTCATCACCACAAACGCCGCGAGAACACCCAACGGCAGCATTCCCGAAACCAGCACGGAGCTTCGCAGATCGCGCAGCATCACCAGAACAACGATAATGGTGATCAGAATCTCCATGTTCAGTGCCGAACTGAGGGTATCGAGGGTTTCATGAATCAGCGTGGTGCGATCGTAGAACGGTACAATCGTCACCTGGCTGACCTCGCCGTTTGCCAATGTTTTTTTTGGCAATCCGGGTTGAATTCGTTCAATCTGCTTGTTTACCGCATTGATGACGCTCAGCGGGTTTTCCATGAAACGTGCCACGGCGACTCCGCCCACGGCCGGCGCACCTCCATCGTCCAGCGCACCCCGGCGCAACGCCGGACCAAGAGAGACATTTGCGACATCTCGTACCCGGATGGGGGTGTTTTGTCTGGAAACCACAACCGCTTGCTCTATGTCTTCTGTGTCTTTAACAAATCCCAGACCGCGTATGACAAATTCCACCTGGTTCAATTCCATAGTGCGTGCGCCGATATCAAGGTTTGACCCCTTTACCGCATTTGCTATTTGACCAAGGGTAACTCCGCTGGCGCGCATGGCTTCCGGGTCCACATCGACCTGATATTCCCGAACAAAACCTCCGATAGAAGCCACTTCGGAGACACCCTTCACGCCCTGCAGGGAGTATCGAACCATCCAATCCTGTACGGCGCGCAGTTCGTCCAGATCCCAGCCGCCCACCAACTTTCCAGCTGTATTTCGTCCCTCAAGGGTGTACCAGAAGATTTGTCCCAGCGCCGTGGCATCCGGTCCGAGCGTAGGCGTAACGCCGGCGGGGGTGGTTTCCGGCGGCAATGATGATAACTTTTCGAGGACCCGTGATCTCGACCAGTAAAAGTCGATGTTGTCATCAAAAATAATATAGATGGTGGAAAATCCGAATGCCGATGAACTGCGAATGGTTCGTACGCCGGGGATGCCCAGAAGTGCACTGGTCAGAGGAAACGTGATCTGATCTTCAACGTCTTTGGGAGAACGCCCATCCCACTTGGTGAACACAATCTGCTGGTTCTCGCCAATGTCCGGAATGGCATCGACCGGTACCGGATCTCGGGGAAACGAACCCGAATCCCAGTCAAACGGGGATACATAAATCCCGGCAAAAAAGAGCACAGCTGCCATGATGAAAACAATCAGACGGTTGTCGATAAACCATCCGATAACACGCTCCCAGCCAAGTAAGCGAAGCTCTGTGCGTTCTTTAACTGTCAATGTTGATGCTCCCCTGCGGGGGCAAACTCGGTATCTGTGTGTTTCATCTCAGACATCAGATACGTCCCTGCATCAACCGTATTCTTAATTTCGCCGCAGGTGCGCATGGCGCTGCCGTAATACGGGTTGTCGACAACGTCGCCGGACTGAATCCAGTAGGCGCCTTTGCTTCCAAACGCCATTGGGCAAAACGTCAACCTTACCGATGTGCTCAGTGGATTGCCGATTCGCTCCAACACAGTAATCATTTGATTGCTCAGTGTTTCAAACCCACTGCGCGCGTCTTCGATGCCGGCGGAGGTTGCAATCGCTTCTGCGTGCATTTCGATATGTTTGCGGTAAGTGTTCCAGAATCCCACCGCCGATTTTCCTCCGGATATGCGGTTCATTTTTGCTGCTTTTGCCAGCGCCTTGCCGGCACTTTTGGCTTCACTAAAATTATCGGCGGCGAGTTGCTTCTGCATTTCAAGATAGGCAGAAAACACGTGCGCGATCTTTTTTTGTTCCATCGCAGTGATAGACAGCGTCTGTTCTGTTTGTTGTTGCTGTGAATCATCAGGAGCAGCCATCATGCTGTCTCCACCGCGAATCTGTAAATCCGCATCGAGCGTGAATGCGCCTTTCGTGACCACACGTTCTCCTTCTGACAGTCCCGCGATAACCGGGTATTCATTTCCGGTTTTAACTCCCAATCGAACGGTTCTGGCAGTATAGGTGGGCCGGTCCGCCTGTGGTTTTTCCACAAACACAATTGCGCGATGACCGGTAAACAGGGGTGCGGTCTCCGGAATGACCAATGGCGGTTTCGCACTTTCCTGCTCAGGCGATTTGACGGTGGCCTGGACGAACATTCCAGGGCGAAGCTTCCGTTCCTTGTTTTCGACTTCAACGCGCACTCGGGCGATTCGCTTGGTGGGTTCCAGTGTGGGATTGATAAACGTTATTTCTCCGACAAAGGATTCTTGTGCGAGGCCATCCACTTGCATATTCACTTGTTGTCCGATGGAAAGAAACGGCAGATCGCTTTCGTAGGCATCCAATTGAACCCACACGCTCGATAGATTCACTATTTTATACAACAGTGCGCCGGTACTGACATACGCACCCTCTGTCACCACTCGTTCGGTCACGGTGCCGCCGAACGGCGTGCGAATGGCCACTCGGGTGGTAGGTGAATCCATCTGCGCCATGGTATTCAACTCACCGTCCGGAACGCCCAACAGACTCAGACGCCGCCGGGACGCCTCCAGCGCCCGTTTTGCCGCATATTGCGCGGACTCTGCGCTGTCTTTCATTTTATCGACCTGCTTTTTCGCCACCAGCAAGTCCTGGTGCGCTGAAAACACTTCCGGGCTATACAGGGTGGCAATGATCTGGCTCCGTCGCACTTCCTGGCCAGTGGTTTTCACATGAAGACGATCGATCCGCCCACCGGTCCATGCGGTGATATTTCGTTCTGCGGTTTCATTGGGTTCAATTCGCCCCAGGAGCCTTAGTTGGGAAGCCGTGCCCTGTTGCCTGCGCACTTCCGTGGTGCGGATTTGCGCCAGTGTTTTCGCCCGTTCTGACATGACCACCGTTCGAGGACCAGGGGGGGCGTCATCTGCGGCTATAGGGATTAAGTCCATTCCGCAAATGGGGCACTTTCCGGGTTCCGGTTGTCGGATGTGCGGATGCATTGAACAGGCCCAGGTGGTTTCACTTTTCTTATTGTCTGCAGTGAGTGGGTGTGAGTCGCTGGGTTCGGGAGAAAGCGCGGAATCTTTAAAAATCATCGCGCCTGCGCCGATTCCCACAAGCAGAGCAAATGGCAATGCGGTTGCGTTGCGGAGTCTGGTTACCCATTCGCGTATTTTCCTGTTCACGGTGTATCTCCTTTTTGAATGGAGCGTTCGGGCCGAACGTCCGACAGTTCCCGTCCCACCAGATTTTTCAGTGCGGCAATCTGGGTCAGGTAATCTGCCTGCGCGGAAATCAACTGTAGCCGAAGCGCCAGTAAATCCTGTTGCGCCAGCAGCGTGGATGCTGCGCTCCCCCGGCCGCCCACATACGCCCCAAGTACAGATTCGAAAACGGTTTCCGCCTGCGGAACCAGCGTCTTTTCGTACAACGCGATACGTCTCTCGGCATCCCGCACCCTGGAAAGCGTCTGATAGTAAGCGGACACCGCAAGATCAGTTGCCGCCTGCCCATCGGCGACATACGCTTGCTCGTCGGCATGAAACGCATCTACGCTTTGTTGTACATTTCGCTGCCACAGTGGAATGGATACACTGATTCCGGCAATCAACGCGTCTTTTCCGCTGTCCGGGGTAGCGGGCGCCTGTGCATCTCCGGTTTCAATCCAATCCAGTCCGATGGTGAAATCGGGGTATCGCTCTGTTGCCTCTCTTCGGGCTTCCAGAGAACTGGAGCGGGCCAGTTCCATGTACTTCTGTAAAGACGGATGTGTCTTTACTCCAGTCAGAAGCGCTTCTTCGTCGAGTACAACCGGGTTCAGGTTGGGCTTCGAAGTGATAGGAATGGGGGTTTTTGGCGGCGCAGCGATGAGCGCCCGCAGTTCGGCTTCCTTCTGTATCTGCTGTTCGTCAAGCTTTGAAATCGAATCCGCTACCCGTGCCCGTGTCAGGTCGATTTGCTGTTGGTCAGACAAATCGATTCGACCGGTGGCGAGCAGCGCGTTTGCAGATTCCGAGAGCCCTGCCAGTACTGTTTCATGGGTTTTCTGTACCTGTATCGATTCCCGAATCTCCCAAAGTCGCCAATATATCTGCTCCACACTTGTTGCGATGGATATAGCCAGCGCGTCGAATTGTTTCTGCTGCGACTTCGAACGGGCCGAAGCTGCATCCGCACCGGCGGACAGACGAGTGGGCCAGGGAAACGTTTGCCTGATGCTTACTTTCTGTCGCTGAGGTCCGACGCGGGTTTCCACCTGGCTGATGTAGAATGCATAACTGATCACCGGGTCTGGAAGACGTCGCGCTCTAGAAATTCGGTACACGCCGGCTTTCCATCTGTTGAACTGTGCTTCCAGCGTTTTGCTGTTTTCCATCGCATATGCAACGTAGCGCTGCAGTGTGCCGTTCAGTTCGGTCGATGAGCCGTCAATGCGCGGATGCTCGGTGAACGCAACATTTTCAGAATGGGATTGAACCGCTTTTTTTGACGCAGTTTCCGAGGTGGTTGCGCACGCCCCTGCAAGTAAAGCCCATGCTGTACATACAGCAAAGGGCGCGCCCATCAGTTTGATTGTCAACAGAGTCGTTTTAGCTCGGCCTGTGTGGTTCGCATTCTTCATCCTGGTAGGAATAAGCAATCGGAATGCCAGTGTGGGAATATGCGAAACGCCGCTGATGATGCTGCAAATGGGCTGATTTCGGTTACCGTTCAGTGCTTGTTTTTAGAATATTGTCACTTGATTTGAGATTATTCCGGGGCTGCATTCAGGGCAGTCTCATCTATTTCGGGAGGCTCACGATAGTGCGATTTCGGCCGCTTTGTTTCGCAGAGTACAGTGCTTTATCGGCATCGGATATCAGCAGATGTTCTCGGGAGAGCTCGGGGAATACACTGGTACCGATGCTGATGGTTTGTTTCAGCTCTTTCGATGAAAACGTTTTGGTTTCGCACGCCTTGCGGATGCGTTCCGCAACGGTAACCACATTCGCGGCGGTCGAGCCCGGCAGCAGCACACAGAATTCCTCTCCGCCGTATCGACAGGGTACATCGTAGCTGCGGATCTTATTTTTCAACAGCAATCCGAATTCCCGCAACACTTCGTCTCCGATTTCGTGTCCATGGGTGTCATTCACCTGTTTGAAAAAGTCGAGGTCAATCAACAGCAGCCCCAGCGGTGCGCCGCTGCGTCTTGTCCGTTCCAGCTCCCGCTGCATTGCCATGTCCATATACGTTCTGTTGAACAGGGTGGTGAGCGGATCGGTGAATGCCAGCTTCTCCATTTGTTTCTGTTGATCGTGCAGGTCTTTTTGCAGTTTCCGGATTTTCAGCACATTGGATACCCTGGCAAAAAATTCTTCTTTGACAATGGGTTTTGAAATGTGATCGTTGGCACCGGCACGTAAGCACTCCACGACGGTATCCATTTCGGTGTTACCGGATACAACGATAATGGGGAGTTCGTCCATTTTCCGTTTCGCACGAACTTGATTGCAGATTTCGAGTCCGTTTCCGTCGGGCAGGTATAAGTCGAGTGAAATGATCTCCGGGTATATCACCCGGATGTGTTTGTCGAATTCTTCTTTTGAGTTGCAGATGTACGCCTCAACCCCCAGCACATCGAGCAGCTTCTGAATGATCATGGCGGTGGTGTTCACGTCTTCCACGATTATCGCGGGGGCGCGTTTGGGTACCCTTCGACCGGCACTCCAGCCCATCAGTTTATTGACCCTGCGCATGAATTCGGGCAGCTCAATCGGCTTTGGAGTCGATTTAACAACTGCTGCATCAAATGAACGCTTCACTTCAGCATCGCGGTCGTGAGCGCTTGTGATGACAATGGGGACGCTGGGGTGAGACGGAAAACTGTCGAATTTTACAATGAATTCAATATGGGAAATATTGCTTCCGGTGGTATCCAAAATCAGAATATCGGGCTTCTCGTCGAGTGACCAATTCAGATCATCGAGCAGATCAGGTCTGGCGTGAACTTCGAATCCGAGTGTGTCCAGCGCCGCGGTCATGAACTTGATTGCCACCGGATCCGGATCGACGAGTAATGCGATTTGTCGTTTGGTCATCATAATAATCATCCAGAATTCAACATGAATTCTTGCAATGTGTAACGGCAAAGGATTCGAAATGATTAACGGGGTAGTTTAAAGAAATTGGAATTTAGCCGCAGGTTTGACCGGAAACTGCGCTGGAATGACGAAAATGGACACTTGTTGCGGAAAATATCCGTTCGGTATGGAATCTAGCTATCGGCGCTGTCGGCGGTCGATTCTTCGGGGCCTTCTCCCTGATCTTCCTTTAATGCCGCCTTCGCGGCCTCCTCTTCGGCGGCTCGGCGCGCTTCTTCTTCCTGCTCTTTGCGCAGCAGTTCTTTGTGTTCCTTGTAACAGTCTCGGCACATGGGATCGTCTTTTTCTTCAGGCAGGAACGGCACCATTGCATCTTGTCCGCAAGCCACGCAAGTGATTGAAAACATAGGCCTTTCGTCTAACCGAACTCTGCTTTTGTCATTAAATGCGGGCGACCGATATTCCTCTTCGGGTTTAATGTGGTCGTATTCGCGGAATGCCGGCGATCGGTATTCTTCTTCGGGTTTGATATGATTATATTCATTAAATGCCGGCGATCGGTAGTCGTCTACCGCATCCATGGCTTCGTACTCCCTGAAGGCGGGGGAACGGTACTCTCCGGTGAAATCGGGGCGTTGGTTTTTAAACGACGGCGAACGGTATTCGGGGCGGCGGTTTCGTTGACCGCCGTTACCGTGGTTTCCTCTGGGGCGACGAAATTGAGGGTCGTTGAATGCCGGCGAACGATATTCTCCATCGTAGGGGCTTCTGCTGCGTTTTCGCTTTTTGGCCTTCTGCCGACAAGACTTGCAGCGTTTGGGTTCAGAGGTGAGATTTCGTTCCTTGAAAAATTCCTGTTCATTGGCCGAAAATACGAATTGTTCGTTGCAGTCTACGCACTGGAGTGTTTTGTCTTCAAAAGCCATTCTCTTCTTCTTTCTGTCGATGACCTGCTCCGCCCAATACATGATGACGAAAATGGAGCAGGGGGCCCACGCGCATTCAACGGTCGTTGGTTGCGCCAAAAAACACACGCAAATTATAGATATGCCGTTTTCTTGTCAAGTAGATGGTGAAGGCGCTAAAATTCGACCATGTTCAAGTTAATTAAATTGATAATCGGTTTTATTGTACTCCTCGGATTCAGCTATTTTCTTTTTTTTGTGCCGCTGGGCTCGTTCACCCTGTACCAGCATCTGAGAAATATTTCCAATACAGATGAGGCTCACGAACTCGGGGAAGGGATTAAAGAAAAAGCCAGTTTCGTGACGACCGACGTGGTGGAAAACGTGCCTGAGCTGAAACAGGTAGATGAAAAAGTCGAAGCGGTCAAAACGGCGGTTTCCAGCAAAGCGCCGGTATCTGTTCAGTCTGAATCGACGAAAAAAGTGCAAGCGGTTGAACCATCGTCGTCCAGCCCTACATCCCCCACCGAAAAAGTCGCCGACATCTCCAACCGCGACCGCTCCGCCCTCAGCGACCTCATCAAATCCAAAACCAAATAATCATTTTCTGTCCAGACACCTGTACGTGCATGGCGGCTGATAAGATGGGATTTCTACAACGAACGGGTAACCAGGAGAAAACCTATCTTGAGGGGAGAGTTTATTTCTTTTCGATGGCGTCGACAGTGTCGATGAATTCGTCGTACATGAGGAGGCCCTTTTTAAAGAGCAGCTGAAGTGTTGCGGCCATGTACGACTGCCATTTTTCGGAGGGCAACACCGCGTCAACCGGTGTACCGGCGGCCATCGCGGAGAGTGCGGCAAAGAAGTCTTTCTGGGTGAGTACCCCGTCGGGTACAATTGATTCTTTGTTGCCGCCGAACGACAGGGTGGTGCCATCAAGCAGCGTCAACGCGAACCCGGTATTGGATTTTTTACGGCCCACACCGTAGATTCGTCGTTCTGCTTCCCGCTGGGCCGCCTCTTTGTTCTGATATACTTCATCACCGTCTTCGTTGATGGTGGGCGTTGACGAAAGGCGCTCCGGAATTTCTACATTTGGGGTTTGAGACGCGCGTGGAGTGCGGGAAGGACGTGTCTGGGAATCTGCAGGGAGGTCTTCATGCATGCTGTCACTCTCCGGGGCAATAATATCGGGTTGTCCTTCCGGGGCCGTTTCCGGTTGAATCGAGGGGCGCGGTGTGGCTACTTCGTCCGGTGGATTGCCGGCGTACAGGTCAATCGGGAGCTGTTCTGACGGCACTAGTTCCACTTCGTCACTCAGATCTTCAACGGGTTCTTCTTCAGAACGCATCTGGGCAATCGGGCTCGCAGGGGGAGTGGAGTCAACGTCTTCGCCGTAGTAATAAAACCGAATCGCCGCAGCGATATCGTTGGGGGAGGCAATCATCGGTTTCACGTCCATGCCGGCTGTGGCCGCTACAAAACGGAGTGCGTCATTATCGGAAGGATCGTTCATGGCTACGTACAACGCTTTGTCTCCGCCTTTTTCAAGACGAATGTAAATGGGCATCAGAAAAAATTCTTCGGCCACATTGGAGGGAACCAACGCCAGTGCGTCGTCGGGAATATCAATACGCCAGATACTGACCCAGGGAATGGAGAGGTGACGGCTCAACGCCTGCAGCAGGTGAGCTTCTGAAATAAATCCTTCCTGTAGAAGGATGGTGCCGAGACGCAACTGCTGCTCTTTTTGAATCTCAAGTGCTTTATTAAGATTTTCCTGCGAAAGAAGCCCTGACTCCAATAAAATTTCGCCAAGACGAAGGCGCGGTTGATTCATAGAGGGTCTCCAATTTTTTTGTTAAGAAATTCAATTTCAGCGTTGGATACTATCATCCTTCATTGTTCCACAATCAAGGTGATATTCTCGCAACCGACCCGAATTATATATGAAAACGTAGAGCAGGGCAATTACGTAGCTGGAACGTCTAACGAACATTTTTGTTCGCGGGTCGATGTAGTAGCAGACAGCAGTTCTCGGCTATTGTTGACGTAGCTGTTTTTTTACCCACGTATATGTGTTGTACCGATCGTTCGCATGTGTTGCGATGTAGTTTCGAACCTCGATTTTCTGATTCACGGCCCGAGCGGCCTTTTTCTGCCGTTCAATCAGAGCGTTGTAATCATCCACCGCTTTGTTGTATTTATCGACAGCCCGTTGCTGCGCCGCGCCGCTTTGGGCTCTGTTCAGCTCCGATTCGCGTTTTTTTACCACAGCTTCCGCGGATTGGGCCTGCGCCGCGATTTTATCGATTTCTTTTTGGGCTTTTTCAATTTCTGTTTCCAGTTTCTTTTTGGTGTCGACAAGAAAGAGAATCGTTTTCGCCGCTTTGTATTTCTTTTTTCCTTTCCCGATTTTCTGCACCACGGGAGTGGTATGGAGTTGAACATTGGCCCGATCACTGAACGGGAACCCCACCATGGAGGGTGAAGTGGTTTCGACATACGCGTATCCGGTTCCCCGATATTCCATGGCGTCGGCTTTGATTCCCACGGCCATGTGGTTTTCGTCGTTGAAATTCAGGGTTGCGGTACCGTATCCGCTTCGGGAGAGCAAGGACACGAGCAGCCGACTCTTGTCGTCACAGTCGCCCTCCTGATCGGCGAAGGTTTCCACCGGGAAACGGGCTTCGGCGTCATCCTGCTCGTCATATTTGATGTACTGAACAAAAGAGATAAACAATTCCACTGTGCGGTCGTCGTCGAGTTTTTGTTTTTTTGCGATATCGACCAAGGTACCGTGCAGTTCATTTAGAAACGACTCCTGCGCCGGGTCGGTGATGAACGCCATGTTATACCGTTCGCGCCAGTCGGCATCACCTTCACCAGCCTTCGCCACTGCAAATTTATATGCGTTCCGTGCGCCTTGTAACAACGCCTCCGATACGCGAAGAGTAAACGATACCTGTTGCCCTTCAAATTCAAATTTCGCGGTTACCTTTTGGGTTCCGTTTTCGTCGGCATCCATTCTGATTTTCGGGTACGAGCCCCGTTCGGTTTCGCCGGCAGAGGAGGAGGAGGTTTCGGCGGTTTCAGGAGACGCACTGTTGCGATCGAACGATGAATCGGGCGCGAGTCCGGCGGACGCGGCATCGGCGGCCGTGCGGCTTTCGGTAGTTGCACATCCTGAGAGCAGCGCAACCGACAACAGAAGCGGCGCTATTCGAATCGGGTGTTGTATCAGCGTTGAAAGAAGATATTGGTGTTTCATGAGTCCTCTGTAAATCGGGTTGCATTCACTGTACCGCAACAATTATAGGGTTGAACGTTTGAAATGCAAAACCGATCAGATAAATTGCAATCTCCGTAGCGTCTCCGGGGGATTTTGTGTACTGTCATTTCACTTTTCGAATCATTTTGTCGAGGTACATATGGAATATTTGAATTTGGTCGACCGATTGCAGACGATTCCCAATATCGCGAAGAGCGCGGTGGGGGTTATGCTCCGGCATGCCGATAGAGAACCGATTGTCGCTGGAAAGGATGCTCATTTGGCCCAGTTGACCGATGCCGGACGCGCATCGGCGCATCGCCTGGGACGTGAGTTGCAGTTGTATCCCCTTGCCGGCGTGTATTCAAGTGTCATTGAGCGATGTGTCGATACCGGCAAACACCTGTTGGCTGGAGCTGAAATAGATGACGTAGTGATTCCCGATGCTACGTTGTCAAGCGGCTATATTGAAAATTGGGAGATTGCCAAAATTGAATTTGCACGGCGGGATCCCTCACGGATTATATTAGATTATCTGAGTGGCGAACAGATTTCCGGATTCGGCAGCATCGCGGACGGCAGCCGACGAATGCTGCAGTTCATGCGGGAGCGGATGGAGGTCGGAAAGCTGTCCCTGTTTGTAACGCACGATGCACTGGCTATGCCGTTTATGCAGCATTTTCTCGGAGAACAGTTTTCCGAGGAAAAGTGGTTTCCGGTATTGGGTGCAATCATTGTTACGGCCAATGCAAGCGGTGTTTTTGTAAACGGTCGTTGCATCGATGGAGAAGGGCAATGAGTCAATCGGTATTGTACCCTCGAGGGGGTGGATATGTAAAAAACTGGTTGGCGGCAAAGCTGGTATCTCTGGGGCGTCGTCGATTGGATGCGGCTGCCGATTTGGCGAAAATCAATGAGCGCATTCCCGCATCATTCGAACAGATAGGGGAGCATTACAATGATTCGTTCGTGTTTCAGGGGGCCGCAAAGACCGGTGAAATGTTCATGTCGCGATTGGGATTTCGGAGCGGTGGACGCGCGGAGCCCTGGGTGCTGATTGAAATGGACGGCAGAAAATACGTCAATGCCGAACCCCGGCTGATGCTTGCTGCCGACGATGAGAAAACCATTTCTGCCGGAGGGCTCATATACGAATATCTCGATGCGGATGACCAGTGGCAAATTTCATTTGACGGGCCCCTTATTTGTGATGAGGAGGTGATTCCGGTAACCGTTTCGTTGCGATATGTGCCCAAGTCTGCGATGTATCTGTCGAGCGTGCATATGGATGCGACATCTACCGGAAAAGCGATGGCCGAAATGCCGTGGAGTCGGGATTATTTCAAAAAGCTGCGTTCAGAACATCAGGTGCGCATTGAGCAGGGCGCGAGTCTTTATGGGGAAATCATCATCGGCGGTGAGCGGCGAGAGGTAACATTTCGCGGATTTCGCGATCATTCGTGGGGAAAGCGGAACTGGACGTTTATTCGCAGATACATCTGGAACATTTTTTCGCTGAACCAGCCGCTAATGATCGACGGTGTGCCGTTTGAGTATATCTGTTTCACCACGGTCGACTACAGCAGCAGTTTTTCTCATCTGGTTTCCGGGTGGATTGCCGGTCCTTCTGAAGTGCGAGCCATTGCGGCGTCTTCGAATATGCACGAATTGTGCACGGACGGTGTTATTCCCGGCGAATACACCGTTGTCTTTCAGCCGTCCGGTGGAGAACCGTTCGAGGTGAAGGTCACCCGCAGCCCGGTGAATCATTCATGGATGATGCAGGACGGCGATTTTGAGGTGAACGAAGCCTATTGCCGGATTTCACTGAATGGCATTTCGGGGCAGGGAATGAGCGAGTTCGGCTTTTCAAGAGCGTCGGGAATTTCCCGTCCGGTATTCGGGGGGCGTTGATGCGAGGCGAAAGCCCCACGTCCGTCGGGGGGATTATTCGTCTTCAAGACGCCGCAGGCGGCCGCGATGGCGGTAAAGCGGCCGGTCTGGCCAAACTGCTAGCGCTGGGGTTGCGGGTTCCCGCCGGATTCTGTGTGGATGAATCGTGGGCCGGGTATCGTAACGAAATCAATCAAGCCTACCAGTCGCTACATTGTGACGCGGTGGCGGTCCGATCTTCTGCATCGCTGGAAGACGGCGCAGATCATTCGGCCGCGGGTCAGTTTGAGTCAGTGCTGCGTGTGTCTGGGACGGACGCGTTGTTTGCGGCTATTGAACAGTGCGTTTCGTCATTGTCGAGCGACAGGGTTTATTCATACTTTGGGCGAGTTCAGAACGCTGATACCGCGCAGGCGAAGATGACCGTTATTGTGCAGCGGATGGTCCAGGCAAAGATCTCGGGGGTGTTGTTTACGGTGGAACCGCAGAGTGCGCGCGGTGAGTCAAATGCCTGTGTGGTGGAGGCATGCCCGGGGGACGGGGAGCAGCTGGTTTCCGGGCAGGTGCAGGCGGTACAATATTTGGTAGACCGAGAAACCGGCGAATTGCTGTCGGATGCGCAAGCTGGTTCACTGCTGACCCCTGCGCAGCTTGGGCAGTTGGTGGGGGAGGCGCTTCGCGCGGAAGCAGCGTTTGGAAAGCCGCTTGATTTGGAGTGGGCAATTGACGATGGCGGCGATTTGTTCTGGCTGCAGGCCCGCCCGATTACTACACTGTTTGTGGTGGGCGCCAATGAGCTGGATGACCCCTTCGATGCAACCCAGTCGTTTTTCACCCGGGCCAATATCGGCGAGATGATGCCCGGCGCAACGACACCGTTGACGACCGACGTGTTCGGCGAAGCATTGAATTGCGGTTTTTTCGGGTTGTACGGTTCCTGCGGCGCGTTGCCGAAACCCCGCTCCGAATGTCGCTTTGTGGTTTCTTTTTACAGTCATCTGTTCATTGACCTGGTGATGCTGTCGGCAATCGTGGGTCGCGTGGCGGGCACCTCTCAGGAAGCGCTCGAAGTGAGTATGTTCGGACGAGAGTTGTCGGAGAAACCGCCGGTGGAATGGATTCATCCCGTGTATCGCGGTATCCATTTCATACAGTACATCGGCTATGTGCTGGGGTACAAAAAGGCGATTCGGAAATTGGAAAAGCTGAGGGATACGGTTCACGTCGCGGAGCACGGCAACGCGGCGTCGCTGTATGCGGCAATCACCGATTTTCGGGAGGTGTACAATCGGGTGACCACACTGCATATGCAGGTAAGTTCGTTTTCAGGGGCGTTGAACGGGGCGCTGCGCGAAATATTACGCCGGGGCGGGTTGTCAAATGACGAGCAGATGGCGGTCATCGCTTCGCTGCTGCTTCATATTGAAGGCATTGAGAGTGCGGAAATCATCACGTCGCTTGAACAAATTGCGGCGGTGGCCAAAGCGGAATTGATCGATATTCATACCCAAACCCAATTTGTGACATGGCTTACTTCTGAATCCGCGGATACGCGGTCCCCTGGGCTGTTCGCTGATTTTTTGCAAAAAAACGGTCATCGATGTGTGCGGGAGGCGGAGTTGTTCGAAACCGAATGGAAGGACGACATTCACGAATTGGCATTCAATTTGTGGAACATGGTGAATACGAAAGTAGATCGTCATCGCCCCTCTGTGGATGCGAACGCGTGGAAACGAACGGTATCACGGGTATGTGATGACCACCCGAAGGTAAATCGTCGCGCCTTGCGCATGGTTGCGAAGCGGGCGAGAGATGCGGTTCGGCATCGGGAGTACACCAAGTCTATTCTTATACAAATGACCAGTCGATTGCGTCATGCGTATTGACGACTGGGGCATCAGCTGGAAGCGGTGCGAAAATTGCCCGCCGTGGAGAGTGTGTTTTTCTGTTTGCATCGGGAACTCGGCGAATTGATCTCGGGGGATGCGGCCGTGAGTGCTATTGCCGAAAAATCGGTTGCGCGAAAGCATTGGTACGAGGTTCACAGCGATTTGCGGTTTGCTGATTTCTGTCGCGGAAAGCCGATTCCCCAGCAGCCGTCAGCGGATTCATCTTTGTCAGATTGCTACGAAGGCCTTGCGGTGAGCCCCGGAAAAATTACCGCGCCGATTCGCGTGGTGCACACCAGGGAAGATGCGCGCAAACTGTGCGAAGGCGAAATTATGTGTGCCCGGTTTACCGATGTGGGGTGGACGCCGTACTACGGAATTATTGGCGGCCTGATCACAGAAATCGGTTCCTCGCTGTCGCATGGTGCGGTGGTTGCCCGTGAATACCGGTTGCCGCTGGTTTCGAGTATCGAAGGCGCCACGCAGATATTCAGGGATGGTGATGTTGTGGAGCTAGACGGGGTCCGGGGCGTGGTTCGCCGCGTCGGGTAAAAATCATACGGTATGTGGGAAGAAGAGAGTGGGGTTACTCGGCAACGGTCTGGAAACAGCTGATAGATGTGGTGATTTTGAAGTTTGAATATGTGGGTTGACGCTCGGCGTGGAATACGTCGAGTGTATATTTGCGGTTTTCTTCCAGTCCCAGGTCATCCATGTCGATGGTGCCTTCTTCCACACCGTGAATACCACCGAGATCCAGCGCCAGTCTGTCGTCTACAAATACCCATACGTCGTCATCGCCGCGGAAAGTGAACACCTGGCCCGGTTTGTACTGGAAGATGGTGTGAATCTCGGTAGTGAACAGATAATTGTGGTTGGTTGCGCCGTCATCGCCGGGATCGGGGTCGTCGTTGTCGAGGGGGAAGAAAAGTGCGGTTTCGTAGGTGAAGTAACCTTCCTGTTCCTCATCTTCCACCAGTTCCAGCTCCACGTTGATGGAGTCGCGACCGTCGTCGTACCAGTCATTGAAACTGTCCTCATCGTCAATCATATCGACATCATCACAAGTTTTGCTGCTGTCGCCCGGGGTTCCGCTCGAACTGCGAAATACCGGCTTCTTATCTGAATTGAGTTCGTCGTCCACCAACCCGCGTGTGGTGGTGTTGCAGGTCAGGGAACCGCCTTCGTAAAAATCGGGGTGGTTCGCATTAAAGTCGCGAACAACTGCGGGAAGCACGCCTCTACAGGGACTGTCTGCGTTTTCGATATCGGCATCGCCGTCGGCATCGCCGTCGGAGTCGCCGTCGGAGTCGCCGTCGGAATCGCCATCGCCATCGCTGTCTCCATCACCGGTACCGGGCATGGTATTATCGGTGGAACTGCTACAGCCGACAGCAGTCGTTAAAAACAGGCAAATGAGTAATAAAAGCAATTTTTTCATGTGTGTCTCCTTAAATCTTCAAGTAAAGAGTGCGTTTTTTTCAAACATAATAACATAGTTGTAATCCTTAAATGCAATAAAGTGAGTATGGCAAATATTGCATTTCATCAGGTTAGTTGATTTATAGGCTATTTTTTACGGCGCTCCAAGAGATTACTGAGTGTTTTCTATTGTTTTCCAGCATATCGAGATATTCATTTTTCGAGATCAATTCTCCACCCAGCGCTTCTACCACCGGCGTAGTCATCTGAGTGTCTATCCAATGAACACCGGCGCGGTGCAGTGTTCGTACGAGGGCCACCAGAGCCGCTTTCGACGCATCCGGCATGGTGTGAAACATGGATTCCCCACTGAATGTGTTGTTTACGTATACGCCGTAGACTCCTCCAACCAGTTTTCCCTCGTGGAAGGCCTCCACGCTATGCGCGAAGCCCTCCCGGTGAAGTCGTTTATAGGCTTGCTTCATCGCGGAGGTAATCCACGTGCCCGCCTGTCCGGGACGAGGTGCGGTCCGGCAGTGCTCAATGACTTGATCAAACACGGTATCTATTTGAATTTCGAAAATATTTTTATTTAGCGTTCGACGTAGCGACCTGGAAATATGCAGATTGTCATGGCGAAGGATGCCCCGTGGATTCGGAAAGAACCAGAGCATCGGCAAGTCGTCGTCTTCAGGCCATGGGAATACGCCGGACTTGTACGCGTCCAGAAGTGTTTCCGTATCAAGCTCGCCGCCGATGGCGACCAGGTCTTCTGGAAGGCCGAATTCTTCCGGATGATCAATCGGTTGAGGCAAAACAATCTCCTGTATAATTCACCGGGTTGCCATCTCTTTGTAACCGTTTTGGGCGAAGATTCGAATTTCTTCTGCCATTTTTTTTTGAATTTTGGTATGCTGGGCGTTCGCACATTTTATTTCGAAATCCAGCACCATTCATACACAGGAGGTTTGGCCATGACGTTAAAAACGGAAGATTTATTAAAAGTGATACACTCGGCCGGAGTGCAGGCCGCAGCGGATACCGGAAATGAACCGGAGCCGGAACTGACACAGCCGATTTCCTGGCCGATCACAAGTACAGTAGGTCCGGGGCTGGAAGGCGCAATTGCCTGCGAGAGTAAGGTCGGATACGTGAACGGTGCAAAAGGGTGGCTTGTGTATCGCGGGTACGATATTTTTGAATTGTGCGCCAATGCCACGTATGAGGAAGTATGCTACCTGTTGCTGCACGGAGAATTGCCCACCGAAGCCCAGCTGTATGCATTTAAGAAGAAATTGGCCAGTTATCGGTACGTAAACGGTACGTTACGAGTGCTGATGGGGTTTCCGGTCGAAAAAATGAATCCCATGGCCGCATTGCGCTTGGGCACCAATCTGCTCCGTCAGGAATTCAGTTTTATCGATATTGATATTCCCGGTGACGATATGGGGTTTGATGAAATTATCGCCATGGATGATGATTCCTTCGCGATGGAGACTCCGCCCCTTGGAGAAAAGCAGGCCACGTATGAATTT
This sequence comes from Deltaproteobacteria bacterium, assembly GCA_016936575.1. GTDB lineage: Bacteria > Myxococcota_A > Polyangia > JAAYKL01 > JAAYKL01 > JAFGXQ01. The sequence goes on from JAFGXQ010000245.1 coordinate 16,970, forward strand.
CATCAGCAGTCTCGTGCTTCCCACCCCCGATGGGGCGATCAGCTTCACGACGCCAAGGGGTACGAAGCGGCATACCATCTGATTGCGGGAATTCCCACCCTTGCCGCGGCGATTTCCAGGGTTCGCCAGGGGCACATGCCGATTGAACCGGACCCGCATTTATCATTGTCGGCCAACTTTCTGTACATGCTCACCGGATATCAGCCGAGCGAACTGGAGGAGCGAATGATGGATGTTTGCCTGATTCTTCATGCGGACCACGGAATGAACGCCAGCACGTTTGCGGCGATGGTGGTGGCGTCTACATTGTCGGATGTATATTTTTCGGTGGGGTCGGGCATCGCGGCGCTGAATGGTCCATTGCACGGGGGAGCGAATGAGCAAGTGCTTAAGATGCTGGAGGAAATCCGATCATTCGGCGATGTGCAGGAATGGCTGGACGAACGGTTGATGAATAAGGAAAAAGTGATGGGATTCGGTCATCGGGTGTACAAGGCATACGACCCGAGAGCCCGGGTTCTGGGGCCTCTCGCGGAGTTGCTAACCGAAAATCACGAAGACGGAAAGTCGCTGCTCAGCATTGCGAAACGGCTGGAGTCTGAGATGATTGACCGTTTCGGGGAGTCGAAAAAGATTTTCCCCAACGTGGATTTCTATTCGGGCATTGTATACAATTGTTTAGGGATTCCAGCCGACATGTTCACCTCGGTGTTTGCCGTAGCCAGGGTTTCCGGATGGACTGCCCGCGTACTCGAATATTTGAAAAACAATCGAATTTTCAGGCCCCGCGCAATCTACACCGGCGACTTCGGCAAGACCTACACGCCCATCGAGCAACGTCAGCGCCGCGATACGATCCAGTAATCGCAATCCATACGGAATTCGTTCAACAGAGTGGGAGAGAAAAGAAGGACTACTAGTTGCCTTTGCGGCCTTTGATGCCCTTGGTGTCTTTGGTGATTTGTTGAGGAGCGGCTTTGGGACGCAGTCCACGAACGGCTTTGCCGGTTGCCCAGATTTCAGAATTGCCGAGTTCGTTCAGCTCTTTGTCGAGGCGCTCCTGGTAGTTTTTCGCGCCGCATACTTTCAGTACGCGACGGGTCTCGTCGCCGCTTTTTACTGCCGCATATAGTTCCTTGAAAACGGGAAGGGTGGCTTTTTTGAATTTGGGACGCCAGTCAAGAGCGCCGCGCTGAGCGGTTGCGCTGCAGTTTGAATACATCCAGTCCATACCGTTTTCGTCTACCAGACGAATGAGGCTTTGAGTGAGTTCTTCAACCGTCTCATTGAACGCTTCGCTGGGAGAGTGACCGTTTTTGCGCAGAACTTCGTATTGCGCATCCATAATACCGGCCAGAGCGCCCATCAGAACACCGCGCTCGCCGGTCAGGTCGCTGTACACTTCGTTTTCGAAAGTAGTGGGAAAGAGGTATCCTGAACCCACGCCGATACCGACTGCCAGACAACGCTGTTCTGCTTTGCCGGTGGCATCCTGGAAAACGGCGTAGCTGGAGTTGATTCCGGCGCCGTTGAGGAAGTTACGACGAACCGATGTGCCCGAACCTTTGGGCGCAACCAGGATGACGTCAACATCTTCGGGGGGAATCACTTTGGTATCTTCTTTATACACAACACTGAACCCATGGGAGAAATACAGCGCATCACCGGGTTTCAGATTGCGTTTCACTTGAGGCCAGATTTTTTTCTGCGCCGCATCGGAAACCAGGTAGCAGATGATGGTGCCGCGTTTTACCGCTTCTTCGATTTCAAACAGCGACTCGTCGGGAACGAAGCCGTCACGTACTGCGCGGTTCCAGTCTTTTTTGAATTCCTTGGCCTGGCCCACGATTACGTTGAAGCCGTTGTCTCGCATATTCAGTGCCTGCGCAGGACCCTGCACGCCGTAGCCAATCACAGCAATAGTTTCATTTTTTAAAACTCTTTTGGCTTTCGATACCGGGAATTCTTTCCGTCTTACTACATCTTCTTTTACGCCGCCAAAATCGATAGTTGCCATTACTTTTCTCCTATTTATGTTTGATGAATATCGTTAACATGCAAAAACAAGCGCGTATTATAGAAATTAATTACCAATACACAAGAAAATTAAAAAAAATATCCACATTCTGTGCGGCTTTTCTCAAAATTAAATTTAACAATAGCGTAATTGAGGCGGTTTTACCGGGCATGACGAGGTGATGATTAAACTTCGAAGAAGATCGCCGTTATAGTGTATCAGAAGAACTTGTCTCACATATGAAGGAGAGCTTGTAATGAGAATGATTCGCCCGCTGTTTGTTTTAACCGGAATCACCGCAATGTGGCTGGTGATGGGATGCGGTGGAAATGATTTCGCAGATACCCGTCACAGCAGTGACGGAGATGTTGATGACGATTCGGATTCAGATACCGCTACAGGAATTGATGCGCAATTGGGAATCGGTGATGCATGTGAAGCATCCGAAGACTGCTTTACCGGGATTATCTGCTCTAGTGTGACATTGACCTGTCAGTATCCAGGTACTGTCGGTACCTTTCCGGAGGATGCGGAATGTGCGGCGTCTATTTATTGTGCCATCGGTTTGGCATGCGCGTCCAACGGCACTTGTCAGACTGAGGGAGAGCCGGGGACTGCGCAAATCGGTGATAACTGCGATGAAACCAACGATTGTGCAATGAACTATGTATGCAATGACGGTGTGTGTGACGGTTATGAGGTGGTGTACTGGGAGGGCGCGGATTGTGAAGCAACATCCGAAGACGGAGACTTTGTCGCGTATTTTGATGTGAACCGGGAGACCAACGAATTTTATCGGTTACCGTTTCCGAATGATGGTGAAAAAGTGAACGGACGAATTGATTTGTCCAGCCATACCGACCCCGGGGTATTGAACGACGAGTTGGGAAATCTCACCGGCGCGTATATTCAGTACATGCAGGAAGAACTGGACGGGTTCGGCACGCAGAGCAATATCTATTTTCGTTTTTCGCACAAGCCGAATTGGGATTCCATCGCGTTGACTGAAAATATCTATCTCGTGAATATTGACCCGGACTCCACTGACTATGGCGAAACAACGAGCGTGGGGTATTCGGGAAACACCGCTGCCGGTATGTATATCTGCAACAATTGGCTTGCGCTGAAACCCAGTGCGGGGCGTCCGCTCGAGCAGGGAACCACCTATGCCGCGATTATCGAGACCAGCGTACGGGACTTGAGCGGCAATGCGCTAAAACAGGATTCCGGTTTTTCCGCGATGCTGCAAAGCAGTGCGCCCAGTGGAGACCGTGCATCCAGCGCCTGGAACGCGTACGCGCCGCTCCGTCAATATATCAGTGCAGAGGGAATCAATGCATCTGACATCGCGGTTGCGACCGTGTTTACCACCCAGCGTTTCGAAATTCTTCCCGCGTTGCGAACGCAGGTGCGCAATGAGGCACAGCCGGTGCTGATTAACAATAATATCAGTGTGAATACCGGCAATAGTGGCTATACGCTGTACACCGGGCAGGTAACGGTGCCGTTTTATCAGAACGGCGAAAGACCGTTCTTTGAATCAGGCGGCGGTGTTGAATTCGACAATAGCGGAAATCCCATATGGGTGGAGGACGATGAGGTTCCCTTCGCACTCACCGTGCCCAACACACCGGCGCCGGCAACCGGTTGGCCGGTATTCCTTTACGCCCACGGCACAGACGGCAGTGAATTGTCTTTTGTGAACAACGGCGTTGCCGCGCGTATGGCCCAGATGGGAGTAGCTGTGATTTCAATGCTGCAGGTGCAACACGGCGACCGTCGCGGCGTGGATCCATCTGAGGAATCCGCCGAAACACAACCCGGCATGTTGTTTTACAATATCAAAAATCCCTACGCTGCCATCGGTAACAATCTGCAGGCGGCGGCTGATTATTTCCAATTGGTGCGGCTGGTCGAAGATTTTGCGCTGATTACCGGGGAGGATGTGGTGTTCAACGCAGACAAAATGTATTACTTCGGTCATTCGCAGGGAACGCAGGGACAATACATTGCGGCAGTGCACGAACCGCTTATAAAAGGAATCATTCTCAGCGGCGCCGGCGGTTATCTGACAGAATCCATTCTGAACAAAAAGCAGCCGTTTGATATGAGCATCGCCGTCAAATATCTGTTAATGGATCCCAACGTGGACTCCGCGCATCCGGTATTGAGTTTGGTGCAGGCCAGCATGGAGCAGGTGGACCCGGTCAATCACAGGTCCGCGGCGTTTAAAAACGAATGGCCCCAAGCCACGTATCCGGCCCGGGATTTGTTTATGTCATTCGGGCTGAACGATTCCTATGCGCCGGAAAGTACACAGGCTGCGCTGGCGAAATCCCTCGGTATCTTTATGGATAGTATTCCCGGACACGAGGTGGGGGGATTGGCGGACTTTAACGGGTATCCATATGCCGGGTCATTTATTGTGAACGATACAGAAATCACCGCGGTTGGAATTCAGTATTTTCCCGATGGTGATTACGACGGCCATTTTGTTACCTTCAACCACTCCGACGCACTGACTCAGTGGCCGCATTTTGTTGAAACGATGATCGCTGACGACACCGTCGCCGAGATTATCGCACCGTAGTTAAAAAGACACAAATTACATTCGTTCAATGATCATCGCGGTGGTTACTCCTCCCGCGCCGCAGATGGCGGCGAGACCGAACTGCTTGTCGTATGTTCGTAGGGCATGGGCCAACGTGACCACGATGCGGGCGCCGGAGATGCCGGTGGGGTGGCCGAGGGCAATGGCGCCGCCGTGCACATTCAACTTGTTTTCATCTAATGTCAGCTGTTGAATATTGGTGACAATCTGGGAGGCGAACGCTTCGTTGATTTCGATAATATCCATATCGTTTAGTGTCATTCCAGTTTGGCGGAGCACTTTTTCAATGGACAGCACGGGGCCTTCCCCCATGACTTCACCGTCGACCGCACACTGGGCAGCACCCACAATTTTAAATACCGGTGTCCATTGCCCCTCGCGAGCGGTTTCCTGTGATGTGAGCACCAGCGCACAGGCGCCGTCGCTCATAGTGGAGCTGTTACCGGCGGTCACGCTGCCGGTTCTCGAAAATGCGGGGGGAAGTGCGGCCAGTTTTTCAATGCTGGTATTCTCGCGAGGCGTTTCATCGCTGTGGAGCTCCACCGGGCCGTGTTTGAACGCTGCAGCAAGTCGGATAGGAACGATTTCGTCAGAGAAAAGCCCATCCTTTGTAGCGCGAACCGCTTTCTGGTGGCTATGCAGCGCATATCTATCTTGTACTTCACGGGTGATTTGATGCTTTTGCGCCAATCGCTCGGCGGTTTGCCCCATGGTTGTTTCCGCAATGGGGTCGGTTGCGTCCTTCCAGCCGTCTTCAATTACAATATCGCCCATTTTTTTGGGTGCAAAACGCAGCCCCCGAACCATATGAGGGATGGTGGACATGGAGTCCATACCGCCGGCTACCACCAGACGAGCTGTATTCGTTTGAATACTCTGCGCGGCGTTCATGATCGCTTTCATTCCCGAAGGGCACGCCATGTTGAGTGTTGAAGCGGGAACGTCAACGGGAATGCCGCCCAGCAGCGCCGCGGAACGACACGGGTTGGGACCGTTTCCCGCCTGACGGCAGTTTCCGAGAACCACTTCCTCTATTTCTTGAGGCGAAATCCCGGCGCGTTGGATGGCTTCCTGCACTGCGATGCCGCCAAGCTCCAACACTGACACATCTTTCAGGGTACCACCGAAACGACCGATGGGGGTACGTACCGCGCTGAGCGCGACGATTGGATTTTGATGATGCATGATTCCTCGTTTTTTTTAATCAGTTGGCTGAGTGCGTGGGTTAAATGAGTTGTCCACCGTCCACATTGAGCACCTGTCCGGTGACGTGACGCGTGAGGTCGCTGGCAAAGAAAAGAACCGCTCCGGCCACATCTGCTGTGGTGCCGAGTCGTTTCACCGCAGTTTCATTCAATGCCGCAGTCAATATTTCTTCCGGCAGGTCTTTGGTCATATCCGTTTCAATCAGACCGGGCGCGACGACGTTCGCGTTGATATTCTTCGGGCCCAGTTCCCTGGCCAGGGTTTTGGTGAACGCGATGAGTCCTCCTTTGGAGGCGCTGTATGCGGATTGACCGGCCTTCCCGCGAATACCATTGATTGAGGCGATGGATACGATTTTTCCATATTGCTGTTCTCTAAAGAGCGGAATAACCGATTTAGCGGTTACGAAAGCTCCTTTGAGGTTTGTATCGATTACTTTGTCGAAATCTTCTTCATTCAGTTTCCACGAGACGCGATCACGTGCGATGCCGGCGTTGAGCACAAGAATGTGAATTCCTCCCCAGTTTTGAACAATTTTTTCGACGGCGCCGTTGGCCTGAACCCGGTTCGCGCAGTCCGCCTGTATTCCCATCACCCGCCCGGGCGCATGATTGATGAGTGCTTTGGCATTGTCACTGGGGTGTAAAAAGGTGAAAGCGACTTTCGCGCCCTGACTGAGAAATGCCTTTACGATAGATGTTCCGATGCCTCGTGCTCCACCTGTCACCAGCGCCACTTTGTCTTGAAGATTAAAAATGTCAGTCATCCGTTACCTTCTCTGGTTAAAAAGTTCAATATGACGATAAGTGCCGTACGAGAATAAATGAGTGCATTATTCCTTTCGTTTTTTTACTGAGTTCTGTTTATGATAGGAACGAATAATAAGAAACAGGTAAAGCGGAAAAGATGCATAAAAAAATAGTATTTCTGGGAATTCTACTGGTTTCGGTACTGGTTTCGGTTGATTCGGTCGCAGGTGACGACGCGGTGAACGCATCGAAAGTATTCAATCAAGCAGATGTGCTGCTTAATTCGATGACTGAGGGCAACGAACCCCAATTGGTTCAGGCGCTGACTGTTCTGGATGAACTGGTAGTTCAGGGAAAGCGGCATTTGTTGAATCGAAAAGTCGATGCAGCGGTGCGTATTGCCGAGCGAGTCACCGCACAAATGGAATACATCGCGATTTTGCAACGATTGGCTGCGTTTCAGAAACAGCTGGAGGATCTTCAACGGGAGACAGGTGACCTGACACAAAAAAAATCCGCCTTGACAGCGCAGTATCAACGTTTGGTGCTTGAAGCGAAAGGACGCGCGTTGACAGGTGCGTATCCGTCACCCCCAACCGATGAAAAAAACGTGGAGGAAAAGAGATGATGCGGCGCTCTCTGCTGTTTTTGTTGTGGATTATTTTAGGCGGATGTGCCGTTGTCACTATTCCCGATTCGTATACTGAATTGAAAGAGATGATTGAGGCGGCTGATTCTGACGATGTACGGTTCGACGTAGCCCGCAAACATTTGTCAGTAGCTACCGCCGCCGCGGATGACAAGGATCAACCCTCCCTGGAGCGCCATTCGGAGCTGGGGTTAATTGAAGCGCATATCGCTGCGGCGCAGGTGCGTCAGACTGAATTGCTGAACGCCATACAGCAGGAGAGGGAAAAAAAGGCAACACTGACAGTCGATGTTGAAACGCTCATTGCAAAGGTGGATGCGCAGACACAGCAAATGGCAAGACAGGCGCTGCGTTCCCGCCTGGAGCAGGTAGTCGAAAAAAATATTCTAGAAGCGGCAGCGCAGGAAGAACTCCAATCTCACATGGGAGATGTTTCAGATTCGATGCTGGAATCGGCGCAACAGAAGGTCGGTCGTGAGTTGTTGGCAATGGCCCGTGTTCGCGCAGCAGCGGCAGCCGTATATGTGGACAACCATACACTGGAGGAGGAACACCTGATCGAATTAAACGGTCATTTGGCGCTGCTGGAGAAATCTTTAAAACAGGGAGAAATGGCGGCGGTGTGGGAGCATGCTGAAAAAAGTATGGAGCAATATTGGCTTTGTGCGGATGATGCCTGGATAAATGACGGCAACGATTATTCTACAGCGATACAGCAATTGCAGCGTGAGATCGGCGAGATGCAGTTGCAACCGATGACCGAAGAAATGGGTGTATCTGTTGCGTTTTCGATCGAGCGAGAGGCGGGGGATAATGAATTCACCGCCGAAACCATCGATTTGTTGAATGCTGTATCGTTTTTCTTAAAGAAGCATCCGCACATATATCTTCATGTTTGGATATCCGGGACCCGGTTCTCCGTTACCAAGGCCCGGAAACAGGTTTTAGCAGTAAGCGATATGCTGTCGGACGCCCTTGAAAACATGGGAATGCCGATGGAACGTGTTTCCATTTTTACATTGACCGGCGAGCGGCCGCTGCGGGCATTGACCGGGGCGAAACCTAAAGGTGCCCTGCTGTTTTTGCCTGTGCCCTCACAACCATAGTCGATGAATATTTATCTTTTAGAAATACCGATGCCGGGAATGCTCGGCAGTGTGAATTGTTATCTGATAGAGAACGATGGACGCGCTGTGCTGGTGGACACCGGAATGGCGGCGGGTGGGAATTTGGAAGTATTGGAAACTCGGTTGCGTGCGCACGGCACGTGCCTTGATTCGTTGGAGCGCGTGGTGTGCACGCATTATCATCCCGATCACTGCGGGCAGGCGCGGCACCTGCAGCAACGCGGTATTCCGGTGGTTGTGTCGTCGAATGATGCGCGCGCGCTGGAAAACTATTTTGCGGATGCGGGGGTGGATGAACGGCGTTCATTTTTTTACGGCGACCACGAAGTACCTGAGAGTTTTCACAAATATGTGGTGCCGGCGTTCGGTTTTCTGCGTTCGTTGATCGAGCCGTTTACCGCTGATGAGCGGTGTGAGGACGGGGATGAAATTGAGCTCGCTGGAGAGATATTTCAAGTACTGGTTACGCCCGGGCATACCGATGGACATATTTGTCTGTTTCACCGTGAAAAAAAGATACTTTTCACCGGTGACCAAGTGTTGAATGATACATCGGTAAACATCTCGTTGCGGCGGGAATCGGTCCACGCTGTGCCGTTGGATGCGTATTTATCATCCCTGCATAGAATCGCAGCGCTCGATGTGCGGATTGCGTATTCCGGGCATGGCGAAAAAATTCAGGATTTGGCTGTAAGATGCGCTAGGCTGGAAAAAGACCAGAAAACCAGACTGGCGCGTGTGTCCGATGCATTGACCGATGCGCCGTTGTCTGCAATGGCGCTTTCGGAGCGGGCATTCGGTCGAAAACGGCGGCCCTTTTCGCAGTGGTTGAGCATTGCACAAACCATATCTTGTTTGGAGCATCTGGTGAGCCGGCGACAGGCGATAAGCGTGCATGAGGGAAATAAAATTCGTTTTTCAGGCGTATAGTTGGTATGAAGAGTGCATAACGTTACATTTGTGTAAATTCGGCCGGAAACCCTTTACTTTGACGATTGACTACATAAAGTAACAAAATTATGAACGTAATATTAAACAGAAGCCTGCTAAAGATATTGTTTTCCATTTTGACCTGGAGTGTCTTTTCCGTGGGATGCAGCCGTCATATCGTTGGTGAATCATTGGATTACGAAGAGACAACGCAGAACAAATTATCTCATTATCAGCTTCATCTGGCATCCGAGAACTGTTTGTACTGGAATTATCAGGAGCAATATCCGTATTCCACATGGATTTCTTATTCGGTTACGCCGGTCGAATTTTTAAACGATTCGATTTCGGATGATGTTTCGCTTGACGGTGAAGATACAGAAGACGCTTCTTTAGAGTGTAACAACACCACAAAGGTGAAGCCGACCAAAACCCCCTGGGCGCCCGCATGGGATCATGTTTCTGTGGTGAAGGAAATGAACCGTATTCTGTTACAACATGGCGTACATTCGAAAACCGTTCGTGTACGAATGATCGCCCATGCCATCGTGGCATCCGGCTGGAAGCAGAATATATGGAACTATAATGCCTGGGGAGTGAAGCAGGGGTCGTGGGAGCGGGAGTGGTATGTGATGCCTACCTACGAAGAGGACGACGAAGGTAATGAAGTATGGGTGGAAGACGCTGCCTGGCGCGCATTTTCCAGTTGGGAGGAGGCCATTCAAGATTTTCAGGAGCGAATTTCTCCCGACTCCGAGCGCCCCTCATATCGTGATGCATACACGTATCTGACTAGTGAACGACAATATTTTAAGAATTCCAAAGCCTACTGGGAGGCGTTGGGAGCCGGAAATTATTATACTGCCAGCAAGTTTACCGGTGAAAAATTCGCCCGTCTCTGCGGTGGAGTGAACGCCATTTTGCGGTAATTCTGCTTATTCCATCATTCTAACAGTGGGTTGTTCTTTTTGCGACTCTCACGACATTATCGGGTGTTTTGAAATGAGGCGGGCTTCTGGATGGGGCTAGTTGTTGTTCTTGAAGTCAATCATGAACTGGGCCAGTTTCTCGGCACCCTCCACGGGCATGGCGTTGTACATGGATGCGCGGCAACCACCTACTGACCGGTGTCCTTTAAGCCCGGAGAACCCGGCTGCTGCGGCCTCACTGATGAATTTCTTTTCCAGTTCTTCAGTGGGGAGACGCCAAACGACATTCATTTTTGAGCGACAGCTTTTTTCTACCGGACAGCTGTACCACCCATCGGATGCATCGACGGCGTCGTACAGGAAGGCCGAACGCTGCGTAGCGAGTTTTTGCATTCCGAGCACGCCGCCGTTTGCTTTGACCCATTCCAGGACGTTGTTCATCATGTAAATGGCAAATACGGGAGGTGTGTTGTACAGCGAATTGGAATCCGCGTGGGTCTTATAGGACATGAAGTTTGATATGTCGGTGTTCGCCTGTGCGATTAGGGAATTTCGAATAATGACGATGCCCATTCCCGCTGGGCCTAGATTCTTCTGTGCGCCGGCGTATATCATATCGATTTTGTCGAAGGGCAAGGGGCGGCTCATGATATGTGATGACATATCAATGATAACGGGAATGTCGCCGCAATCCGGAAATTCCTGCAACTCAATTCCCCCGATGGTTTCGTTGGAACAAATATGAACATATGCCGCGTTCTCGCTCGGTACGATTTCTGATGCGACGGGCATGCATGATTTCGGTTTTTCCTCGTTGCTCCAGATGGCCTTGTACCCATTGTACCGCTTTCCTTCTGCAGCTGCTTTTTTGGACCATGAACCGGTCAATACGTAGTCCAGCGATTTTCCCTCTTTCGCGAAGTTCATCGGAATCATCACAAAATTCTGGGTTGCACCACCATGTAGCATCAGAACGCTGAAATCATCCGGGATGTCGAGCAGAAATTTCAGATTGGCGATGGCGGTGTTGTGAATCTCGTCATACTGTTTGCCACGATGGCTTTGTTCGATGATGGACATTCCAGAACACTGGTAATCGAGAAATTCATGTTGTGCTTTTTCAAGGGCAGGCAAGGGGAGTGTGCAAGGCCCCGCTGAGAAATTAAATATTCTGTTGGTCATATAACGGTTCTCCTTCAGTGGTTAGAAACCAGCAGCTAGTGCGAATATTAGCACGCCGACCAAATGCAATTGAGCAGCGTGCGTCCGCTGTGACTCGCGTACGCTATGTCTTTTTCATATAACTGACAAGATATAATGTGGGATTATCTCCAAAAAAAAATAAGTCCCGATGCATCTTCGAAACAATCCTGATTTTGTCGTTTTTCATGGGGTACTCTTTTTTTCAAAAATTAAAGATTTTATTTCAAAAGTGAAATTGGTTTGCAGTGAAAATACAAAATTATATTCTGGTGGCGAATTATAGGATGGGAATCTACCTGACTATCTAATATTATGAGTATATTTAGAATTTATATTAGTTGGTATGTGATTTGCTAGTAAACTTTCCGACGGCGAGCTCGTCTCAGATGCCCCCCACATCCACCGGGTTCGTCGTTCTATTTGCTTTTTAACGGCGAGTTCACAACATGATGCCCCCCACATCAGCTGAACTCGCCGTTTTTTTTAGACCGGTTCGGATTTTGAATGATTGTAATTGTGCGCAGCAATTGCGGCGTTCAGCAGGGCGGACGACGAAGGCAGTGTGACCACTGTCGACGGGGACAACGCCGCGGAAGGACGTGAGGGCAAGCAGAAAACGATCAGTCGAATTCCGAATCGGTTTAGGGCGTTGTCAACGTCTTTGCTGTCAGGGGTTTGGGATTATTGCGAGGGCGCGTGCACTGAGGAAGCGAATTATTTCAACGGGAGGAGTGAGCCAGCAATTTTCGAATTTTGAACAGGAGTTCCGAAAAATCGAACGGTTTGTCGATGTGGTCATTGGCGCCGTAGAGTGGCGAGGTCATTTCATTGAGGCTTTCACCGATTCCGGTGAGCATCATGATTGGTAAATTTTTCAGCTTTTCATCGGCGCGGACAGCTTTACAGACTTCCCATCCATTCATTTGCGGCATCATTACATCGAGCACAACCGCATCGGGTTCTTCCCGTTGGATGAGTTTCAATGCATCTGCACCGTTGTTCGCCGTGATTATGGAGCATTCGAGGACTCCAAGCCGTCTGGTGAGTATGCCGATCAGTTCCGGATCGTCATCTGCAAGCAGCAGCAATGGTTTTTCGCGATTCTCTTTATGCATATCTTCAATTTCCTACATCGGTTGGGTCAAACAATTCGTTTATCTGGCATGTACTCACATTGACTTATTTTCGTTAAAAAGTCAACGAATTGTAACCGCACTACGCTCGTTCCACAAGACCGCAAAGACGCATTTTTGTCGACACAATACGTGGGAATGACAATGAAAACGCATTATTTTTCGAACGGCTGTTTACCGATGATGCCCTGGACCAATCGTTTCATTGTGTACTTGGTACTTCCGTATGTGTTGATAATCGTATCGGTACTGTAAAAGTACTCTTTTTCGATGAACGGATGAAAGTGAGAAATAAAAACGGTGGGGGTGCCCAACCGCATCCATCCCCCCATCATGAGTCTGGCTTTGGGACCGGCCAGCCGGGCAATGTTGGTACCGTAATCGTGTCTTGCGGAAATGGAACAAACGATTAGGTCAAAATCCCCCTGGTAGACTCTGTCGAAAATCTCTTCCGGCGCCTCGCAAATCAGTTCATCCACGCTGTCGCTGTACTTGCCCAGCTCTGTGGTTAATTCGGCGAAGAGTGTCTTCTCGTCATCGTAGCGCATAGAAATGATGACGTGACCGATTCGGGTGTCTTTGGTGATGTTGGTCGGGAGCAGATTTTCGCGATCGCGAATCACTCGAACGCATTTGTCCACGATAGCGCGAGAGGTTGCCTCGTGTTTCTCGTAGTTGATATCTGTCGGCGGCTGAGTGTCTCGATCGAGTAGTCCGAGCTTGTCTTTCAGGGATACAATTCGACATGCGCGCGCAACAAGCGTTTCTTTTTTCAACATGCCGTTTTCCAGCCGAATTTTCATTTCTGTATGGAAATAATCCAGATTGGGAAACAGCACACAATCGCCCCCGGCTTCAAGGAATAGGGCCGCGGCATCGAATCGATTGATGAACCCTGCGAACCCACCCATGTTTACCGCATCGGACACAATCAGACCGTCGAAACCGAGTTCTCCACGAAGGAGGTCTCCGAGCAGTGGTTTTGAAATGGATGCCGGTGGATAATAATCGGTATCTTTCCACTTATTATCGAAAGCGGGAAGAGCGATGTGTCCCGGCATAATCGCCATTGCCCCCTGATCAATCAGTTCCTTGAAAACCTTTCCGGAGGTTTGAAACCATTCCTCTCTGGTTTGGGGATTGATCGGAACCGTCAGGTGTTGATCGTATATGTCAAAGCCGTCCCCAGGGAAGTGTTTCAGGGTTGCCACCATTCCGCTTTCCTGGAGACCGCGCATGTACGCGCCTGCAATTTTAATGACGGTGTCGGCATCCTGGGCGGCGGACCGAAGGCTCACCATCGGACTGTCCGCCACTGCGGCAATATCCACACATGGCGACAACGACCAGTTGTATCCGACAGCGCGACCTTCGTGCGCAGCGGCTCGTCCCATGTCGTATGCGAGTTGTTCGTCGCCGGCGATTCCGGCAGCCATGATGGACGGAAATTGGGTTCCGTCTTTAATCATTTCACCGGGGCCGCTTTCCATGTCTGTTGTAATCAGCGGGGGAAAAGAACACTGCGATTTGAACTTTTTAATCGATGTTTTCAGGTCGTCTTTGTTCGCGGCGTGAAAGAAAAGTGCACCGAAGTTATGCTGTTTCGGTAAAGGCGTATGAGAAAAAAACTGCGGACAGGTGATTTGACACAAAAGGGAGTTAATATCCATTTCGTCTACAAGTTTTTTGGCGCGTTCTGTGATTGGAATTGTAAATTTCATAAGAGTTCAAAATCCTTGTTCAGGTCTCGCTCGACGAAGTCGTTCTTAACATAAAGAGCATGGAATTTAAACAATTGAGTTAACAAATTGTGAAATTCCATATTTTGTCTTCATAAAATGCGGAATTGAGTGTGACCCAAACGGATAATTACGATGTCGGCGGCGGGGTTACCGATGCTTTCATGCGGCGCTTTTCCATTTCTTCCTGGAATATGGGGTGTACCTCGTAAGTATCTATAATTGTAACGTAAAATTTGTCTTCAAGTCTTTGGTAAATGTCAAGAAACCACTGTATGGCATCGTGCGCATCGAGCAGATTTTCAGGGCGTCCGGGAAGCGCTGTGGTAAGCTGTGTGCAATTCAGTTGTTTCGCAGAGGTGAACATCTGCTGAATGCCGACTTTGAATGATTCCCTGGACAGTTCAGAACGCCTCCCGGCGCCGATAAGAATCAAGTGTTCAAGTGTCATTCGATTGCCGAGGGGGAACAGCAGTTGTTCCCCCAGAGCGCCGGTGATGAATCCATCGATGCTCAATTGGGAAAGCCTGCCCAGCAGACGCCAGTCGACCTGCCCTACGACGCCGGAAAGCGGCATTTTGTCTCTAAAACTAAATAAATAGAGTGCCCCCTGGTTCGACTTGATCGCATCCAGTTTGGGCGGAATAAGTGAGAGTTGACTCAATCTGGGCTACCTACATCCTTGGCAATTCTGTCAAGCACACCATTGACGAAAGCGGCAGATTCTTCGGCACCGAATCGTTTCGCCAATTCAACCGCTTCGTTGATTACAATCTTAACGGGCGTCGCCACCTCTGTTTGGGTAAGTTCAAACACGCCGATTCGTAAAATATTTCGATCTACCCGACTCATTCGCTCCAGTCTCCAGTTGTCGCTCGCGCTGGTAATAGTGTGGTCTATTTGTGCGACGTGAGTCGCAATTTGCGTGAACAGATGGATGCTGAATTCTTCAGGTATCGAGCCTTCGCCAAAACTGCTGCGGTAGGACAGAAGGACCGCTTCGGGGGAGTCTCCGGTGGATTCCAGTTGAAACAGCATTTGGAGAACCGCTTCTCGCGCACGACGACGGGTAGCCATATTACAGTTTCTCCGAAAGGTTAGCCATTTCGATGGCCGCCATCGCCGCTTCTGCGCCTTTGTTTCCGGCTTTGGTGCCTGCGCGTTCGATGGCCTGTTCAATGGTATCGGTGGTGATTACGCCGTAGGTGACCGGTTTATCTGCGCTCATGGCGACCTGGGCCAACCCTTTGGTTACTTCCGCGCTGATATACTCAAAGTGAGGTGTCGCACCGCGAATGACAGCGCCGAGTGCGATAATCCCGTCCACCGCGGCATTCTGCGATACCCGTTTGGCCACATGAGGTATTTCGAATGCTCCGGGGGCACGATAGATGGTGCACTGACTGGTATCACAACCGTGTCTCGCCAATGTGTCGAGGCACCCTTCAACTAGTCTGTCCACGATAAAGTGGTTGAATCTTGAAACGATAATTGCAAATTTTTTACCGGTCGCATCGAGGTTCCCCTCTACAATTTTCGGACTCTTTGTCGTGATGTCGGACATATTTATACCTCCTCAAGGGATATTTGTGTGGTTGATTCAAATCCCCAGGCGCGCAAGCCTACCAATTTATGGGGATTATTAGAGATGACCTGAAGATTTCGAACCCCCAGGTCGAGTAGAATCTGGGCACCGATGCCGTACTCGCGAATGATTATATCGTTGTGGGGGGCGCTTTGTTTGTGAAGTGCCTGCTTCAGTTGTTCGCCATATGTGTCACGAGACGGCAAAAACAGAAGCACGCCGCGGCCACGGCGGATAATTGCATCGATGAGTTGCTGAACACTGGGGCTGCTGGGCCGTGTGCAAGCGCCGAAAATGTCATCTGTGACGTTTGCCACATGTGCTCGGATGGGGACCGGTTGGCCGTCGTCGATGGGACCTAGTGTCAATGCCACGTACTCATGGCGAATAATTCCCGGCAGTGCTTCATATACATGCGCTGTGAACGTCGCCTTCTGTGCGCTGCCGAGTTCGAGTTCGTACGACGCGGTTTTTTCCACCAGGCGGTCATGCTGCAACCGATACTCGATTAAATCTGCAATGCTCACGACAACCAGGCCGTGCTCCTCCGCAAATTTTCGCAAATCTTCCATTCTTGCCATCGTACCGTCGGATTTCATAATTTCGCAAATCACACCTGCCGGTTCCAACCCGGCCAGTCGCGCCAAATCGACGGACCCCTCGGTCTGCCCCGTTCGCTGAAGCACGCCTCCCGGCATGGCACGAAGTGGAAAGACGTGTCCGGGGCTGATGAGATCGCTCGCTGTGGAATTCGGGTCCGCACATACCTTCGTGGTATGGGCGCGATCCGCCGCGCTGATTCCGGTACTCACTCCGGATGCCGCTTCCACCGATACTGTGAAAGCGGTTCCCAACGACGTCTGGTTGGTGGCCACCATCATCGGAAGCTGCAGGCGGTCGACCTGTTTGGGGGTCAGGGTAACACAGATGAGCCCGCAACCTTTGGTTGCCATGAAGGTGATCGCTTCCGGGGTGACCAGTTCCGCGGCCATGGTCAAATCTCCTTCATTCTCCCTGTCCTCATCGTCCACGAGAATGACCATTTTTCCGGCTTTGATTTCTTCGATTGCGCGTTCTGCGCGGGCAATCGATTTTTGTAGTTCAATCAATTTTTCATTACCTCATAAAACCGTTTTGCAGCAATGTTTCCAAAGAAATGTCGGAGCCGTTCGGTTTGTTTGTTTCGCCATCCAGTCGCCGACTGACATATTTGGCGAGTATGTCGGTTTCAAGATTCACCAGCGCGCCCTTCTGCAGACCGGCCAGTGTGGTGTGTTCAAGAGTAATCGGGATGATCATTACTTCAAAAAACTGCGTATGCACTGTGTTCACCGTCAAACTGACCCCATCGAGGGCGATAGAACCCTTGGGGGCGATCTGCTGCGTCAGTTCCGGAGATTCCGGAAGTGCGAATTGAAATCGAACCGCTTCGTTTTCCGTATGGCGATGCAGCAGTTGCACCCGCGTATCCACATGGCCGGTCACCAGGTGACCACCGAGCGGTGTGCTTAGCGTGACGGCTTTTTCCAAATTGACTTTCGCACCGTTTGTGAGGCTGCCGATACTGGTGACATCGAGGGTTTCCCGTGACGCGAATACATCAAATTCTGTTCCACGAAATCCGGTCACGGAAAGACAGGCGCCGTTCACGGCAATGCTTTCTCCCAGCATTAAGGAAGCGAATTTCGAACGGACCGAAATCACTGCTTCGTTGCCCTGGTGGCGTTTTGAAGCGATTTCTCCAATGCATTGAATCAATCCGGTAAACATATTCCCAAAGTTCAGTTTCCCAAAGCCTCTTTTTGTCTTCTCAAGGGCTTCGAGCCACGTAAATATACACAAAGAAAGTCGTTTTTCTAGGAGTTTTTCTTTTTAATGAACAGGAGCTACAACTTCTTTTCCGGAGGCGGCGGGGCGACAGAGCGTTTTGAAATGTACTCCGGGAGTAACTCCTTGCCTTGATTGATCTGACTGAACTCAATGCCCAGCCCCGGTACCCCGATGCTGCGATTGTTGTCATGGGAAGGAGAATGTGAATTGCTTTTCCAGGCCACTCGGCCCTTGGCGAGAAGATCGCCCACGTCTTGCAGACTCAGCCGAATATCAATTTCAGTACCGGTTTCAATGATTGGTAGAGTTTGCAGAAACAACCCGTGAGGGCTTAAATTGGTCACTGTGCCGAAGAGTGTGACGCTTTCTTGTTCGATCCAGCATTGACAGTTTGCGATACAGCGTGCGCTTGTTCGTCGTTCGGTTTTTTTTGTCACCGTTACGTCATCCTTTGCCCCCCGGCAGCCATTTATCTTATGATAGTGGCTTTCGATTTGC
The DNA here is from genome assembly GCA_016936575.1 of Deltaproteobacteria bacterium. GTDB lineage: Bacteria > Myxococcota_A > Polyangia > JAAYKL01 > JAAYKL01 > JAFGXQ01. The sequence goes on from JAFGXQ010000245.1 coordinate 35,176, forward strand.
AACGCAAAAAAGTGGGTCAATGCAACGGAAAATGGTGTAGTTACGCGGACTTATTTCATAATTAAAAAGGTTGACTTTCATAAGTGAAATGGAAATTTTGGTATTTGTAAAATGCAGTGGTTGAAAATTTGTACCCCGTGATGGATTATATGGATTCTCTTTTCGGCGGTTCGCATTATATCATTTACGTCTACGCCCCAACGTTTACAGTGGCCGTATGAATGGTTCCAACATATCGGCGATACCCCACGACCTGCTTTCGACTTCGTTCGATGTGGGGAATCACCGGTTTCCCGGCTATTGGCGGTTTCTGTTGCCGAAAGAGTTTGCATCGCTGAAATTGCCCGAAGAAAAAATCGCCGATTGCACTGCTTGTCCGATGGTGTCGGTCGGCGCATACGATGCCCGGTGCCGATGCTGTACACATATTCCGCAAATCGCGAATTACCAGCTGGGGACTGCATTATCCGAAAGAAATGACGCGATACAAAAAATGATTCAGCAGGGATATGCTCTACCTGAAGGTATCGATCTTCATCCCGAACAGCAGCGTTTGTTTCATTCCGCATATTCGCAAGGGCGTTTCGGACTGGATGAATCGCTGCGATGTCCGTTGATGGACGTAGATACCGGAATGTGCGATGCGTATATGTATCGCACGTCTGTCTGCAGCACCTTTTTTTGCAGCAATGATCACGGAGATTCGGGGGCGCGTTTCTGGGATGGGTTGAAACAGCTGATCAGTCAAATAGACCTTGTCGTTGCGCAGTGGGCAATGGCCGAGGTGGGAATGGATGTGCCGGCGTATATGGACAGAAAGAATTCATTGGTGTCGCAGTTTGATCGATCGGTGTCTGGTTTCCGGTCGGATTCACCTGGTGCGATTGCTCGAGGGTGGCCTAAAGAAATTCGTTCATTTATGTTTGGAGAGTGGTTCGGGCGGGAAGACACTTTTTTTGAAAAGTGTTCCCAGGTGGTTTGGCAGCATAAGAACGAACTTTGGACGATTGCTGAAAACGCCGTGCTGTATGAGGCATCCGCGTACGAGCGGGCGGTTGAGGCATATGTGCAGGGGAACACGGTGACCGGGGAACGGGATGTAAATAACGCAACGGATGCGCCGCAGGTCGAAGCCGACGATGCGGGCATCGGCGAATTGTGGGAAGAGTTGCTCGATGCATATGAAAACCTTTGGCGGCTTCCCGGAAGCGATGAGCTGCTGGTGTTGAATCCCGATGTCGTTTTTCTTGAAAATGCATGTGACGATAAAGTTTCGCGTTTTTTTTCAAGCAAAGAATTCTGTGTCTTTCTGTCAAAACCGGAGAACGAAGGCGAAGCAGCAATCCTCTATATCAGTGCCGACGAAGTGTCTGTATTGCATCTGTTTGATAAACCGACCGCGCTCACTGACGAATTGCTCAAACAATCGCCGTTTCAGAATATCGGAAAAGCGAGAGCGTTTTTAGCGCAAAGTGTTTGTAACGGATTGTTGGAAATCAGAGCAGCGCAGCAGTAGATTACTCGCGCATTTTTTTATTTACGATATCGACCGCTTCTTCAAGTTTGATACGGTCCTGACGCATATCATCGCGATAGCGGATGGTGACCGTTCCGTCTTCTTTGGTTTGCCCGTCCACAGTGATGCAGAACGGTGTGCCCGCTTCGTCCTGGCGTGCATAACGGCGACCGATGGCGTCTTTCTCATCATAGAACGCATTGACGCCGTTTTTCAAAAAGGCTTTCACGATTTCGCGGGCTTTGCCGGTCAGCCATTCATCTTTTTTAACGAGTGGAAGAACCGCGACTTTGATGGGGGCCAGGCGCGGATGCAGCCGTAACACCACACGGCCTTCTTTGCGTCCCTCGCTGGGCGGCTCCTCATCGTAGGCGTCGAGTAAAAACATCAGCACGGTGCGGGTTGCGCCGGCTGCGGGTTCAATCACGTAGGGCAGATAGTGAACGCCCATTTTACCGGTCTCCGGGTTTTCGCGCACCGGGTCGAAGTACGTGAGTTTTTTCCCCGATGCTTCCTGGTGTTTTTTCAGGTCGTAGTTGGTGCGGTTGGCAATGCCTTCCAGTTCATCCCAACCCCAGGGGTATTTGTACTCAACGTCGTAACAGCCGTCGGCGTAGTGCGCCAGTTCATCTTCCTCGTGGGCGCGGAGCCGCAGGTTTTCTTTTTTACATCCCAGGTTCACGTACCAGTCGAAGCGCTCCTGTTTCCAGTAGTCCAGCCATTTCGGGGCCTCTTCCGGTGGGCAGAAGTATTCCATTTCCATTTGCTCAAATTCACACGAGCGGAAGATAAAGTGTTCAACCGTAATCTCGTTTCTGAATGATTTTCCCTGTTGCGCGATACCGAATGGGGGACGGAGTCGATAGGTGGATTGCACATTCAGAAAGTTTACAAACATCGCCTGCGCGGTTTCCGGGCGCAGGTACACCGTGGAGTCACCGGTATCTACCGGGCCGAGATTCGTTTTAAACAGCAGATTGAACTCGCGCTCCTCCGATAATTCCGGGGAGCCGCATTCCGGGCATACATATCCGCGTTCGGCGATACCGGTCTGCGTTTTTCCACCGGCGCGAAATGTGACTTCTGTTCCCACTTCGACTTGCGGCGCTTTATCAGCCCGAAATCGACACTTGCAGACTTTGCAGTCCACCAGCGGATCGGAAAAGCCGCCCACGTGCCCGGATGCCTGCCAAACTTTGGGCGACATAATAATGGATGCGTCCAAACCGACCACATCCTCCCGTTCGTGAACCATGGAACGCCACCATTCCGCCATGACGTTGCGTTTCAGTTCAACGCCCAGGGGGCCGTAGTCGTACGCCGATTTCAATCCGCCGTAAATTTCTGAAGATTGAAATACAAAGCCTCTGCGTTTGCACAGACCGACAATTTTCTGCATCAGATCCGGTTCTGCGGTTTTTTTCTTTTTATCTCCCATGTCGTGCTCCAATAGAATTGATGGTTGCATTCGTTTTCGCGTTCTTTTACATCGCAGCGACGGAAAACCCAAGTTTTGATTCGGGTTTCGCCGCCGGATGCGGGGAAAAATGCGATTTTTTGAAAAAAATTCACTAATTCTCTTGATTCTGAGAGAAAAAATTGCATAAGAAGATAGTGTGCTGGAGATACAAATGTTTCTCCAGTGTGGACAGTTTAACTTTTTACAGTGATTTTTAAGGAGAGTACCGTCATGAAAAACGTGGGTATCGTTGGTTGGCGCGGAATGGTCGGATCAGTGTTGATGGACAGAATGATCAGCGAAAACGATTTTGACCATTTTGAACCGTTGTTTTTTTCTACTTCACAAGCCGGGCAGGCTGGTCCGGAAATCAAGGGAAAATCGACCACATTAAAAGATGCTTCTGATATTAATGAGCTGAAAGCGCTGGATATTATCGTCACCTGCCAGGGCGGCGGATATACCAAGGATGTGTTCCCCAAACTGCGCAGCGCCGGGTGGAACGGCTACTGGATAGATGCTGCCAGCGCACTTCGCATGGACGACAGTGCGATTATCGTGTTGGATCCGGTCAATCGCGATGTGATTGATGCCGGGCTGAAAAACGGGGTCAAGAATTATATCGGTGGAAACTGCACGGTCAGTCTGATGCTTATGGCTATCGGCGGACTTTTTAAAGCGGGACTGGTCGAGTGGGTATCGTCAATGACCTATCAGGCCGCATCCGGTGCGGGTGCCCAGAATATGCGTGAACTGGTGAAGCAGATGGGGGCGATTGCAGAGAGCGCGGGAGAATTGACGGCGCCTTCCGCATCGGCTTTGGAGCTTGATAAAACCGTGCTGGAAAGCATGAACGGCGCTGATTTTCCGACCGAATTTTTCGGTGCGCCCCTCGCGGGCAGCGTGTTGCCGTGGATTGACTCCGCTCTGGAGAACGGGCAGAGCCGTGAAGAATGGAAAGGCATCGCCGAGACCAATAAGATACTAGGCACAGAAAAGCAGATTCCCGTGGATGGAACCTGTGTGCGTATTGGTGCCATGCGGTGTCACAGCCAGGGACTGACAATAAAACTGAACAAAGATATTCCGCTGGCGGAGATTGAATCGATTATCGCCAACGACAATGAGTGGGTGAAGTTGGTGCCCAATAATAAAGAAGACACCATCAAAGCGCTCACGCCGGCCGCGGTAACCGGTACGCTGACGGTTCCAGTCGGACGGGTTCGCAAGATGAACATCGGCCCGGAATACCTCAACGCGTACACGGTGGGCGATCAGTTGCTGTGGGGAGCGGCTGAGCCGGTGCGTCGGATTTTACGCATCGTTCTGGATTTTCTGGGTTAAAATTTCCCCGCTTCAATTTGTTTTCAATTCATTTTATGGTTGCCCCTCGTCGGAACAGGACGCACACTTGCGATAGTTTCATTCAAATCTGCAACCCATTTCGGAGTTTTCATGCAGCAATTATCAAAAGAGCGACTCGAAGAACTAACCCAGTGCAGCGATATTTCCGGCGCCGCGTATGAAGACCTTATCGGTTGGGTACGGGCGGAACCCGGCATTGACAAGTTTGCCCCTGACGCCATCTGCCGCATGGATCCTCGAAATCAACGCATGGTCGTTTACAACGCCGCACGCAGCAAACGACCTCACGACAACAAGGGGGATGCGCCGCCGGTTCAAATGGCGTCCACCAAACCGTGCCCCATTTGTGAGGGGAATACCACCCGGGCCATCGATGTCGCGCCGCTGAAAAACGGGTACACCTTTATCAACAAAAACCTGTTTCCGTGTTTTTATCGCACAGATGATGCTGTCGGCGCGGCGATTACCCCTTCGGACGGCTACGGCATCGGCGAAGCGGCGCCCATCGGAAATCATTACCTGCAATGGACATCTACCGTGCACAATGACGATTGGTTCAACATGGATGTCGATGACCTATGCGTGGTGCTGACACGGCTCGGTGTCTTTGAAAAGCAGCTCCTCACCACCTCTGCTGCAGCCATGCCCGATACCTCTCGGTGGCATGGCCACGTTCGCGAGACCCCCGGTACCAGCGGGTTTGTGTCCATCATGAAGAACTACGGTGCGCCGGTGGGGGGCTCCCTGGTGCATGGGCACCAGCAGATCACGCATTCAAATGTGATGAGTCGGGCGATGTACGACAACTGGCGATTTCTGCAGCACCAGGGCATGACGTTTTCGGCGCATATGCTGGAAGATACTCCCGATGAATTGCGGCTGGCCGATTTGGGAGAAACCGAGTTGCTGGTCCCGTATTTCATGCGGCGACCGCTCGGCGCGATGCTGTTTTTGAAAAACGACGCCCGGCAGTTTCTGCATCAGCTCAACGATGCGGAGATTCATTCGCTGGTGAACGGCATTTCGAAAACAGTGCGGGCGTATCATCGCGTGTTGCCGGCCATTGGTCGCGATGTGGCCTACAATGTGTTGTTCCATACGGGACCGGGCGCGGGACTGTATATTGAGTTTATCCCGTTCACCCAGGAAACCGGCGGAATGGAGCAACTCGGACTCTGGGTATGCCAGGATACTCCGGAAGGGTCGGCGTCGGTGTTGCGTTCTTATCTGAACGACTGAGTTTCAACGCAAAATCGATTATGGGCGCGTTGTTTTTTTTGCACGCGACGGCCACAGAACACCGGCGAACAAACCCACGCCTGCCACCGTAAGCACAGCAATACTTGTTGGAGAAAGGGCGTCCTTGGCGCTTGCGAGGTCAGCCAATTGCAGTCCCGCGGCGGAATAGAGCAATACCACCGGAATATCGCCCAGAAAGGATCCGATGATAAAAGGACGAAAACGTATGCCGCTGATGGCGGCGAAGATGGTAATCGCGCCGTAGGGAAGCGCGAGGATGAGGCGCAGACTGGCGAGGGTGAGGGTGGGCCGCGTCAACAGCTTTTGTTCGAACCGTTTCAGCAGGGGCGGCAGTTTTTCAAAAATATTATCGGGCGTGATTTTGCGTGACACCCAGAAAAGGCCGCTGGTGCCGACCAGTGTGCCTGCGATGGTCACCAATGCGCCGGGAAAGAATCCCAACAGAGCGCCGGCCACCATGTTGAAGACCGCTTTGGTGGGAAGCGTGAAAAACATTCCGGCAGCTTGAATGAAAAAGAGCAGAGCCGTGGTGATCAGTAGATGGGTTTGGGCAACCGACTGCATCTGCAACGTGTAGGATTGCACATCTTTGAATTGAATATGACGCAAGCTGAGCCACCACAACACACATAACAATGCGACAGCAAAAATAACAATCAAGAGTGTGAACGATTTCTTTTTGGCGTTCATGAATTGGGGTTGTATCAGGAAGGCGGCGCAGTGAAAAGCGAAGAACCAACTCACCCCGAAAAAGCATCCCCCGTTTCGTCGGGCAATCGTTACATTTTTTCTGCAACACCTCCTCCAAACGGCCGATAGGCGCATGCAGCGCGTACCGATGTCTGCCATAACCGTTTGATGGAGGAATCAATGATACAGAGTCAAAAAAGCCGTGGCCCTCAATTGCACGCACCATGCCTTGATATTTACTTGCCCATTTACTGTAAGTTCACTTCAGAAGAAATAGAGTCGATATTTACTTATATATTCAATGGCGTTCGACAGACGGATTTTCTGCAGACCAAAAGCGAACGCTGGCTTATCAAGGCATACAAGGAGCTGCGCGAAGCGGAGTGTCTTGCGGCGCGCTGGTTGGATATGGATTTGTCGCAATTGTATGCCTGCAACCTGAAAGGGCTGTCGGATTTTGCATTGCTCACCTATGCGTCGATTGTGCAGGAGCGCGATTGTGAAGAAGTGGCGACTGAGTCATCGTTGAAAGAAGAACGGCGAAACACCGGCTGGCAACGGATGATCGCAGCGTATTATGAAATTTTGATCGGTGTGGAAGGCACGGATTTGGTAAACTATAGCTGGCTGTATCGAGATATGCATGGGTACCAGATGGTGCAGGATGAAGATGTGTTCAATCTGTTGCTCGAAAAGATGATTTCGTACGATTTGGCGTTCGGTCTGTCGGCACATGTGGTGGATAGCCTCAGTATTGCGGCGTGTGAATGGATTCGGTTCGGGCGTTTTGAAGAGGGGAGTTCACTGCTGACGCAACTGTTTGAAACACAGCCGATACCCTTCTTCGTATACGAGCGGGTGGCAGTGACATTTGCCAATTTGAAACATCGGGAGTGGTTGTCGCTGCTTTTCAACGGATTATCGCACGCGTCTGAACAGAGTACCCATGCGGCTGATGCGTTGCGAAAGGTGCAGTCTCTCGTGGTTTTTGATGCGTCCCCCATATCGCCCCGGACCAACGCAGAACGTCGATTTCTAAAAGCCATACGCACCATTCACAGCGCCTCCACCCAACCCATCCGCGCTCTTGCCCACGAAGCACTACCGCACCTCCCGTCTGTTCCCGTAAAACAGATACCGAAGTTATAAGGGGGAGAGAAAAGGCCCGTTTCTCGTGTTGTATTATTTTTGCTTTAGTGGCATCGGCAGCGTGTTTTGTTGTATCGACGGCGCGCCGCAGAAACAAGTCCCACGGACACGATGTCGCTCGGCGCAACGCCCTTGCGGGCAAGGCGACAGAGTTTTGCAACGATTCGAAAAAAATAACAGCAATCCGAACAACAAAATCGGCGGACTGCAGCCTCCATGGCTTATGACAAAGTCATATCTCTGTCCGCGGGACTCGTTCCCGCGGCCTGAACTCCACCGGCGTTGGAGTAGAAAATTTTTTGAATAGTGGGAGTCTGACCTTCACGGATTCCCACTCGCCCACGAAGCCCTGCCGCACTTCCCGTCTGTCCCCGTAAAACAGATACCGAAGTTGTAGAGTTGTAGGAGCGATGTAAAAGTTCGCACATGTGCTGTTATACGATTCATTTAGACTGTGTATTTCTTGAATATTTTAAAGTACATGGAATAGTCGGGTAAAAAATCCATTTAAATCCCCCTCCGAAAAAATCGGTTGCGGATCGTTTTTGGTTCTGATATTCGCTTGTTCCATATCGGACACGTAACTTTTTTGTACCAAATTGGGTGTACTTCCAACTTGGCAGGAACAAAGGAATTATCATGAAGTATGGCTCTACCTATCGGGCGCGATTCATCGGTTCGGCCGCTATCTTACTGCTGGCGATGAGCATCGGTTGCTCCACGAATGACACAAAGACCTCAAAATTCACAAGTGGTCAGTATCAGCTGACCGGCACGCCTGCGGCGTTGTCCGATGAAGCGGCGCGAACCTTTGGGTTTGAAGACGCTGCGAATGATTGGAGTGTCATCACGTCAACCAACAGTGCGCATACCGAAGGTACGGTATCGGGCGAAGTGAATGTGACCGGTTGGATGCAGATTACAAGCAATCCGCTGTCGTCGATTGCAGCGGAGGGGGTTGCCATCGGCGGCACGGCGGCGATAGATGTGCGTTTACCTGAGTCTGTGGGCTGGGGCGATATGCGTGTGGTATTGAATCTGCCGTCCCAAGGGTTGTACTGGGTGGATTTGGGCGGGCCGCGGCTGGATGAACTCACCGTGGGAAGTTTCACCGAAGTGAATTTCACGCTGACCGAGCAGGTGCAGGCCGCGTTGAACGCCGCGTACACCGATTTGCAGGTTTTCGTTATTATCAACGGCCCCACCATGAGCAGCCCGGTATTGCTTGATAACCTGCGTTTCGCTGCGGCAACTGCGAGCAATGATACCGAAAGCGGCCCCGAGGTGTCGTTCAATTTCGAACTGCCGGTGGGGGTTGCGTTGGAGAGTGTTGTGGTCGAAACGGCTGAATCGCTGCGCATCGCCGATGCGGTGCATGCCGCGAACGCTCCGGCCAATGTAATCAACATGGGCAGCCAGCCGGCAGAAATCGGCGCTGATGCCGAAGTGGACGGAAACGTCATTGCGCGAAGTGATGTGTTTCTTCGAGAGCGTACAACCATTCACGGCACAGTCGAAGCCGCCGGCGCCATCGAAGAGCAGAACAGCGTGGTGTACGATGCGGCGGTACCAAACAGCACTATCAATGTGGGCGGCACCTACCAATGGTCCGTTGCCTGGCCCGAAGTAAACGGCGTGTACGCGCCGGAACCCGATTCCGAACCGATTGATCTTCAACCCGGCGCATACGTGGGCGTTACGTTAAAACCGAGAACCGATCTCACCCTGCACGCCGGTACCTACTATTTCGATTATTTTTACGGTGACCCCGAAGCGGTGATTCATGTAATCGGAAACGGCGAACCGGTAATTTTGTATGTTCGCGATTCGTTTACATCGCGCTCCACATTGGACCACAGCTATTCGAGCGCCGACTTTTTCATCGCCTTCGCAGGCGAAGGAACCGTTGATTTAGACGGCCCCTTTGCCGGAACCGTTGTGGCGCCCAACGCCACTGTTCGTCTCGCCCCTCTCAACGGCGGCAGCCATGAAGGATCGTTCTTTGCCAAACGAGTAGACGCCGAAGCGCGAACGCCGATTAACCTGGTACCGTTTGATCATTGGGATGTACTCATTGACAGCTGCCCGGGCAATCCCAACAAAATGTCTCCGGGAGAATGCGGGTGCGGTATGGCCGATGATGATGCAGATGGTGACGGATATGCCGATTGTATAGATCTTTGTGACGACGATCCCCATAAGCAGTTCCCGGGAATCGCCGGGTGCGGCAACTCTGATACCGACGACTGTGACTCGGACATGATTCCCGATGCCATTGACCCATGGGTATGCGAAGAGAATATTCATTCTGACATTTGTGAAAACGCGCCGGACGGCACCATTTGTAATGATGGGTTGTGTAACGGCGTATACCAGTGTCAAGACGGACAATGCGGTGATCCCGCCGATTGTCGACCCGAGTGTGACGGCACATGCACTGAAATCGCGCTGGAACGCACCACCTATGTGGTGTGTGATTGTCAGGTGAGCTGGTCTGAAGCGTCTTCATATTGTCGTGAAGATGAAGGACGAATGCTGGTGCGGTTGAATAGTCATTCTGAAAACGATTTGGTCACTTCATTTCTCGACGATTTAGGTATTTCAAACGCATGGATCGGCGCCAACGATGTGACCGCCGAAGGCAAATGGCAATGGCAGAATTATACCCGTAACAACGGTAAACTGTTTTGGGTGGGAGACGAAACAGGATACAGACACTTTTCATCGGTTGCCAAATGGGCGGAGGGCGAACCCGACGGCGGCGCCGCGGGTGACTGTGGTGCGCTGAACAACGACGGCACCTGGAGTGACGACGTTTGCATGGTGACCAAGGCGTTTGTGTGTGAAGCGCCCGGGCAGAGAACCCCGCGCCGCGGAGGAGACAAACACGTTGGTATTCCAACATATGCAGACCCCGACGAATGCGATACCGAAATTGAACAGCAGTTGAACCCTGCCGGGGTGAAAATGGGCGACGAGGCGACCATTTCTGCAGCGATGAAAGAAAAGTATCGCAAATGTTCAGAGGAGGCGAACGACCAAACGGAATATGAAGACAGCGATTGTCATTTGTTGGATATCGGAGAGGTGCCCACCGGCAATACCTGCCCGGTTTGGGAAACCGATACCGAGGTGTCTGCTGATGACGACAGAAGAGAAACCTTCTTTCCAGTGGCGGACTGCGAATTGACCATATTTGAGTCGTTTGGGGAAATTCCAATCGGCGGAGGAAATAACATTCCGTCGCCCCCTTTGTGCGAGCGCAATAACGACTGTAACAACGGCTACTGCGGCAAAATTTCGAGATGTTGCTCGGTCGAAGACGGAGACTGCAATTGGCTGCAAGTGTGTGCCAGATGTGATGAAGATGATGACGCCTGTCATGAGGCCCAGTGCGGTGCAGACAATCGTTGCGTCACGTTTCAGGCGTGCGGCATTCCACAGAATAGTGACGAAGAAGCATGCTTCGAAGAGCTGGGTGACCCGGCGCAACCCTGTGAGCAGGTGGAATTGTGCACCCCGGCAGATGACATGGAAATTGATAATGAGGGGAACTCATTTTTTAACGCCGCCGAAACCCCCGAAGATGTGAACACGCAGTTCCCCTACGCGGAAGACGAAGAAGTGCCGCCCGATACAGATACCGCATTCAGCAATGATGAATTTGATGCGCCCTGTGGGGGTTCTCCGTGCACCATGAGCGACAATACACACCCGTGGTGCAAGTACAACGTGGTGCCGCCGAGCAGCGTGGCGGAAGGGGAAAATGTGGGTTCGACCATGGAGTCGGATATTAATAATGACAGCAATGAAAATGACAAAACGATTAACTTCAATTTTTCACCAGTCTTTGAGTGGGATTACGATGCGAAACCGGGACCGCTTGGTTTCTTCGAGCCGCTGCTTTCTACTCATGCAGGTGTAAAATCAGACGTCACACTAACTGATGTATTTGGCGGTAATAGCACAATATCTCTCATCGATGCGCAGTTGTTCCTACGTTTGGGGTTGGAGCCGCTTGCTGTGGACGAAACGATAAACGAAGATACCCCCGATGAATATGTGGTGAAGGGCACGTGCGGGCTGAGTACGCTGGACCCCTCAGGAGCGAGTTCTAAAATTGAAATATTGGGCATGGATTTTTTGCCCGATAGTCTGCAGGACTTTGTGTACCCCGACCAGGAAGCTCAGAACACGTGTATTCAAGGGTATCGCGATTTTAAAGAAACAGTGAATCAGGCCAAAAAGGCCATGCGCGATGCCCAGGAGCTGATTCGTATCTATAACGCGGCACGGGAACGGGGAGAACACTTTGCCGACGGCGTGCTGTGCGAAGACTTCATTCGCCGGTTGGTGGTGGACGGTAAGGGCGAGCGCATTCCTCAGGAGTTTATTGATCACGCTGAGAATTGTACAAACAAAACAGCGGAATCAACGATTAATCTGTTTATCGATTATTACCAGCAGCAGGCTATTCCCGCCATCAAACCGGCATTGGCCGCGTTGGTGGATGCCACGGTTCCCCTGGGGGTTGAAAAAGAAATCGACATTGTGGGCTGGGGCGACGAAAAAGAGATTACGCTGTTTAATCAAAATTTTATGATCGGGCCGATTCCCTGTAATTTAGAGGTGTTTATCTCGTTGGCGTACGGGTTTGATGTGGCCGCCAAGCTCACATTCACCCCGGCCAATATGCTCAAAGAGATTTTGGAGACGCCGCGTGAATCTGCTGCAGAAGACTATTTGGCATCGACGGTGGCGTCTATCGGACTCATTGCGGAACCGTATGCGGCCGCAAGAGTGGGGTTGTTTGTGGGGGTTGGGTTTGATATAGGCTTTGCCGCCGCCAAAGCGGGTATTGAAGGCATTGTGTCGATTGGAGAAATCAGCGTACCCGCCGAAGCCACCGTGGGCCTGGCGTTTGAGGCAGTGGATGACACCCGGGAATTGACCGGCTCTCTGGCGAACATTGCCGCGGGCGGTTCAGAAGAGACGTCGTATTGGTACACCCCGCGAAAATTCAGTCTGAAGCTGTTGTACGGTATGAATATCGGGGTTGATATTACCGATATTCTGGCGGGTAGTGTGGGTGTGAAACTGAAACTGAAGTTTTTGTTTTTCAGTAAAACCTGGCGGCAGAAAATTGCCACCTGGAACGGGCTGTGTTCTTCGAACATTCCCAAAGCGGACCGGCCGGATTGGTGCAGTTTTGATTTGTTGAATTTCAACGGCGAGCTGGCCACCGAGCCGAGAGATTTGCCCTGGGCATACATAAAAATGCCGGATCCGTTTGTGCAGTTGGCGCCGGTGCGGTATAAACCCAACACCGACGCGAACGGCAATATTGTTGAGGATACGTTGATTACACTCGAAGACGAACAGATTTTGAGCGAAAGCAAAGCCAATGTTCATGAGTTCTTCTACGGCGTACAATGTAATCTGCCGCCGGTCGCGGAGTAGCTGATAATTTGAGAAGTCCCGCCTGTGACATGCCACAGGCGGGCGTTGCTTTTTAGGAGTAAATGATGCGTACTTTATTGATTATATTGTTGGCCATGATTGCGATGTGGGGAGCGGTCGCCTGTGACGGCGATGGCGGTGGAAGCGGTGATGGAGATGCAGACACGGATGCAGATGGCGATACCGATTCGGATACGGATAGCGATACTGATTCAGATAGCGATACCGATTCAGATACGGACTCCGGGGGAATCGAAAATTTTTTTATTGCGCCGACAGATGGAAATGTGGATGCGGTGTATGGCGATGCTACTGAGCAAATTGTGGAAACGACCTTTGATACCAGTAGTGTGGATTTTGATTTGGGTGGGTTGAACGCCGATTTACCTGAAGCAACGGTAAATTGTTTGGATGAAAACATCACTCAAAAATGTATTTCGATGGTGGGCGTGTTTGACGGAGATACCACCTTCGAAATTCTTTGTTATGGAGACGGCGTGTATACTGCAACAGGCGGAACAGCCGAAGTGGATCGATACGGTATTGTTTGTGATGTTTGGGCCTCTGAAGAAAATATTATTACGGAAATTTATTTCACTCAATGGAATACGGTTCCCAGCACCATTGGCTGGACAACGGTAGGGGGAGATGACCCGCCGGCGATTTACATGGATTTGAATTTTTGGAGATTTGACGGTCCATCCATTCGAACTTCTTCCCCAAATCTAATTGAAGCTCGGCTTCAAGGGTATGCGGTGCATACCGAAGATTTTGGTAATCCAGAAGATGTGATGTTTAAAATCGCGTTTGCTGGAAGCTGGGATCCGGTTGCTGAAAATACGCAGGGGCTACGCATTAAAGGCACAGCCAAAGGATATTTTGATTGATAGATCGGTTTCGGTTTGTTGCTTTTAAACAGGGTACAAAATTGATGAAACGAGTTTGGATATTGATGGGCGTGTTGTTGCTGGTTGTCGGTATCGTCGCCTGTGACGGCGATGGTGGTGGAAGCGGGGATGGAGATGCAGACACGGATGCAGATGGCGATACCGATTCGGATACGGATAGCGATACAGACGGCGATTCCGACAGTGACACAGATAGCGATACGGATACAAACTCTGCCGGAGTGGACCATTTTTTTATCACTCCCGAAGATGGTAGCGTAGACGAGATTCCAGGAGATGCGACAGAACAAATTGTCGAGGCTGGTTTCGATACCAGTAGCCTGGATTTTGATTTGGGTGGGTTGAACTCGGATATTCGTGAACCGTCCATTAACTGTTTGGACGAGAATATCACACAGGACTGTTTTGCAGTATCCGGCGTATATGATGGCGGCACTAGTTTTGAAATAATTTGCTATGGGGATGGCGCGTATACAGCGACGGGAGGTACAGCTGAGGTGGATAGGTATGGCGTAGTGTGCGATATTGATTTTGATTATGATTTGGCATTTGAACTATATTTTGCGCAATGGGAATCTGTCCCTAGTACGATTAATTGGTCAACTATAGGCGGGGATGATCCACCAGCAATTTATCTGGATGTTTTAATGTGGAAATTCGATGGTCCATCGACGCGAACATCATCTCCAGATTTAATTGAGGCACGATTACAGGGGTATACGGTGCATACTGAAGATTTTGGGAATGCAGAAGATGTGATGTTTAAAATCGCGTTTGCTGGAAGCTGGAAGGAAGACACTGAATATGGAATGGGACTTCGTCTGAAAGGTACAGCCAAAGGGTATTTTGATTAGTCTGGGGTGGCATTTTTCTCCCCGTTGATTTCAACGAACATTCACCTGAAATGAAACCATTTACAATGAAAACGATAATATATTTCGATAGGGGAAAGCCAACGTTGCATCTTTTACTTGCGATTGGGTTTGTTTTTTTCGCAGCGTGTAAAGAAAAGCCCCCCTCTGATGCCCAAAAAACCGAAGCTGTCGATTCTGCGTCAGCGCGACAACAGGTATCGAAGGCAACAAAAGACGTCGCGCCTTCGGAGCCGTTGGTGCTGTTTCGCTGGCCCGATGGGGCGCAACGATTTGCGTTGTCGATGATCAGTTCTCTGTCGTCTACAGGCGGGGGAGAGCTGATGAAAGTGATGTTGCAGGGGAACTTAGATGTTCTGGCCGTTGACGAAAACGACAAGACGTCATTGTTGCTGACCATTTCGGCGCCCACCTTGACCCTTCAGGGCAGCGACGACCCTTCGAAGTTGGCGGCGCTTCAAGATGAAATATCAACGCCGTTCCAGGGGGTATATAAAAACGGCAAGTTAGAGAAAATGCGGTTTGTGCCAGGCAGCTCAACGTTTGCGGTGGGCATCTGGCGCAGCGTATTGTCGTATCTGCAGATTGCGGATTCAAAAGAGGGGGCGTCACCGTTTTCCACCGACGAATACGATAACAACGGTCGCTATCGTGCGCTGTACACTCAGGTAAAAACCGCCGACCAGTGGCAAAAACAAAAAGTACAATACGCGCAGTCGCTGCAGGAAAACGATTTTACGCCGTTGGAAAGCGGTCGCACTCCCGTACCGGTTTTGATTTCTTCGGCCGGAGAGATTGTGCTGAATAATGGCCGGTTGTTGCGAGTGGTATTTGATGATCGTTTGAAAATGGCGTTGGCGGGGAGCGGCAGTTTAATCAGCAGCACCGAAATGGAACTGACCGCAGCGCAAGAAGCGCCGGATATGTCGCCGGTAGCCGCATCGTTGCCCAAAAAATTGATGGTGCTGCGCGCGGATGAACCGTTCACTGCGGAGTTGCCGCTCGATGCCATGGATGTGCAGCGTATGGAAGGGCTCACTTTTGACACGCTGCTTGAGGCGTTGATAGCGAAAGCAAATGACCCCAATCGTCAAAAACTGTGGGATAAAAAGAACGACAAAGATGCGCCGAAAGGGCAAAACGCCGCCGCCCAAAAATGGACCGCAGACTGGTCGCGCTATTTCAGTGCAATTCCGGCGTTTTTCAGGCAGCAGCCCAAGACGTTGAAGCGGGCCGAAAAAGAGATTCGAAACGGCAGCCCGGCCGCGCGTTCATTGATTGGGGGGCTGTCATCCACCGGAACACAGGCGGCGCAAGACATTTTGCTCAAGCTGGCGCTGGACGAATCGTTGGATATAAAAGTTCGTGAAAGTGCAGTGCGCAATTTGGTGCAATGTCGTTTGCCCACCGAAAAAACCGCGCAGTCGGTAATGAAACTGGCTGACCATGAGGTGTTGTCGCGCTATGCGTTATATGGGGTAGGTATTTACGCACGAAAGTTTCGCACCGCGGGGAATGTCGATTTCTCTGCGGAGTTGGTTGGTTGGCTGCTTGAAAAACTGGGTGCGGAATCAGATGCCGGCAATCGAAGAGATTTGCTGCGCGCGCTGTCCAATACTGCCGATGACGCCATATTGCAGCCGATGACCCGGCTGCTCCAATCTGCGGAGCCCGGCGACCGCGCAGGTGCGCTGGAGGCGCTTCGACTACTGACGGTGAACCAGGTCGATGCAGTGTTGGCCGAGCGAATGATTGAAGCCAATGAACCGTCTGAACTTGTACGGATAACCGCCGTTCAAACCGCTGCGCGGCGTGACCGGGAAAACCCCGTGCTGGCTGCATTGATTGCCGCCGCCCAAAAAGACAGCGGCAAAAAAGTGAAACGCGAAGCCCGCAGAGTGTTGTTTGGTTGGTCAAACGACCTGCCCGAACTAAAACAAACCCTCGAAACCATCGCCGCCGCTGATGAAGTTGAAAATGCCGCTGCCCGTTAACGCATTAGTGAGTAGAATTTTTGTATCTTGGCGTATTGTTCTGGTGCTGATATATTCAACACATTTAAAGCAATGACTGAACGGAGGACAAGAATGCAATTGAAAGTGATTTTGGCATTTTTTTGTTTAGGAGTTTTCCTTTGGGGCTTTGTTGCCTGCAACGGCGATGGGGGCGGCAGTGGGGATGGCGATTCGGATACGGATACCGACTCGGACAGTGACAGCGATGGCGACGGGGATTCCGATACAGACGCAGACAGTGACTCTGATACAGACTCCGGCGAGGACTTTGTGTGGTTCTTGCCGGAGGATGCCACCTTTGATGATGCTTACGGGGATGCGACGGTGCAGATTGTGGAAACCGATTTTGATACCAGTGCCGCGGATTTGACGCTGGGTGGGTTGAACCAGGATATTCCCGCGCCGACGGTGAACTGCATGGATGACAATATTACGCAGGAATGCATATCTGTGACCGGATATGACAGTGCCGGACAGTTCTTTGAAATGCTTTGTATCGGCGATGGTGTGGACACAGGAACTAGCAATGTGGTTTCTCCTGATGATTCGAGCGTGATTTTAATGGAGAGATACGGTGTAGAATGTGACTTTGACCTGATCGATGATCCTGTTCAAATGCAGATTTTTATCGAACAATGGGAAAATATTCCTTCGGTAATCGATGCCTCCGTTTTCTCAGGTGATGATGTGCCATCGATTTATATCGATGCAGAGTTCGAAGAATTGGCTGATTCCCCTTGGTATAGCACAACGGGGAATTGTGTTGCAGAAACAGCAGGGTGGGCCGTTCATACTTTAGACTACGGTGATGCAGAGGATTGGCTGTTTACCGGAGTGTTTGCGGTTGAGTGGGATGCTACTGCCGGATATGATTTACGAATTCGCGGAACGTACAAGGGATACATGTAGTAAAGGCTTTTAACTTGTGCGCAGTTGTTTGCAGGGTGTCCCTCAATTTTTCCACTCCCAAGTCTGATGAGGTTTTCGATGCATAAAATGATGTCGATTTTCTTGAGCTGCATGTTGTTGTCAGC
>JAFGXQ010000027.1 GCA_016936575.1 Deltaproteobacteria bacterium
GCCTCCATTTTTTTGGATTCCAGCAACATCTCATGAATCTCTTTTTTCTCTGTAACGTTTTTCAGCAGGCAAATCCACGTTGCACTCGAGGACGCCGACTCGCAAGACGAAAACGTCAACTGCAAGTATATTTTTTCGCCCAGCTTGTTGCAGGCCACCATCTCATGGTCGGGGGTAGCTTGTTGCACCTCATCAATCAGCTCGGCGAAAGATAACGAATCGTTTTCGCAAAATATGTTTGATTCCATCAGCGGCTTACCGATAAGCTCATCCGGCCCATACCCCACATGCTCAATCAGCCGCGGGTTTCCGTCGAGAACCACCCCCGCCGCATCAAGCAACAGAATGCCGTCCGCACTCTGCTCGAAAATCAGACGGTACCGTTCTTCTGAATTGCGCAGCGCCTGTTCCGCGGCTTTCCGCTCCAATATATATTTTCGTATCCGGCCTGCGCCGAAGGTGAATAGAATGGATGCGAAAAATGGCGGTATCGCCCGATGCAGCCCCTCCCAGCCGGGTTCCAGCGCCACGTGATACATGAGCAGACACGAAACCGCCCAATTCACCAGGAGTACAATCATGGCGGCGCGCGTCCCCAGCATCAGCGCGGTCACCAGCGGCGCGGCCATACAAATTACATTCAGGGTGGTTCCCACAATCGGCACAAACACCCATATGAGCACTACATATAAACAGAGAACAGAGGCTACGATAGCCCATTTGGTACGCAACGACATACATCTAAATCCCATCGTTCCTTTGACAAATCAAGTATCAAAAATGCTTTTTTGCGTCACAAATGAACCGATAAATAAAATGAGGTCTATTCCCTGCGCTTCAACGGAGAAAACGACAGGATTGATTCATTGGGGTGTCCTAAAAGACCTGGATACTGCGCCTTGTGGGTATTACGGAGATGAAAAAAAAGCGCCTGTTACTCGGCTACAATCTGGCGGCACGATGAGGGGCATTCATCGCCGTTGCGGAAGTTGCCGTCGTCGCAATCTTCGCCTTCCTCTTCCTGTATGTCTCCGTCTCCGCAATATGCGTCGAGCACACAACCCGGTGCACATTCCCCGTAACCGCCGTTGTTATCGCCGTCGTCGCATTCCTCACCCAGCACCACAATACCGTCTCCACAAATGGGCTCACACGTGCTGCGTGCCGTGCTGAACCCGCCCAGGGTCAACTTGTAGCTGGACCCTTCTCTCTGACGTTCCGCTTGGAACACGGCAATCTCGTATACCTTGCCGTCTTCAAGGTTGTGACTATTTTCTAAATTCTGCAGAGTAAATCCACCCTGAACCGGTGAGTGCAATCCACCCAGGTCCACCGCGAGTTTTTTGTTCACAAATACCCAGACGTCGTCGTCGCCCACAAAGTCAAAAAACTGGTCGGCGGTCTCGTCGTACTTGAACCAGAATCGAACCTCGCTGGTGAAGAAAAAATTGTGCTGAAAGTCATACCCGATGGGAGTATTGACGTCATTAAAATCGAGGAAACTTTCTTCCCATATCCACAACCCTTCATAGACAGGATCTGAAATTTTCGCTGCATCCGAATGATTGTCGACGCCTAAGTTATCAATTGGAAAGAACACTGGGTTTCCATCGTAGTATTCCCGTGTACCCAAATCTTCAAAAAGAATCGCACACGTTTGGTCGTCACCCCACGGTTCGCAAGGAGAAGAGCATAACATTGTAGATGAATCAAAATTGCCGTTATTGGAACAATTGAAACTCGTACTCGAATCCATCCAAAGAGGATTGGTACCTTCCTTCTCCGGTTCAAAATCTAAGATTCGCGACCATTGCGTCCCATCATCCAGCCACCGGTTCACATACTCCCCTGAATCATTTTTCCAAAGTACCATCGTTGAAGGAATCACGGAACCGTCTGTCGCAGAGTGGTCAAACCAATCGTCAAAGCTGCTTGCAGAGGCAATGTCATCGCATTCTTTGGGATTCTCGCCAATATCCAGGTCATCGTAATCGGTTGCCGTATTGCGGACGGGTTTTCCGGCGTCTGACAGTTCTTCAAGTACCATGTCGGGAGACTCGAAATCGCAGCTATAATACGGTTCTTCGTCGGTACGATGCTCTAAAATATAGTAGGTGGTCTGTTCAAAGTCTGGATGTTCCCCTTCGACAAAATCTTTGTAGATTACCGGCACTTCCATAGACGCGCCGAGCGCCGCATCCTCGTTGCACACGAAGCCTTCCTCCTCCTGACAATCTGAACTACAGCCGTCACCGTCAATGGAATTGCCGTCATCGCACTCCTCGTCACCCAACACCAGACCGTCACCGCACTCTGATGTACAGGCGCCTTGCGAGCAATCGGGCTCCCGTTGACAGTTCACATCGCAGCCGTCAAACGGAAGCGTATTCCCGTCGTCGCAGCCTTCCGCCCCTTCCTTATCGTTGTCACCGCAGGTAGTATGAAAACAGTCGCTGGGGGAACCTTCACAATTCCAGCCGATTTCAATCTGACATTTGGGACTGCATCCATCATCGGCATCATTGTTGCCGTCGTCGCACATCTCGGGCAACAACACATCGCCGTCGCCGCAGAGGGCCATGCGGTGGCAGGGTTTTCCGGGGGGCACACAGGACCAGCTTTCCTCTACAAGCAGACAATCGCCGGTACACCCATCGCCATTATCGTGATTTCCGTCATCGCATGCCTCGTCGTCGGCCAGCTCGCCGTCGCCGCATCCCTCCGGCATATTTTCTGTATCGATCTGATAGTCACTGTCAGAATCACTGTCACCATCACTGTCGCCGTCGCCGTCGCCGTCTCCATCACCATCACCGTCGCTGTCGCCGTCGCCTCCGCCTCCTCCGGGAAGTACCTGCTGATCACTGCTGCAGGCCGCGGTTAACACAAACAGTAGCCCAATAAGTGTGATGAACGCCAAGCTGTAAAAAGATTTCATGGATGCTTCCTCCTCTGCAAACACATCGGCCCGCCAATTACGCGGCAGCGTCGATGCAGTACGCTTCGTTCTCAGATGCCGTTATTCATTCTGCAACACATCTGGTTCTCTTGGTCGGCAAAAATAACGAAGCAGTAATAAACATTTTCATTTAAATTCTAGCATAGCTGGAAACCAGGGAAAAGTATTAACATATGAACAAAAAAACAGTTGGTTCGATTACTGTAAGCAGCTCGACATTACGCTTTCATTGTGTAACTGCACACTGCCTTGCGGTTTTGCATATGCTGTACATAATTCCCCTGCTTTCGATATTCCTGTAATTAGTGGTTCCCAAAATCTGATTTTACGAATTGTGGTGATATTGAAAAAAAAGACAATATGAAATTACGGTTTTCCAAAGAAAAAACTCAAATAATAACAGCACTTTGTGGAATATGAGGCATACGAGGAAAATTACTCGGGAACAATATCGCGGCAAGAGGATGGACAGGTATCGCCACTGAGGAAGTTCCCGTCATCGCAATCCTCAAATTCTTCCTGTACGATGTTGTCTCCGCAGTAGGTGCTCAATTTGCAATCTGTACCGCATCCGCCGTAGGAACCGTCATTCACGCCGTCGTCGCACTGTTCTCCGAGGGAAATCACTCCGTCACCGCATTCGGGGGTGCATTCGCTACGCGTCATGTTGAATCCACCCAGGGTCAACTTGTAGCTGGAGCCCTCTTTCTGCCGCTCCGCCTGAAAAACCACTATCTCGTACACGTTCCCGTCCACCAAACCATAACTGTCATCTAAACTCTGTAACGTGAACTCTCCTTCAACCGGTACGTGGATGCCGCCCAAGTCCACTGCCAGACGGCCGTTTACGAACACCCACACGTCGTCGTCCCCCACAAAATTCAATGTTTGACTGGCCGACGCGTCATACGGAAACCAGAACCGAACTTCGCTGGTGAAGAAAAAATTGTGCTGCAGCGAATACCCCGCCGGCGGAGTCATGTTGTTCTGCGTCAGGTAATCAGATTCAGTCTGCCACCCGCCCATATAGACCTGCGCGGGAATCACCGCGGTGCCGGTCGCAGCGTCAATGCCCTTGCCATCCAACGGAAAAAACACCGGGTTTCCGTCGTATAGAATGGCATTCCCTTCGCCGACCCACTTTGCACACACCTGCGTATTGCCGTCTCCCCAGGGGGTGCAGGGGTCATAGCACTGCCAATCATCTCCCGCATAGCCGAGCGCCTCACAGGATGAGCAATCATCGGTTGCACTACTGTCCGAGCACCAAAGCGCACTATTGGCATCCACCTTTTTTCGCCACTGGGTACCGTCATCCAGCCAGCGATTCACATAGTCTCCTGCTTCATTGCGCCACAGTACCAGTTTACCGGAAACCACCGAGCTGTCAGTGGGAGAATGGTCGTACCACTCGTCAAAACTCGATGCAGAAGCAACATCGTCGCAATTGGCCGGATTGGCTGCACTTTCCACCGCTTGTGTATATGCTGTATTCAACCTCGGTTTTCCTTCAGCCGACAGGGTGGGAAGAACCAACCCCGGAGACGCCAGATTACAGTCTTTTACCTCTCCCTGTTTAAAATCGGGATGACCGCCGTCGATGAAATCGCGATACACCACCGGCACTTCCATTGAATCTTCAAGTGTACTGCTGTCAGAACATTCAAACCCATCTTCGATCTTGCAATCGTTGCTGCAGCCATCGCCATTCACAGAGTTCCCATCGTCGCATTCCTCCCCCAATGCCAGACCGTCGCCGCAGCTGGAGGTACACCCTTCAACCGTACAACTGGGCTCTTTGCGGCAATCCACCGAACAGCCGTCACCGGCAATATTGTTTCCATCATCGCAGCTCTCTGCGCCTTCCAGTACGCCGTTTCCACAATCTGTAGGCTCGCACACACTAGGCATGCCCTCACAGATATATGCATGCTCCACCTGACACTTGTCGCTGCAGCCGTCGCCATCTTCCACATTTCCGTCGTCACACAATTCCGGCAGCATCACAAATCCGTCCCCGCATATCAACATTCGGTGACACGGTTGCCCGGGCGGCGTGCAGGACCACCCCTCCTCCACTTCGAGACAATCCCCTTTACAGCCGTCACCATTCACATGATTTCCGTCATCGCAGGCTTCATCATCGTCCAGTTTTTTGTCTGCACAAGTTGAGGGCATGTTGTCTGTGTCATACGCATTGGTATCTACATCCGCGTCAGAATCGCTGTCGCCATCGCCGTCCCCATCGGCGTCACCGTCTGAATTGGGCGGCCGCGAGGCGGCATCTTTTTCACAGGAAGCCACTGACAATACGACCGTGGCGACCAATATCCAAAACATTATTTTACCCATAAGCATCCTCCGATAAATAATTTACATCCTTCAAATATAAGACAAACTTCTTTTGATATGAGTACCTGTTAATTCAATAGTACGAAAATTTCTGTGCGCGGGTGGGATATTTTTGGGACAACCTCACCCCTAACCCCTCTCCAATAAATGGAGAGGGGAACCGCGCTACCTGCCTCCCCCTCTCCGCATGCGGGAGAGGGGGCCGGGGGGTGAGGCCGCATGCGGGAGAGGGGAAAACCACATTTCCCTTTTTTGGCACGTATAACGACTTATGTATTTTGAAGAGCGGGTGAACTGAAGCGGAATGCCCCTTGAGCGGAGCGTACTAGTAGCGATAATGCTCAGGTTTGTAAGGGCCTTCCACTTTTACGCCGATGTAGTCCGCTTGGGCTTCAGTCAGCTTTGTCAGTTTCACGCCCAGCTTTTCAAGGTGAAGTCTCGCCACTTCCTCATCGAGTATCTTCGGCAGCATGTATACGCCGACCGCCGGCTTCTCTTTCGCCAGCGCGATTTGCGCCAGTGTTTGATTGGTGAACGAATTCGACATCACAAAACTCGGATGTCCGGTGGCACAACCGAGATTCACCAGCCGGCCTTCGGCCAGAATAAATATCTCGTGTCCTTCCTTGAACTTCCACTTGTCAACCTGAGGCTTGATTTCAATTTTTTCAACGCCCGGCCATTTTTCGAGCGCCGCCATTTGAATCTCGTTATCAAAGTGCCCGATATTGCAGACAATCGTCTGATCGACCATTTGGGACATATGTTTCGCCGTAATGATATCTTTGTTTCCGGTGGTGGTCACAAAAACATTCGCTTCCGCCAGTGCGTCCTCTACCGTGACTACTTCGTAACCTTCCATCGCCGCCTGCAATGCACAAATGGGATCAATCTCAGTCACCAATACCCGTGCGCCGAAGCCCCGCATGGACTGTGCGCAGCCTTTGCCCACGTCGCCGTATCCGCACACGCAGACGGTCTTCCCGGCAATCATCACGTCGGTTGCCCGTTTAATGCCGTCAGCCAGTGACTCTCGGCATCCGTACAGATTGTCGAACTTCGATTTTGTCACCGAGTCATTCACATTGTACGCGGGAAAGAGCAATTTTCCCTGTTTCATCATCTCATAAAGACGATGAACGCCGGTGGTGGTTTCTTCCGAAACACCGATGATCTCTTTGGCCGCATCCCGCCATTTGGAAGGAGATTCCTGAACCAGTTTATGAAGCAACTGCTCAATGATAATTTCCTCCTGCACGGTCGTGGTGATTTCGGGAAGGGTCTTCGTCTCTTCATACATTTTTTCGAGTTCAACCCCTTTGTGAATCAGCAACGTGGCATCGCCGCCGTCATCCACAATCAGTGTCGGCCCTTTTCCGCCGGGGAATGTCAACGCTTCGTTGGTACACCACCAGTACTCCTCCAATGTTTCGCCCTTCCAGGCAAACACCGGAATGCCACTGGCGGCAATCGCCGCTGCCGCGTGATCCTGGGTTGAAAAAATGTTACAGCTGGCCCAGCGAACATCCGCTCCCAACTCTGCGAGCGTCTCAATCAACACCGCGGTCTGAATGGTCATATGCAATGACCCGGTAATACGCTGTCCGGCGAGCGGCTTTTCCTTGCCGTATTTCTGACGAACAGACATCAATCCGGGCATTTCCTTTTCGGCGATTTCAATTTCCTTGCGACCGAAATCGGCCAGGCTGATATCTTTAATTTTGTAGACTTTACTCATCATTTTCCCTTTCCTGTCATTCCTTAAAGGCTCCGAACCTATTACCGTAGACCCGGTCTGCGAAACATTTTACGAAAAACCACGTTCGTCAACCTTTGAATCGCTTTTTTGAACATTTATATCTTTATTTAAATGTCGTACGAAAAAAAAAGAATGGGCTGAAGACGCTTTTGCCCCTCAACAATTGACAGGACACCACAGCTGCGTTTTGATGGCAAAATGAATTCACCCAACGGAAGCGGTGCCATGTTCGACGGCATTGCCCCAAAATACGATCTGCTGAATACGGTCACCTCACTGGGGTTCGACCGCCGTTGGCGTAAAAAGGCGGTTGCCGCGCTTCGATTGACAACAGGGGATCGGCTTTTGGATTTGGCCGCCGGAACCCTCGATATTTCCATTGCCGCAGCGAACCGCTACCCCGGCATTCAAGTCATCGCCGCCGACCCTTCCAAAGGGATGTTGCGCATGGGAAAACAGAAGCTCTCCAGCAGTACCCTAGTTTCTATTATGGCGAGCACCGGAGAACATCTGCCGCTTCAACCGAATTCAGTCCACGCCGCAATCATCGCATTCGGAATACGCAATTTCGCCGACCGCCATGCAGCGCTGCGGCAACTTTCCACGGTACTGGTTTCAGGCGGTCGACTGGTTATTCTCGAACTCTCCACACCCAAAGGTAGTATCCTCGCGCCGATGGCACGGTTTTACGTGCAGCGCATGATTCCATTATTCGGTGCGATTCTGTCAAGCCATTCAGAATACGCCTATCTACCCGAATCCATGAAACGCTTTCCCGCGCCGAACACCTTCGCAACCGAGCTGACACAAGCAGGATTCACCGTTCCGCACGTCGAACGATTTATGTCCGGTGCCTGCCACCTGTATATATGTGAAAAACAATAGGAAGAACGCCATTATATGAACGCAATTATCGCAACCCCCGACGCCGCTGTTACCGCATTAAAAGAGATGGCAACGAACGCACCCCGCCCGTTACTCTGCCTCCGCATTGAAGTGCCCAAAAAAGCGATTCACTCGTTCTTTGAACATTTCGTCGGTGAAAAAACGGGGTGGCTGCCCAACCGTTCTGCCACCGCGCAGCAGGGGGATTGGAGTGTGGCCGGTGCGGGGGCAACGATTGTCCTTGAGGCATCACGAAACACGCGCTTCCAAGCCATCCGGCTGCAGGCAGAAAAACAGTTCGAGCGAATTGATATACGTTCCAATGCCCCGAACTCTCATTTTCCGAACCTTCGATTCTATGGTGGCGGCGCATTCGTCCCCGCCGCTTCACAGGACTCGATATGGGGCGCATTTTCAGATGCGCGATTCATCATTCCCAGGTGGCAATACGCTACTCAGTCACAGGACGGAACGTTGCAACTGGTCATCGATGCAGAAGAATTCCACACCAGCCGAGTCTGGCAGAATGAGCTCCATGATATTTTTCATTGGTTGAAAAAAGAGGACCCGCTGCGCATGCCTGCTACCCAGTCGGTGAACATCACCCATTTCTCCAACGGCTGGGAAACGCTCGTACACGATGCGCTGAATGAAATTCATGCCGGAACCCTCCATAAGGTGGTTGTGTCGAGGATGAGCCATTTAAAATCGAATCTAGATTTCTCTCTTCAACGGTGCCTCGAACGCCTCGACAACAGCTATGCCGACTGCACTCGTTTTGTATTCGGTGGAGAAGACGGCGTCTTCATCGGCGCCACGCCAGAGCAACTGATCCGGGTCAGTGAGCAGGGCCATCGATTCGCAGCTGACGCTCTCGCCGGTTCCGCACAGCGTTCATCCCGCACCGATACGGCTACCGCACTGCAGCACAGCGAAAAAGAACGCCGGGAATTCGAATTTGTGCTCTCGAACATAGAATCGCAATTTCGACAAAGCGGTATTCGCATTACCAGCGAACGAGAAATTAAAATCAAGTCGCTGAAAAATCTGTTTCATCTTCATTGCCCGGTTACCGGTGTCAGCGACATTCCCATTCACGCTTTGGATATGGTGTCGTGCCTGCATCCGACGCCTGCTGTCTGCGGCACGCCGACTCGTGCCGCGACGCAATGGCTCGCAGATAATGAACACCAATCGCGCGGTTGGTATGCCGGCCCCATCGGATGGTTCAACGCATCTGGAGACGGTGATTTCGCCGTGGGCATCCGCAGCGCATTGCTCAAAGAAAACGAAGCCTGGCTGTTTGCCGGCGCCGGCATCGTCAACGGGTCGAGTGCAGCGGTGGAATTTACAGAAACAGGCGCCAAGCTGATGCCGATGCTCAGCGCGCTGGGGGCAATATGATCGATATTTACAAACAATGGACACACCCTTTTTTTCATGCGCTGATCTCTGCGGGCGTAACCCAGGTGGTGATCAGTCCGGGGTCCCGTTCCACGCCGCTGGCGTTGACTGCACTCCAGCATGCGGCTGTGCAGTGTCATGTGGTGCTTGACGAGAGAAGTGCCGCATTTTTTGCACTGGGGCAAGTACGCATAACGGGTATCCCAACCGTACTGATATGTACATCAGGCAGCGCCGGCGCACACTATTTTCCGGCTGTCATTGAAGCTGAAGCTGCACATCTGCCGCTCATTCTCATTACCGCCGATCGTCCATGGGAACTGCAGCACTGCGGCGCCAATCAAACCATTCATCAGCCGCATTTATTCGGAAGTCATGTGAAACGGTTCTTTGAACTAGGCGAACCCGTCGCCCATAATGATGCAATGGCGGCCGTTTCGCGCATCGCCGCGCAGGCGGTACAACAATCGCTCTGCCCCAATCCCGGTCCGGTACATATCAATGCACGCTTTCGAAAACCGCTGGAACCAGAAGTGTCAAACAAAAGCGTTTCAGCGCCCATCAACCTGTCGACAGTGGCTATACCGCCGGTTGCGCGCGTTCCGGAACATGCCATCGAAAAATTAGCTGCCGTATGTCGTACTTTTCAACGCGGCATCATCGTATGCGGCCCCGGCCCGATGCCCCAGGATTCAACCCGGCGGTTCAATGCACTCACCGCGTTTGCTCAAGCGACGGGGTATCCGGTTTTGGCAGAATCCGCGAGCGGTGTTCGCAGAATGAGCGATGTATTCATCGAAAACGCATCGGCATTCTTTGCCGCCGATGTGTTTCATACCCGCATGCCCGACATCATCATTGAGTGTCACCGTCCGCTGACAACCGGCGCATATGAAAAATTTCTACACACATATCCGTCCATTCCGAGAATTGTGCTGAGTGAAGACGCGTATGTCGACGCACAGGGAACGGCCAATATGGTTATCACCGGAGAAGTCACCAATACCCTAACGCGCGCAACCATCGGAATGACCGCAGCACCAGATGAAACATGGGCGGCATCTCTTCACCAAATCGACAAACAGATTACGCACACACGGCAAACGTTTGTTGAAGAAGCTCCTTTCTGCGACGCGACAGCGCTCTCGACGATAATCGAGATGCTCAAAGAGGACGCAACACTCTGCATCGGAAACAGCCTGGTGATTCGCGATACAGACTTATTCGCCCCGCCCGTCTGTGCACAGCGAATACTGCATCAACGCGGTGCAAGCGGAATCGACGGCGGTATCAGCGGCGCTGCGGGGAGCGCCTCTTGTTTGGACTCCCCGGTCGTTGTTCTGGTGGGAGATCTCGCCGCACTGCACGACTTGGGCGGATTTGCCTTGCTGGCCCAAGCCACCTCACCACTGGTTGTTGTCATATTAAACAATAACGGGGGACAGATTTTCAGCCAGCTACCCATTGCTCAAATTCCGGAAATCGACGCAGAACTGAACAGTGGATTTATTCTGCCCGGAACTCCTGATTTTGAAGGAGTCTGTACGATGTTTCAACTACCGTATTTACATGCCGATAATCGGTCGGCCCTCATCGCTCATCTCAATACAGCACTGGGTACACCAGGCGCTTCAGTGGTTAATGTTCAGCTGACTGCTGCGCCTGATTTCCGAAAACGATTTATTGAAGACGTGAAAAACACGCTCTCTCTCCTGACTGAATCATGAACAGGGTAAACGTTCTGTTTTTGCATGGGTTCATGGGGCATCGGGACTTTTTCTCAGCGATAGCGACTGCCGTCCGCTCTCAAATTCCCAATGCCTGTGCGACATCGCTGCCGTTGCCCGGACATGAGGGTTTGACAGATGAACTCCCTATTTCTCCGATGCCCGCAATGTTCGATGAGGCGACGACAGCGGTTGCTGCCAATGCACAGCCATCTGCTCAGAACTGGCTGGTTGGCTATTCCATGGGCGCTCGTCTCGCACTCGGAACGCTGCTGAATCATACCGGACAATTTCATGGGGCGGTATTGTTCTCGGTGCATCCTGGAATTGAAGACCCCGAACAACGAACGCAACGTCTCTCGTGGGAGCGAGAGCTGCAACAGAAACTCGACCGAAGTCAAATGATGCCCCTGATAGAATACTTTGAGTCACTTCCTGTTTTTGATAGTCAGCGTCGGCTTCCGCAACCGCTACTGGATGCCCAGCGGTGTACCCGATTGTCACACCATCCGGAACGCATTTCACAATGCATCGCTGCGCTCGGGTTGGGGCATTCACCAGATATGACTTCGCTGCTGGACACGATCACTATTCCCGTTTTGTTGATAACCGGAGAATTGGATGCGACCTACACCCGTATCGCTGCGAAGATTGCAAATCATCGAAGCAACATTGAACACCGCATCATAAACGACGTTGGACACAATCCTATTTTAGAAGCGCCCCAAAAAAGCACGGAACAGGTAATCGCTTTTATTCAGAAACATTCAGCCACTACGCGGTCATCACCGCATTGAAATTGCGGTTGACAGACAGCACCCGTTGTTAAAAAAAGACATTTTTAATTAAAAAATAGAGAAACGATTCACCCCTGTTCATTCGCCAGTTGGCGAACCAGCTGACTGACTGCCCAGGTTTCAATGGCCTTCAATCCCACGAAGCTCAAGCCGATGGTCTCCTCCCCCATCATCCAGCGAACCGCGCATTTCGCTTTGATCTTTTTATCGAGTTTGGGAACCATGAATTCCGCAGTCACCTCATCGCCGTACTTCAACGGCAGTGACGATTTCACCAGAATGCCGCCCATACTGATGTTCTGTATCTCGCCCGCTGAGGATGTATCATCTTTTAACAAGACTACCGATGTCGTCCAATGGTAGCGCGCATGTTTTCTCTTTTCGTCTCCCGCGTAATTTCCAGTCATTAGTGTATCCTTTTGTGTGTCGCCTCTAAAAGGTTACTCGGATACAGACCGAAAAAATTAACGACACCATCGGCGGAAATCCGCTACAGAAAAGAAAAACTAGAGGATATACTTGAACCACACATTATCTTCTGAATAGACGCCTTTGTCGGCATCCACATCAATCGCAACCGGATGCAGCGCTCCCTCCACGATATACTGTCCAGAGCTTTTCATGGTCTGCCCGGTCCACGCCTCCCAGTCGGATACACTTCCTTCAATTACCAACGCATCTCTGGCCACTTGAACCAATGCCCCGTTCAGACGTTCATGAACACGCATCCATGGGTCAAAAAACGCACCGTCGCCACGTCGCCAGGTTATGTAATCGTCCATCGAAATTAGTGGATACATCGATTTCAATGTCGGTCTTACCGGCGCGAGTAGGTGGGTCAGACTACGTTCACGCCCCAGCGACTTCATTGCCTCGACCATTTTTGAGCTGAGCCCCTGGCCGAGATGGGTGTTTCGAATGACTATGGCAAGCGCGCAGAGCGCGGACGCGGTGATGTTCATTTCGTACTCGCGCACCCCCTGCGCAATAACACCAGTCCAGCCGTCCGGCATATCGTCTTCGGTTTTCCATGCAATCGGGATGGTGTTTCCCCCTGCGACGAGTAAATCTCCGTCAACGCAAAGCAATTGAAAATCCGCCATCTCAGTGATGTATTTTTCGGAATGCTCGTTCGGGTTGGCGTTGATAAATGCCGGCCATGCCGCCTCATGCAGTTCCATTAACTGCGCTATCAAATCCATTCTACGATTCAATGTAGTAATTTCCATGCAAACTCCATTCGGCAAATCGGTTGGATTTTCTTTTCAACAAAAAGAATATTTTACAATTATGCCACAATTTATTCAAATTGCAAAAGGCATTTGCGCCCGCTGAAAGCGCTATGTCACACCTGTCATATCTACACGAAAAGCAACACTCTGTTCATCAAGAAAGAGACGATACTGATATTTAAAACAGTTAAATTCCGTCAAATTTTATTTGAGATGATGAACGTTAAAAAAAAATCATGAGTTTAAAACTCCTCTTAAGAATTTAATAAAAATACGATTGTATCATATGATACTATTATTTTACAGCAAAAATGATATTTTATACTTTTTTTAAACTTTTTTCACTTCCATCGTTGCACACTTATTAGATAGTACTAAAATTATAGTATGGATACTGTAAATCAGAACCGTATTTATGAAATCGACGAGTCCGCGGGGCAAGGAACGCGTCGAGAAAAAAGTCGTATCATTAACTAATTGTGTACTACGTGTATCACACGATTAGCCCTCTCTGATTTACAATTCAAAGCAGTTATCTGACGGATAAAGATATGATTCAGCAATGAATCATGTCCAGTTGTACTGTGCTGTCAACAGTTTTTGAGCGGATCACGAAAAAAAGATGCCGTCCCGGGTGAGTTTTACACCGAGGGACCTCTGCATCCAACGCAACCACCGGAGGACATCATGAATTCACAGCGCCATATGTCAAAAACAGAGCAACGCCAAATGCGACATCTGAATCTACTGCGAAAAGGCGGACTTTTTCAACCACAACCCGAAGAATTGGTTTCAGCCAGGGCGAACAACACCGCTGACCTTAAAAAAGCCTACCATCTCGTGTACGAAACTTTTCTGGAACAAAAATTCATTCTGCCCAATACCGCTGAAATACGAATCCGCCCCTGGGAATTAACTCCGGAAACCGCAACATTTGTCAGTAGAACAGCCACCGACGTTGTCGGCGTATTCAGCAGTATTATCGACACAGACGATCTTGGACTCCCCTCTGATAAGTCTTTTCGCCTGGAACTCGATAAATTGCGCGCCGAAGATTCGGTTCTATGTGAAATGAGCAATCAGGCGGTTGCGCCGAAGTACAGACATACATCGGTATCAACGGAACTGATGCAGTGTGTATTCGCCGAAGCATGGCACAACGATGTCACTGACCTGCTTTGCGCAATCAGCCCAAAACAAATCAATTTCTTTACATTAATGGGGTTTGAACAGGTCGGCGATATTAAAAGCTACTCCGACGTTGTATTTGACCCGGTTGCCCTGATGCGACTTTGCGATATTCAAAACAGATGGACCTATGAAGACCTGAATAGCGGCGGATTCAACACATTCTGGAAACGCTTTTTCATTACAGAAAACCCTTATATGGCGGTTACTCCGCTTTGGAACGATATGGCCCGTGCGTACTTTGCCAATCCCGAAAACATATCTTCACTCATTGCCGGTTGTGAAGACCAAATCGAAGCTTTTGCACCTCACGTTCACAGTGCATTGACTGAAAGAACCGGAGTCGACTTTGAGCATATGTTTACCCGCGAAAGCAGAGAAAGCTTTTTTTCAATTTGATTTATCTTTTTAATAAATACTGTTACAGTACGGGTAATGTATAATTTTTGTTCGACAACCGAATAACCAAAAGGAACCGCCGTGACTGAACTCTTGCTCTACAACGGATTCACCCCGCTCCGACGTTCGCCCGCTGATGTATTCCTCGACAACGGAATCGGCGTACTTCGCGCAGCGCTGGCTGCTGCTGATATTCAATTTGAAATCGAGGATCGCGCAACCATCGATGCCATCGCCGAGTTTAATCGGCCGGACGTATCAGCACCGCTGAGGTCACTGTTTGAAAAGCAAATCTTCTCTGACCAGCCATTGACGGGTCAGGAACAAAATCAGATGCGAACGCTGTATCAGGAACTGCGTTCCCATCACAAACAACTAATGTCTGAGTATAATGCCGCGCTTTCGAAACGTATTGCCGGCGAACAGATTCCGGTAGTTGGAATCAAATTGTGGGCAGGGAGCACCTACGACTACTGCGTCGATCTATGTAATCGGATTCATGCTGATAATCCGAACACAATTGTCGTTGCCGGCGGTCCACAAGTAAACTGCTTTACCCATGAAGGCCATATCCTGCGACTCAGTCCCTTCGACATCGCGGTGTATTCAGAAGGAGAAGATGCATTGGTAAAAATCGTCGCCGCGGTTCGCCACAAGCCTGACAAGCAATCGAAACTTAGGGCGATTATTGATGCGAATATACCGAATATTATTTATCGATATAGCGACGACATTGTTATCACCCCGCCTCGATGTATTGATGTTCAGAATAAACCCGTTCCAATGTACCACAAACGAAAGGGAGTCGTTCCTGTCCATACTATCGTAGATGCGCTCGGTTGTGACTATGGCAAATGCAGTTTCTGTATTCATCCGAAAATCTATCCCAATTTTCACAAACGGTCACCGGTTGCAATCGTGGATGAAATGGAAGAGATGCTCAGGCAGGAAGTCGGACTATTCTCATTTACCGCCTCTGATACACCGCTATCCCACGGCGTTCAAATCAGCGAAGAAATACTGAAACGAAATCTGCGACTGGAATACACAATGCTCACGCGGGCCAAACGAAACGCGCACAAGCATCGTGAAAAAATGGTTTCTCAATTTCGAACGCTCATACGCGCGGGACTGAAATCGGTCTTCTTCGGTGCGGAGTCCGGCAACGACGAGGTACTGAAACACGTGATGAACAAGGGAATCACTGCAAACGACATCGTACTTTCTGTCCAATATCTGAGAGAGGCCAGTCGTCTTGAAAACAAATCGGTGAATGTCATCACGTCGTTTATCTACCCGATACCCATTCCTCCACAATTGATTCAGCAGGGAATCACAAACAGTTCAATCATGGAGGACAACCTGGCATTGCTGCAACGAATGCAGCCGGACTCTTTTCATGCTGCCCCGGGACTGATATATCCGGGTACAGACTGGTATTTGAATAAAGAAAAATACCAAATTGAATTCAACGAATCTGAATTTCTGCCTCGCTGGATTGCCCAGGAGTTTTCGTATCACGGTTTTCTATCTCCCCCTGAAGAATTCATGTATTCGTTTAATGGGGTTCCACTGCAGGAGCTTATCGGTCCGAGCATGGAATTCGCGCGAAGAGGAAATGCGTTGGGTTTTCCGTCCGACTTGTGGGATGAACACTTCATATTCGCTCGTGCAAACCAAATCCGGGGAGCAACGGCGCTGCAACAGTTGTCGAAAGACTTGTTCCTGGATTTACTCGTCTGCGACGATACCCACACGCGGTATTTGTACGAGGGGACCATCGCTCATAGTCAACACATCGCATCGCAAAATTCTGAGCAGTAATTCCAGACGAATCCGGTAATCGGCTCGGAGTACACATCCCTTCCAAAACACCAAACATAACGATTCATTTTTTGCTGAGCTGTCGCTTCATATTATAAGTAATCCCGTAAAATTATTCAGAAACGGGTATTCATGCCGCGGTAAAATTGCTATTCTCCCATTTTCGTGCAGAGGAATACAATACGTAGATATGACAATTTTCGCGCTTATATCGTTGCTATCATTCGTTGCATCTCTGTTTCTGGGTAGCTTCATCTATTTCAAAGATACGAAAGCCACAATCAATCGGTTGTATTTTGTCATCTGTATGTCGGTAGCGTACTTCTCATTCCTCGACTTCGGCTACAAGCAGGCCAAAGATTTGTCAGAAGCAATGATCTGGTGGCGATTCGATTTTTTGTGGTCGCTGCACACCGCAATATGGCTTCACCTTGCGATTCTGTTTACAGAACGCGAAAAATGGCTGAAGCAAAAGTTTGTTTATGTCCTTATTTACGCTCCCGTCGCTATATTTATCTTTTTGGATGGCACCGGCCACTACATCACCGGCCCACCTATCAAACAACCGTGGGGATGGTCCTATAGTGTGCGAGACAATATCCTCAGTAGCATCTCATATGTCTGGATGTCGGCGTTGCCGATCATTTCTGCCGGCTTGTACATCTGGTACCTCGGTAAACCGACAGACATTCGAAAAGCTGCACAGAGTCGTTTTATGCTGGCGGCGGGTATCACCACACTGCTGTCGGTTTTCGTGGAGTTGACGCTTCAACTTCTGGAGGTATCAACTCCATCGCTGACAGTGCTTGCATTTATCCTTGCCAATGTGTTTGTGGGCTACGCCATCTGGAAATACGAGCTGTTCACACTGACACCATCGAAAGCCGCTGAAAGTATTATCGCCACCATGGGTGACTCCCTGATGCTGGTGGGGCTGGACGGTGCTATTATTTCTGCGAACCAGGCGACCACTCGCATGCTCGGCTTCTCAGAAAGAGAGCTGATTGGAAAACTGGTCAAATATGTATTCGCACCCAACGCACATATTCCGGTGTGGATTCGGGAAACCAATCGAAAAAAGGAAGATACGTTTCGAAGCAAGGATATTGAGACAGAGTACATCACCCACGACGGAAAAATCATCCCGGTGTCGCTTTCGGGTTCCATGCTGAACGACGAGGAAGGCAATTTACGGGGGTTCCTCCTGATTGCCAGAGACATTACAGAGCGAAAAAGAGCGGAATCAGAAATTGAAAAACACCGTGAGCATCTGGAAGAACTGGTGGAAGAACGCACGTCCCAATTGTCGAAGACCAATGTTCAGCTGCAGCAGGAAATCAATGAACGGCAGAAGGCCGAACTTGAAAAAAAAGGACTCCAGGAACAGTTGTATCAGGCGCAAAAAATGGAAGCGATCGGTCGATTGGCGGGAGGTGTGGCCCACGACTTCAACAACTTGCTGTTCGTCATCAACGGATATGCGGAATCGCTCCTTGACGATTTTAAAGACAATCCGCAGGTCATCGACGACCTGTCGCAAATTGCAGAGGCCGGAAAACGCGCTGTTAATCTAACCCGACAGTTGCTGGCATTCAGCCGTAAACAGATCATCGACCCTGTACTGGTCAATGTGAACGAACGCATTGAATCATCGTACAAAATGCTGTCGAGACTTATCGGAGAAGACATTCGCATTTACTTTTCGAACAGCGCTAAAAGCGGAAAAGTTGTTATGGACATTACCCAGCTCGATCAGGTAGTTGCCAACCTGGTTGTGAATGCGCGGGATGCGATGCCCCTGGGCGGTGAAATCAAAATTCACACCGAGAACCTACTTGTCAGCGAAAAAGATTGTGAAAATCATCCGGAGCGATCTGCCGGCAATTTTGTTTGTATCAGCATTTCCGACACCGGGTGCGGTATTCCAGAAGATAAACTGAAAATGATTTTCGAGCCGTTTTACACTTCGAAAGAGGTGGGCAAAGGCACTGGACTCGGTCTGGCAACGGTGTATGGAATTGTAAAACAGAATGACGGCTTTATCGAAGTGGACTCACAACTTGATGTGGGCAGTACGTTTAAAATTTTCCTTCCCCGCGCGGGGCGCTCCGGTGCCACCAGCGATACCAACTGGGAAGACACCGCACCACAACGGGGGTTCGAAACGGTACTGCTGGTTGAAGATGAACACCTGGTTCGCAGATTGGCCAAACGCCAACTGGAAAGCAACGGGTACAGCGTTATTGAAGCGGTTGATGGCAACGCAGCCATTGAGATATTCAGACAACACGAGGAAGAAATCGATATTGTGCTGACCGACGTGGTGATGCCGGGAATAAGCGGTGTTGAACTGGTAAAAAAACTGAAGCAAAAATCGCCGCTCATCAAAGTTATTTTCATGTCCGGACACAACGACGAAATCATCGACCAGCACGGTATTCGAAAAACCCAGTATCCGCTGCTGACCAAACCGTTCACTGTTCAGCAGCTATGCGAAAAACTGCGTGAGGTACTTGACGGTTTGTCATCAAAGATTCCGCCTCCCCCGTCGGTGACACCGGGCTGAAGTTGCCTTTTTTTACACACTGTGACATCCATTCTGTATGAATCGCGTATTCAAAAAAGCACTCGCATACATTTATCGCTCAGATACGTTGTTTTTCAGCGTCGTCTCTCTTGCCGCGGTGGCGATGATCTTTGTTGTCACACTGTACACCGGAAACACCGGAGCACCGTTTTGGGACTTTCCTGTCGATGACGCCTGGATACATCTCACCTACATGCGCGGCATCCTTAGAGATGGATTTCCCAGTTACAATCCGGGTGTCGCGGAAAGCGGTTTTTCCAGCCCCCTGTGGCTCATCGCCGCACTTCCCGCGTACATCACCGGAAACTGGCTCCACGCGATTCCCCTGTGGATAAAAGGCACCTCCGCATTATTCGCGATTGTCACACTCATCGGTGCGGCCCGACTGGCAACTATTTTCACCGGTCGCCGAATCACCGGCATCGCCGCCATCGGTCTGTTGCTCGCATGGCCCCTGTTCTGGTTCAGCTCCATGTCCGGAATGGAAATCACGCTGGCTATGGCGACTATCACTTTTGCCGTTCTCGAATGGAAGCAAACCCGGTATCTTCAAGGGGGAATTCTTGCCGCACTGGCAATACTCAGCAGACCGGAAGCTGTTTGCATTGTTTTCGGAATGACCTTGGTACAATTGTTCTCGCCGGGTTCCACTCCAAAAAAAATAGTTTTCACTACCCAGCTCGTCCTCCCTTCCCTCTTCTCAACAATCATTTGGGGAACGTACAATTTTTGGATCACAGGTCACCTTCTACCCAATACGTTCTATGTCAAATCGACATTTTCACTGGTTCACAACACCACCCTGTTTATTCCGCACCTGCTGTTCGGACACACCCCGGCCACTGGCGTGGGAATGGTCATGCTACTGACAATTGCCGCAATTCGCCTGAAGTACGTTCCTCCTCACCGTAGGCTATCTTTCGCTGTGCCCATTCTCATCTCGCTGCTCGCCCTGTTCGCCGTTTTGGCGACCCGCCCAGTGTTGCTGCACGTTTCGTTCTACCAGACTCGCTACTATGCGCCTTTTATGCCGATGCTCCTGGCCGGAGCCGTCGCTATGCTGAATCCGTCGTTTCCGCGCAGGTTTCAATTCTCGTCGTCACTGGGAGAAATCGGTGTGCTCCTCTTTGTCATCGGGGGAATCATTCATCTACCTTCGCAGGTGGCGTCGTACCAAGCCCACTGCGAAGAAATTCGCGCGCTTCACACGGTAGCGGCCAAATATGTTCAAACCCAATTTCCCGATGACACCGCTATCGCTGTGGAAGGCGCCGGTGCCATGTCCTTTTTTTCAGGAAAAACGGTCATCGATCTGAATGGGCTGAACAACTACAGAATCGCACATGGACAGGGGGGAGAAGGTCTATTCTGCCAATTGGCAAACCATCATCCGTCACTGGTCGCTGTGCCTTCCACATGGCATCGTTCCGTCGAACAACTCTTTCACATTCGAAGCACTCTGGAGTTTTCATACGCCCAAACCCATTTTTCTTCCGCCCCCACAACCCGTCGTCTTCACATCTACCGGGTATCTTTGAGAAACTGGGTCACGCAGCGTTGCAGAGTGATGCAGACCGCGGCACATCAGAAACCGCTCCTTTAGAAACGGGCACCCAACCCTTTGCAAGCCTACTTTTACCTTTTCTTTTCCATGAATTTGCGGTTAAGTATTCGGCCGAACCGTGTTGATTTGCGATAACACCGATACCCGATAAAGAAGGATTCGGTTGTCACCTCCCCTTCCGTGGGAAAAGGAATCAGAATGATTTCGCGAGATTTTATCGAAAAAGTAAAAATCGGTCTCATTGTAGC
The DNA here is from genome assembly GCA_016936575.1 of Deltaproteobacteria bacterium. GTDB lineage: Bacteria > Myxococcota_A > Polyangia > JAAYKL01 > JAAYKL01 > JAFGXQ01. Next base: position 20,926 of record JAFGXQ010000027.1, read on the forward strand.
GACGATTGCCGCCCTTATTTTCAGCTATGTTCTGGCGGTGTTGAAAAAGAACGCGAAAAAAAACAAAATTGCCTCAGAGTGGCTGAAACAGACTCCGCTGTTCAGTATTGGAAAATTCAAATTCAATGCGTTTCAGAGTTCCCTTGCGGCGTTTTTCTTTCTGGCAATCGCAGGCACATACAACTACGCGGGATACAGCCATCTAACAGAAGGAACCTCTCTTGATGAGTATGACCTGATGCACTACTACATTTCAGCCAAATACTTCGACGAGCTGGGCTACTACAATCTACTGCCCGCCATCGTGAACGCAGATTATGAAAGCGGCCGACATTGCGCCAGTTCTACCAAGGGCTACCTTCATCAGGGACCGGATGACTATGTAAAAAAACCGATCTCCTTTGCGCTGACACTTTCCGAGAAGGTGAAATCGCGGTTCACTCCCAAACGCTGGAAGCAATTTGTCCACGATACCATGTATCTGCAGCGGGTCAGTCGCCCCATGGGGTGCAAACTCTGGCGCCAGTTGCTGTGGGATCACGGATTCAACGGTACACCGACCTGGGTTTTCATTGCGCGACCGCTGGCGCAGAACACGCCTGTGGAGTCGCTGAGATTCATTGTCAGCCTCGACATTCTGTGGCTGGCCGCCGCTCTGTTTGCAATCGGCTGGGCATTCGGGCCGAGAACGGCTGCGTTTTCGTGGATATTCCTAACCATCTGTTACTCGGTACGGTGGCCAACCGCAGGCTGGGCCATGCTGCGATATGACTGGATATCCGCCACCATCATCGGTCTTAGCATGCTGAAAAAAGAAAAGTACACAGCCTCAGGCGCATTCTTCGCGTACGCCACTCTCATGCGATACTTCCCGGGCATCTGGCTGTTCGCCATTGCCGCCAAAGGGATTCACGCGCTGGTTACCAACAAGGAGGCGCCCCTGACTCAATTCTGGAAGCGCATTCCAATGAAGTATTACAAAATGGCCATGGGCTTTTTTGTTGTGATTACCATACTGCTCACGGCGTCCATTTCCAGAGACGGCATCGAAGCCCACAGGCAGTCGCTCGAGAACATCGCTTCTCACGTGCAGCCCCACAATTTGTCCTCGAGACGAATGGGCATGGTGATTGCCGCTGTCTACAGAGGGGAACTGGATCTCAAATGGATTAGCGACGAGAAAAAAGCGATGGTTGCTTCAATAGAAACCCAGATGCGAGTGTTGTCTCTGGTGATGATACTACTGCTGGGCCTGTTCATATCGAGACTAAAAGATTGGGAGGCGGTGGGACTCGGGTTCATGCCGTTCTTCTGGTTAACGACGTCATCATACTACTATTACGTGGTGTTGCTCAGCGGTGTGGTCATACACGCGAAAGCTATCCATAAAAAATGGCATCTATTCGGAATCATCATGCTGTTCCTGGTTCAATTATCGATGAATACACTCGAACATGTGATGCCCGGAATGCGCTACCCGAACATCAGTATCGCATGTGTGCTGCTCACCATTCACAGTGCCGGCGTGTTGATTTTCCTCGGACACAACTGGTGGACAACCCGTCCCTCCGCGCTCGCCGCGAAAAGCAAATCCGAAGCCATCGCCACAAAAAAAACCGCCAGGAAACCCTCAAAAAAATAACGGGTAGAGACTAGACCGGTGCGGATTTTGAATGATTGTAATTGTGCGCAGCAATTGCGGCCTTCAGCAATGCGGACGATGAAGGCAGTGTGACCACTGTCGAGGAGGACAACGCCGCGGAAGGACGTGAGGGCAAGCAGAAAACGATCAGTCGAATTCCGAATCGATCTGACTAGAC
>JAFGXQ010000028.1 GCA_016936575.1 Deltaproteobacteria bacterium
ATGCGAATACAACGCCTCCGCCTGCGATTCCGACCCCGAATGCGATAAATGCTGGGCCGGCTCTTTCCAGGGACGGGACGATGACTGTGACGGGATTATAGATGAAGATAAGTCCGCGATGGAGACCTGCAACGGTATTGACGATGACTGCGATGGTGCGGTGGACCTGGCCGACGGTGATTTGGATGTGTCTGATGCACCCAATATATGCAACACTGCTTGCGATACCGACTATTACGAAGTTGTATGCAACGGCGATACTGATGATACGGATGAAGACTGGGCTTGTGAGTATGATACTAGTGTGATTGAATTGTCCGGCGGTGTTGTGGTTGCGAACGAAACGCTTTGTGATGGATTGGACAACGACTGCGACGGTTACGCCGATGAAGCGCTGACTATGGGAAATGCCGAGTATCTGGGAGAAGGATGTGACAACTCAGACACATCCTCATTTTCCCAGGGCGAGTGTATTGTCAGCGGCTCCTGGCGATGTGTAGACACTGACCCGACCGCAGATTTGATTTGCTGTGCGGATACAGACGGAGATAATCTCTGTTCTGCTGAAGTACCCACACCGACGGAAATGGCGGCCGGTCGTACAGAAAGTCTCGACGGTGCGGACAATGACTGTGACGGTCTGGTGGATGAAGGAACCAACTGTGCAGATGCGGTGGTGCGAATCGACTACGATTCTGACGGCGATACGGATTATGAGATTTTTGCCTATGAAGCGACGCGCTTCGGCGCGGATACAGACGATGCAGGAAGCGGAAACGGCGTTGCCTGTTCGCGGCCCAATGCGATTCCGTGGACCGGCGTGACACTGGCAGGTGCTGAAGCTGCATGTGCAGCGTTGGATACCGACGACGGCGCATGGGCCGTGTGCTCTGCCGGCCAATGGCAAGCCGCATGCGAGATGGGTGGAACCGCGGAAACCCTTTATCCGTACGGCGAATTGTACAATGACAGTTATTGTAACGGCATCGATTACACGCCGGCCAGTGGATTGGAACTGATTCCCGTGGGCGACTTGATTACCTGTTTGGCCGATTGGGGGCAGACACCGAATCTGTTTGACATGTCCGGAAATGCCGAAGAATGGACATCGACAGAAACGTCGACCGGCAGCGGCGTATATCAGATTCGCGGTGGTTCCTACAATGATCAGGCTGATGGGTTGAGCTGTTCATTTGACTTGTGGGCGGCGAACGGTAGCACGTTCAAAATGGACAACCTCGGTTTCCGCTGCTGTCGTGGTTTTGACCCTGATACGCTTTGTGCATCTGCAAATTGTGCGGCCGGCGTACCTACCGGGAATGAGTGTGATCCGTTGAATGCAACTATTTTGAGAATGTATGATGGCGGATCCAGCTGCTACGGCGGAAACTGTTATTACAGCTACGTGGAGGGGTTTTGCGCCAATGGATGCGTGGATGATGCGGACGGCAGCGGTTCGGGAACGGCCGCCGGATGTCTGGATATGGACGGCGACGGTTATATCGCGAGTGGATTGACAGATACGGATGGAAGTTTCCTTGGGGACGGTGATTGCAATGACCTCAATCCGGATGTGTATCCGATGGCATGCGAAAGTCGAAGTGACGATGGGTACGACAATGATTGTGACGGATATGCCGATGAGGTGGAACTGATGGCGATTATTCGCGATTTCAGAGGGAAAGACTATGATGGTGTGATGGATTCGGACGTCGAACATCCGGATTTTGAGGTGGTGCTAAGCGATTGGGGTGATCCTCGTAATGGGCTTCATACCGGTCTGGTTTTATCTACGCTTACTGCTGATCATCGACCGATTTATGACACTGATGCGATTTACGATACTGATCCAGAGTCGAATATCACCAGTGCTGCGACATTTGATCAATGGTATTTGACGGATACAGATACCGACACCCCCATCAATATGGAAACGTCCATTTGTATCGAACTGACTGAAACTCCCGCCGATTCAGGGATCTGGGTGTTTGATCGCCGCGGTAGCAATTCATTTTTTCCAATAGATGATATGCTGTTCGGCGAGTACTGCAAAAATGAAGATGACGGGGATAGTGACAACGAGTGCTCGGGACACAATTTTCATTTCACCACGCAAATCAGTACCATGTTCCGATACGAGGCAGGACAGCAATTCACCTTCAGTGGTGACGATGATGTCTGGGTGTTCATTGATGGAAATCTGGAGATGGATTTAGGTGGCCAACATGGGGAAGAGACCGCTACAATTATCATGGATAATCTGGGTTTGACAGAAGGTGAAAGCTATCGAATGGATATCTTCCATGCGGAGCGTCATACTGTCCAATCAAACTTCATGGTGACAACCACAATCGCCGGATTCGAAGCAGTCCCCCAATAGCTGCCTTAATATTCCAGGCCACGCCGGCAGCAATTCTTTTTCTCATATCTACATTTTTCTTGTGCGTTTTACGGGAATACGTGAATTTAAGCCCACTTCGGGACATTCGATGATTTAGTGGGGAATGAACGGCGATTTTCCGCTGTTGTAAGCAGTGTTGGTTGTTTTACTTGCTGATGAAAATCACAAGGTTGCCGTGGAGATGGCAAATAATTAGCACATACGTGACGGGGGGAGAATCGGATAAAAAAATAGCCCGTTACCGAGGGCGGTCAGTAACGGGCTTTCAAGAGAAGGAGCATAATCGCACAAAGGCATTTAAGATAAGGAATAAGCCGCTAAGAAAAATAAGAAATTAAGTAATATATTAAAACGCGGTTAAGTTTATTAAGTGTCCGCGTTACACCCACCCTAGAATGCAACTCCGGTGCCAACTATGTCAGATGGTTGCTTGGTTATGAGTAACTATATAAATTTATTGAATAATATAGAATTTTCAATTTAAGACTGCATTTCTATTCACGCCGAACGTGCCAATATGTCCTTCTCGGGCGGATATCTATGTCGGATTTGGAGTTTTACTGTGCAATTTTTGCGTAGTACACATGTGCAACAAGTGGTAGCTAGTGTGTCTGATGATAGTCGAATAGTTAATAATGATTGTGATTACAATGAGTTGGACTGCTTTGTGTTCGTTTTGTGTTTGGTGTAGAAGAAATCGGGAAACATGTGTGCGAAACGGAAAATATGGGAAAAACAGAGATTACTGTCAGACATTCTTTGTCGGCAGCAGATCGTTGAGCAATTTTTGATGCAGGCCACCAAACGATCCGTTTGAGAATAGTACCACCACATCTCCCGGTTGGGCCTCTTCAATGACAATGTTTCGGAGTTCTTCAATCGTGGAAGTTGCCCGCGCGGGAACACCTTTTTGATTGAGTTCAGTCGCCAGCACCGCGGTATCGAGAATTTCGGAGTCGGGAAGATTTCGCCCCACGGGGGCCAGCAGCGCCAGGTCCGCATTAAAAAAAGAGGTTGTGTATTGTTCCTGGTGAAGTTTTCTGCAGGCAGTGGCGGATCTGGGCTCAAATGCGGCAATAATTCTACTTTTGCCGTGGCGATAGCGCAGCGCGTCCAGAGTCACTCGAACGGCGGTGGGATGATGCGCGAAATCATCATAAAGGGTAATGTTGTTGGGCGTGCCCACAATTTGTTGTCGACGGGCGATTCCCCCAAAGCCGGGAAGCGCTTCGCGGAGTTCCTCCAGTGGAATTTTTGCGCCGACATGCGCCAATATGAGCGCGGCGAGTGTGTTTCGAAGATTGTGACGACCGATTAACGATGTATCAAATAGACCCCGGTTGATTCCTTCCACCATCAGTGAAAAACGATTGTCGTTTCTAGGGGTGGCCAGCCAGGCAGGTTCGAACACAAAAGGATCGTTGGCCACACCATACGTAACCACCTGCGCGTTGATTGCAGAAGTTTCGAGTATTTCCCTGCAACCTTCATCGCCGGTGTAGACGGCTAGGGGTCCGGGAAACACCAATTCCGCAAACGATGAAAACGCCTGAAAATAGCTTTCTTTACTTGGATAAATATCAATGTGGTCGTGTTCTACTGACGTCAGAACCGCGCCCTGGGGTTCGTATGATAAAAACTTGGGGACTTTTTCGAAATATGCGCTGTCATACTCATCCCCTTCAATCACGAAATAGTCGCCTGTTCCGAGTTTGTATCCTGCGCCAAAGTCTTTTGTGATTCCGCCCACCAGAACGCTTGGAGACTGGCCGCAGGTTTCCAACAGATAGGCGAGCAGCGCGGTGGTGGTCGTTTTTCCGTGCGTTCCGGCAACGACATATGGAATTTGATGTGGGAGAAACAGCTGCCTCAATGTCTGGGGAAATGACGCACAGGGGATTCCCTTCTCCCTTGCAGCTACGGCTTCGACATGATCATTTCGGCACACGTTTCCGACCACAACCAGGTCGGGGTTGTGATTCAGATTGCTTGCGCTGTAGCCTTCGAACAGGGGAATGCCCAATGTGATCAGCTCATCGCTCATCGGCGGATACGCCCCGGCATCCGATCCGGTCACCGTGTATCCTTTTTTTTTCAGGAGACCCGCGAGCGCGCCCATACCGGTTCCACAAATGCCGATGAGGTGGACAGTGCTTGGGGGTTGAATGTGTGAAATGTCGTAAAGCGTATGCATAATTGTGTTAAATAGCGGCTTTTCCGATGGATAGCCAGTTTTGGATAAAATTGTTTCTGTGGCGAACTATCTCGGTTCATCCGGAACCGGTGATAACAGACGGCCGCCATCAACAGAAATGACTTGTCCGGTAATGAAATTACTGGTGGCCAAAAAAGCGACCAGACTCGCAACATCTTCAGGTTTTCCGATGTAGTTGAGCGGTATCTGCTGCTGCAGAAAATCGAGTGCGTCCGTCTTCTGTTGTTCAGACGGAAGAACGATACCTGGGCAAATGGTGTTGATGCGAATTTGGTCCCGTGCCAGAGACAGAGCTTCTGACAGGCTGTATTCAATAAGGGCGGCTTTGCTTTTTGAATATGCGTGATATTTCTTAAACGGTCGTATTCCAGCGATATCCGCGATATTGATGATGTGTCCACCGCGCTGTTTCAGGTGTGGGCGGGCGGCGGCCATCAGTTTGCGCGGGGCGTCCACGTTTAATGTTTTCATTTTTGCTAAATCTAGAAGAGGAGACTTGTCTTGAAAAAAAATCGCCGCGTTATTTACCAGTACGTCTAGACGCCCCATGGCAAATATCACGTCTTCAATCAGTTTTGCAGGGGCGGCGGGGGCGGTGAGATCTGATTCAAAGTAGGTTGCGTCTTCGATTCGGGTATCGGTGTCGTCCGGTGGACGATGACAGTGAACCGCAACGCGAAAATGGTCTGACAATGCATTGACAATATAGCGTCCCACGCGTCTGGCGCCGCCGGTAACCAGTGCGACAGCTTCTTTCTGATTGTTGTCGGATGTACTCATTGTAAACGCCGTTGCCGATACACTTTTTGCTTCTTGCTGTTTTATTTTTATATCACAGGAATGTTTGCGCTTAAAACATTACATTCCGTTCATTTCGCATTATACTTCGCTACCATGCGATATGTGCGGAAAAAATATTGGCTTCGCGTCTTCGGTTTTGTTGCGATATCTGCGTTTGCCTTGCCGGCGATAGCTCAGCATGCGCAAGCAACGACCGGTGCTGCGGCAAACCGTTCATCTGCTGAAGAAACAAAGAAAACTGCCGACTCGGAGCTGCATTCCGCACCAACTGATTTGAGAGAAAATTCTTATGACTCTGGTTATTTGCATGATGATCACCGTGTGTTTGTGCCGCTGCTTATCGAGTATGAGCCGCAGCTGGAACCGCTGAGTACGGCGCTTGCGCAAGTGTTGGCGGTTCGGCTGGATAAATTCGGTGTGGAAGTTACCACTTGTGTATTCGGAGATCCAAGCGCTGCAACCGACGAGTTCGAATGGAATATTACGCTTCGTCGCATCTCTGAGCGACATTTAATCATATCTATTGATTCAACGGACGAACAGCGAAGCGTGTCAGAAGTTCGAACGGTGTCTCACAACCCCAATGTGGAGCAATTGGCCTGGACAATGGGGCTGGTGGTGGAGGAGATGGTGACGCCGTATTTGCAAAGCAGCGCTGAATTGCCGGCCCTGGGCGCAGGGCTGGCGATACTGGAACCTAAAGAAGTAGCGGGAACCAAAAAAACGGCGCCGGTAAAACGAGTCAATTATCCGCGGTTTTATGGTCTGGGGTTGGGGTTGATGGCGAGTGGCATATGGTCGATTGATGAGATTCTGACTGGACCCAAACTGTCTGTAAAAGGAATCTTTTCAAAGCGAACGGTTGCCATGTTTACAATGGGCTGGCAAGGAAGTGCAAATTACGGAGCCCGCACGGTCACAGGCAGTATGAGTCAAATCCCGATTGAATTATATTTCGGTAATATTTTTTTCCAGCAGCGTGTGCTGAAAATTGTGGGATGGGCAGGGTTTTCTCTTGGTTTTGCCGTGTACAAATCTCACAGTTTGAACAGCACTCGCACGGATATGACATTTCAACCCGGCGGCAACCTGCTTATTGAGTTAGTCGCGGTATTGGTATCGCCGTTGGAGTTTTTTCTACAGGGAGGGTGCAACTTTCCGTTTGTTCGGGATGTACTTGTCAATAATGGCACAGAGGTCTACAGTCACGTGTGGGTAGTGCCGACGATAACGTTGGGATTGCAGCTGGGTTTTTAGTGTGGTTGAAAAAATACACAAAAAAGTAAACGCAACGTTTATTTTTCATAAATCAGAGGGGTGCATGTCTTCTAATGGAGAGAAAGAAGGAGCTGCTGGAAAACGTTCCAGAGACAAAGACATGACCACAGGGGTTTTGCAAAAAATCGGTCTGGCTACAAAGAAAGCCAAACCCACTTCTGTCAGCAAGCTGGTGAAACGCTGTCAGGAAGGTGATACCCGTGCATTCCAGGAACTTTTTCAGCGTCATGTGGATGGGGTGCATCGTCATTTAATGTTGTTGTTGGGCCCCCATGAAGATGTTGATGATCTAGTCCAGCTGGTATTTTTGAATGTGTTTCAGTCCATTTCGAAGTTTCGCGGAACTGCGGCATTTTCGACGTGGCTGTTCAGGATAACGATAAATGTGGCGCGGCAGGAAATTCGAGTAAAAAGTCGTCATCGTCGGTTGAATACAGCGATCAATGAAGTGAATGAAGTTCGGGGAACAGAGGTTCGCCGCACACCGGAAACGCGACTTGCGAGCATTCAGGAAGTATACGAGGTACTCGACAAGCTGTCGTCGAAAAAGCGCGAGACGTTCATACTGTATACGTACGAAGGGTATTCGCTACAGGAAATCGCCGAGTTGCTGGATTCATCGGTATCGACCATTGGATCACGGCTACAGGCCGCGAGGAAGGAAATCCTTTCTCATTTTTATAAGTGATGAGTGACATGAAACCCAAACGCAAAGAATGTAAATACACACTGCCGCAGCTGGCGCGTTTTAATGAGCTGAGTGCTGTCGCACGAAGTCGTGTAGAGATGCATTTACGTCGATGCGAGAGTTGTCAGAGTGCATGGCAGGACTTGGAGCAGATAGAGCAGCTCCGTTTCAACGAGGAAGAATTCACTTCCGAGCGAAAAGATGCGATATATGATCGATTGGTTCCCTCCATCTATGAAATATCAAATGAGGTGACGCAATCGAATGCAACGATTTCCTGGTGGAAACCCGTTGTTGCCGCTTCGGTGGGTATTGCCGCGGCTGCCGCTGTCGTGTTTGCGATATTGGTTTATCAGCAGCCGCAGGACCATACGATTGCGAGTTTTTCAATTTCGCCGCCGGTTGAACCCGCTGTTGCGCCCACTGGTCCCGATTTGTCTAAAGGTCGAATCGACAAAATGCAGGGCATTGTCTATATGGACGGAAAACCCTTCAGCGGTATGGATGGCAGCCTGAAATTGGTGGATGGAACGCGGGTCGCTGTAGCCGAAGATTCAAAACTGAATTTTCGCATGGGACGATTTGTGAAGGTGGCGCTGGTTGATGAAACCAGTTGGTCTATTAATAAAATCACGCCGGAGTTAATTTCACTGTCGTTGGAGCGTGGCAAGTTGGCGGTTGAGTATGATGGCAGCCTTGGACGACGAATGGAAATTCACACGCCCGAAACGACGGTGTTGGTAAAGGGGACGATTTTTACAGTAGAAGTTTTCGGGGACGGGGCTACGCAGGTATCTGTTACACGCGGAAAAGTTCAGGTGATTTCAAATGACAGCACACATTCTTCGATAGATGTGGCAAGTGGTGAATTGATTCAGGTTCCGGGAACGGATAGAGCCGTGGAATTGGGAGATCGACAGCGGATACTGGCCGCTGAAGTCGAATCGTTGTCTGATAATCTGGTAACGACTTCTGGTCGGTTAGTTCGATTTGACGGCGGCCAGGAGCATGTGCAGGTTGAAATTGAAGATCAGATCGTCGGATTTACTCCGCTGACGGTTCGTTTGCCTGCCGGACCGGTCTCTTACCGGTTGTCCAAACCGGGAATGCAGTCGGTTGAGGCGCAGCTGGTGAATGAACAGACGAGTGAGCAGGTTCGTTTTACATTGCATCCGAGCACTGATTATGTACCTCGCGTGGCGCATATGGGGGGGAAAAAGCATGGCCGCAAGGCGGCTCCGGCATTGAATTCCGACGCGGTTCCCGATGAAGAGAGCCGTAATTTTGTGGTGCGTGCGAAAGCGGCGATGAGTGCGGGCGACCTGCCGTATGCGGCACATCTGCTCGAAGAAACCACCCGTCGAGTCAGCGGTGAACAACTGATTACCGCGTTGTCACTGCTTGCTGAGTGTTATGCCGCGATGGGGAACTATAAACAGGCAGCGGATACGTTTGACAGGGTTGCATCACTTGTGCCGGGAACGGCGATCGCTCAGAATTCCAAGTATGAGGAAGGGCGGTTGGCCATGGATTATATCGGCGATTACGACCGTGCACGCGCCGCGTTTACCGCGTACGTTGCCGAGCCGGCAGTCGGTCAATTGCAGGAAGATGCCTATTTCTCTCTTTGCGAGCTTTATGGGCGCGAGGGCGTTCGTAAAAATGCGCTTCAGTGTTTCAACGAATTTTTGCGAATGTTTCCCGACGGCCACCGAAATTCGTACGCTCACCTGTGGAGAGGCGTGTTGCATCAGGAGGTCGATCAGGATTGGCGGTTGGCGGAGCGTGATTTATTGACTTTCATTCATGCCAAACCGCGACATCCCCGATGCGAGGAAGCGCGGTATCGAATTGCGCTCGGCCGGTACAACATCGGAGATTTCCAGGGGGCGATGATGATGTTCCAGGAATATCAGGAGGAACATCCCGGTGGGCAATACTCTATCCGTGTGGAACGTCTCAAGCAGTCGCTCTGGGATAAAATGCGGAAGAAATCCTCTAAAAAATAACAAATATTTCATTTTCGTTTTTTGTTGATAGCGCTGCGTTTCTTCGTGCAACGGGTCGACATTCATTCTTTTGTTTACAAACAGGTAGACAATTTCATAAAGAGAGAGGGTCTCATACGAACGAGACAACAGCGAGTGGATGAGTGGATATGTGGAATAGTTCAAATGCGAAATATCTGTTGCAAGTTGAAAAGCCCGGGAGATACGTGGGTGGAGAGTTCGGCAGTGTGTTATGCCGCGATGCGGATGTTCGGGTGGCGTTGGCGTTTCCGGACGCGTATGAAATTGGTATGAGTCATATCGGTTTGTCCATTCTGTACGAAATTGTTAACGGAACCAATGGCCTTGCCGCAGAGCGGGTATTTATGCCCTGGCCGGACATGGTCGCTGTAATGCGGGAACAGAAAATTCCTCTTGGTACATTGGAGTCCGGCCGTCCGCTGAATGAATTCGATATTGTCGGTTTTTCACTTCAGTACGAGCTAACGTTTACAAATGTGATTGCGATGCTGGATATGGGCGGAATACCGCGGCGAGCGACTGAACGTCAGGAGTTAGACCCGCTGGTGATGGTTGGCGGACCGGTTGCCGTCGAATCAGAACCGATGTCACCATTTGTGGATTTGGTGTTGCTTGGAGACGGCGAAGAGGCGCTACCGCAGGTGATGAACGCATTGGCTGCATGCCGTTTGCAGAACATGTCCAGAAAAGAAATCCTGGCGCGAATGAACGAGTTTCCGTTTGTGTTTGTCCCCGGCTTGTATTCGCGAGAGGAGAACGGCGCATCCCATAGAGCAGTGGTTCAGGTGGACAAATCGGTTGTTCAACCGGCGGTGATATCGGATTTGGCGTTGTATCCATCCGGAAACGGCCCTGTTGCTACCATACAAGCCGTGTTCGATAGGTATAGTGTGGAAATCGCACGGGGGTGTACCGAGGGATGTCGGTTTTGCCAGGCCGGATATTTGTATCGACCGGTACGGGAACGCGATGAGAACGCGATTGCGGGAATTTTGCACAAGGCGACATGCACATTGGGTTTCGATGAGGTGTCACTATCATCGTTATCGTCGGCGGACCACAGTCAAATCGAACAGATCATCACAGGGCTCGGAAACGAATATATCAAAAAACGCGTATCCTTTTCGGTGCCTTCTCTTCGCGCATATGGATTGTCTGATGAAGTTGTGAGTGTTTTATCTCAACTTCGTGCATCCGGTGTGACATTGGCGCCGGAGGCGGGAAGTCAGCGCCTGCGTGATTTGGTGAACAAGAACATCACTGAGGTAGATGTGCTGAATGCCGCCGCGAGATTCTACGAACGTGGGTTTCACCGCATCAAACTATATTTCATGTTGGGGCTGCCGACCGAAACCGATGACGATTTGGTTCAAATTGTCGAACTGGCGCAGAAAATTCAAAAGACGGGACGCCGGATAGCCGGAAAACGGGCCGAAGTGGTTGTATCGGTGTCGACGTTTGTTCCCAAACCATTCACTCCGTTTGAGCGCGAAGAGATGCTCGATGAAAGTGAAATTCGAAGGCGACAGTTGTTGCTTCGTGACGTTGCCCGGGAAAAGCGAATCAAGCTGAAAACCCATCATGTAAAAATGAGTGTACTGGAAGGAATTCTGGCCCGTGGTGATGCACGGTTGGCGAACCTCATTGAGCAGGCTGTCGATGCGGGGGCGTTGTTTGATGGGTGGGATGAGATGTTTGCTGAAGATATATGGCAGGACTTGCTGACGCAGATAGACGCGGCCGCGTACCTAAAAAAAATCAGCGATTCCGATCGTGTTCCCTGGGATCACATCGACAGTGGGGTGACCGTGGCGTTTCGGCAACAGGAAAGAGACGCTGCATATGCGCAGCAGACAACCGCACCGTGCGGGGTATTTGTCGATTCAACTGGGAAAACGGAATTTATTTGCCATCACTGTGGCATTCGCTGCAAACGAAGTGAGTTGATGGTGAAGCCTCTAAAGGAATCTTCGCCGGTCGTCCAGGTTCAAGCGGATGTGGCTTCCATAAAAAATACGACCAAAAAGCCGGCCCCAGTAATTCAAGCCGGAACATCGCCTGTTCGATTTCGTCTGGAAGTGGCGTTTTTCGGTCGCCAGATGTTTATCGGTCATCTCGATCGAATGCGACACATTATGCGCAGTTTCTCTCGTGCAGGATTAAAACTCTGGTATACACAGGGGTTTCATCCCAAACCTAAAATAGAGGCGCCTCCGCCGGTTCCTCTCGGTACGGCGGCATTAGCGGAACCTTTTGATGTATGGCTGGTGGATGCGCCGACACCTGAAAAAATACTGGAGCAGATGAGAGACGCGGTTCCGGCAGATCTGGAGGTTCGTTCCATTCGTCCAATCGCAGATGGAGAGGCCAAATTGTCGCATGCATTTGATGCGGTGGAGTATCTGGCTTTCGTGAATGCCGAAACGGCTGTGGTGGAGGCCGCGCTGCAGTCATTGATGGATGCGGATACTATCGAAGTTGTGCGAGTCCGGAAGGGAAAACAGCGTTCGGTTGAGATTCGCCAATATGTACTTGCCGCAGAGGTCGCAGAAAATATCACATCTCCGGTGTCTTTGCCGAGCATTGAAGGTTGCGTACCGGTTCGGATGACGCTGGCGCTTGTGGGTTCCGGTGGAACCCGGCCGGACGAAGTCCTGGCGGCGGTTCTTCCCGATGTGGGGCCCATTTGGGTGGTACGTACGCGTTGGCTTCCGGCGGAGAACAATGAATGATAACTTTTGATGCATTCGCGCTGCTGCGGCAATACGGGCCGAAGGATCGCACCGGGTTACGTTTGCTCATTGCCCATAGCGAAGCGGTGGCGAGAGGCGCGTTGCAAATTGCGCACAAATCGAACGGCAAGAATATCGATGAGATTTTTCTTGAGCAGGCGGCTATGGTTCACGATATTGGTATTGCAGAAACTGACGCGCCTACAATTGGATGCTTTGGCTCGGAGCCCTATATGGCGCACGGCATTTTAGGTGCGGCGCTGATGAGAAAGTTGGGGTTTGAACGCCATGCGTTGGTTTGTGAACGTCATATCGGGATGGGGCTTTCTTGCGCGGATATTGTGTCTCAGCAGTTGCCGTTACCGATGCGTGATTTTGTGCCGGTTTCGTTGGAAGAGCGAATTATCTGCTATGTGGACAATTTTTACTCTAAAGGGTCGGGGGAACCAGATGTGCCGCGGTCGATGAATTCGGTGCGAAACAAAATTGCCGGGTATGGTAAACGGAGCTTGGAGACGTTCGATCGTTGGGCGTTGGAATTCGGCTCGGTTGAATTCTGAAAACTGCTTTTTTTTATTTCATAAGTTGACTTTGTCAGGTGAAATATCGTTTTGTTACATAGTGATATGTTGCCATGAAAAATGAATCTTTTTGCAGGAGAGGAATGCATTGATTTCTGTGGTAAAGCAAAACGTCGTGGAACTGCCTACTGCTTCATTTGATTCCCCTAAACCGTTTTTAAAATGGGTCGGTGGCAAGAGGCAGCTGATGGACCATTTGGTTGCGGCATTGCCCGCGCACTTTAACCGTTACTTTGAACCGTTTGTCGGCGGCGGTGCACTTTTTTTTGAACTTCAGCCGGTACGCGCTTTTCTTTGGGATTCCAACGAGGAATTAATTGACACATATATCACGCTTCGTGACGATGTCGAGGGGGTGATTCGTCACCTGAAGCGGCATGTGTACCAAAAAGAACATTACTATGAAGTACGCGCCAAGCGCGTATCTCGCCTCAGCCCACAGGGGAGAGCTGCTCGTATGATTTTTTTGAATCGCACTGGGTTCAACGGTTTGTATCGGGTCAATCAACGTGGCGAGTTCAATGTTCCTTTTGGAAGACATGCCAATCCACGCATCTGCAATGAACAAAACCTACGCGCGGTTTCAAAATCGTTGATAGGGGTGGATTTGCGAGCAACGTCATTTGAGGCGGTATTGAAAAACGCTCGCAAGGGCGATTTCATTTATCTGGATCCGCCGTATATTCCGCTGTCAAAGACATCAAATTTTGTTGCATATCAGAAGCACGGTTTCGGATTGGATAATCAGGAAGTTTTGGCTGATGTCATTGAACAACTCGACCAGCGCGGCTGTTACATTATGCTTTCCAATTCAGATGTTCCTTGGATGAAAAAACGTTATCGCAAGTTTCATATCGAGAAGGTGAGCGCATCGCGAAATGTGAACTCCAAGGCGACTGCACGGGGGCATGTGGGTGAATTGATAGTAACCAACTATCGCTGATTTATTTTCCGAAGAGCTTTCCGAAAAATCCCTTTCTCTTATCCATGTCCAGGTCGTCGTCATAGTCTTCGGAGGATTGAGAATTCCCCCATTGACTCTGTTGTCCGGGCATACCGGCATTCGGTCCGCCGCCCCACTGACTCTGTTGTCCGGGCATTCCGGTATTCTGTCCGCTGCCCCACTGACTCTGCTGCCCCGGCATACCGGCATTTGGTCCACCGCCCCACTGACTCTGCTGTCCTGGCATGCCAGCATTTGCAAAATCACCCGCGGGGTTCTGCTGAACGGGTATGTTCAGCGTTCCGGCGTTCGGTTGACTGGTAGGTTGTTGCGGCACAGAAGGGATCACCGATTGTCTGGCAGGATGAGGCGCAATCGATTTTCTTTTCATGATTTCCGCCAGACTATCCGGAAGTGCATCATCCGGAAGCGTGTCGGGTAATTGAGAAATTCGATCCATCTGCTGTTCATGTTCAGACTTCGGCCGGTCAGCAGTGTTTGTTGAATTCCCCTGGAAAATGTCGTTCAGCGCATTGTCAAGGGTGTTGTCGGCCAACAGCGGTTCCGGGCGGGGCTGTGGCTGAACGGATCCTCTCGAATACTCATTCACCAGATGATCGAAACCATCGCTGGGCCTCACTGCAGGCGCATTATCAAATACATTTTCCGGCGCGCCGAAATCGACTTCTTCGTCATCTTCAAATTCGTCGAACTCTTCGATAAACTCCACATCGTCGGTAAGTTCTTCAATAATATAGTCCTCTGTTTCAAGCGGGGCATCGTCATCGTCGGCGGTTTCTGGCGCACTTTGGGAAACAAACAGCGAGTCGTCGGCACTTGAAGCACCGAATAGATTGTCGGAGGAATCCTCAGTCAGGTCATCATCGCTGAGTTCTTCAACAATGCTGTCCTCTTGCAGGTCAGTGATGTCATCGTCATCGCTGTCATCGCTCGCTTCCACATCGGCAAATAGCGATTCTTCTTGTCGGGGCGGAGTATCTACAGTACCCGCAATGTCAAATTCACCCGGATCCTCGGCCAGATCATCAATGTCGGTTGGGTCTTCGTCAATAAATAAAGATTCCGGGTTGATGTCATCCGCAGTATTTTCCTCGAGAGGAGCGGCTTCAAGCAAATCGGCAATGCTGGGCCGTTCGTTCGACGCTTCGGCAGGGGCGGCATCTGCAAAAAGTGCTTCATCAAGGTTGCTGTCGGCAGCGTCGGCGTCCACTGCGTCCGAATCCTCTTCATCAACCGGTTCAGATTTTTGAACAGCAGATGCGGCGGTCTCCTCCGGCATTTGGATGGAATCAAATGCGGCAACGATGTCATCAATTTCTTCTTCGTCCGCTTCTATCTTTCCGCCGCTTCGTTTTTCTTCTTCTAGTTTTTCTTTTGCGCGCTGCGCTTTTCTCGCTTTTTCTTCAGCTTCTTTTTTGGCTTTTTCTTCGGCTTCTTTTTTGGCTTTTTCTTCAGCTTCTTTTTTGGCTTTTTCTTCAGCTTCTTTTTTGGCTTTTTCTTCGGCTTCCTTTGCAGCAGCGGCCAACAGCGCGGATTCATCGCTGGGTGGCGGCACTTCAGAGTAACGGGACGGACCCATCACACTTGATTTTTTATAGACCAGAATTTTTTTTACGGTATCGCGGCTGTTGGCATCGAGTTTTTTAAACTTGATGCCCATGCCTGCCGGAGCGCTTCCGTGTTCAGTTTCTCTAATCCACGAAACGTCGCCCATTCCACGCAGCACTGTGGTATCATCTGCGATTTTCAATTCAAATTTTACAGTAGTTCCTACCGGTTTGGGTTTGGAGGTTTTAAAAAACACACCGTATTTTGAAACGTTCTGCGCATAGCGCTGAACAAAGGCCTCAATGCTCGGATACTTCAATTTTGCACGTATTGCGGCTGCTTTTTCTTTTGGTTTATCGTTCACAGTGCCTTCCTCATATTTCTTACCCCACAGCTTGTTTCACCAAATCGTATATGGTATTTGCTGCGTCTTTTATTTTATCTGCGCTCGGCCCCCCCGCCTGCGCCATATCAGGTCTGCCACCACCCTTGCCGCCAACGACTGCGGCAACTTCTCTAATCAGTGTACCTGCTTGCAGCCTATCTGTTAAGTCCTTGGTGACCGCGATAACGATTGCAGCTTTCCCATTGTTGTCACCGGTCAGACAAACCACACCGGAACCCAGCTTCTGTCTCAACGTGTCCGCACTGTCTCTCATTGCCGCCGGGTCTCCCACGCTTAGGGCTGCGCCGAGGACTTTCACACCGCCGATGTCTTTCACTTGTTCAAGCAAATCAGCGCCGCCACCGGCCAATTCTCTCTTCAACTTTTCGATTTCCCGGTTTAGTTCCTTTTCCCTGGCCACACTTTTTTCAACTTTACCCACCAGCTCTGCTGGGTTGGTCTTCAGTATCGCTGCCGCCTGATGAAGCAGCTGTTTCTGTTCCGCCGCATAGGCGATGGCCGCTTCTCCGCATACTGCTTCGATACGGCGTACTCCGGCAGCGATGCCCCCTTCCGATAGGATATAAAATGGCCCGAGGTCGCCGCTTCGCGAAGCGTGAATACCGCCGCAGAGTTCTTTGCTTGCGTCTCCCACTGATACCAACCGCACTTCGTCGCCGTAGTTTTCTTCAAACAGCGCCATGGCGCCGGTTTTTTTGGCATCTGCATATGAGGTGACATCGGTGTTGACCGGTGAGTTTTCGATAATCAGGGTAGAGACAATTTTTTCCACTTCCGCCAGTTGTGCCGGGGTAAGTGCTTCAAAATGAGTGAAGTCAAATCGCAGACTTTCCGCCGATACTCTCGACCCCTTCTGGGTCGCGTGCGCCCCGAGTACGGTGCGAATCGCGTAGTGCAGCAAGTGGGTGGCAGTGTGGTGTCTGGAAATCGCTTTCCGCCTTTGCATGTTCACAATTGCTTCCACAGCGTCGCCCACGCTGAGTGAAGCGCCGTTTAGCACCGCGGTATGCACGAACAGTCCGTCCACCGGCTTGGTGGTGTTGGTAATGGTGGCATTCCCCCCATTGAACGACAGGGTCCCGGTATCTCCCACTTGTCCACCCGATTCTCCGTAGAAAGGTGTCTGGTCAAGTACGATTTCAACCTGTACACCCGCAGACGCATGCTGCGCGGATTCACCAGCAACGACCAGACCCACTACCTTTGCATTGCACGATGCCATGTCGTACCCTAGAAAAACGGTTCTTCCGGCAGCTTCCAAAATATGAAGATGCGCTTTTCCCGCGGCCTGCTCCCCAATTTTTCCGGCGCCCGAAGCGACTTTGTGTTTGGTTTCGGCCTGCTGGTATCCATCTAAATCCACGGAGAATCCCTGCTCTTCGCCGATGACCTCCACCAAGTCAAGGGGGAACCCATAGGTTGCGGATAAATCAAACGCGATGTCTCCCGGGAGCAGTTTCTGACCGTCTTGCTCAATCCAGTCGGTGTTGCCGCTGAGCAATTCCAGTCCGCGGCTCAATGTCTGTCGGAACTGTTTTTCCTCCTGTCGACATACCTTTTCGATGAGTTCACGGCGCTCTGCTAATTCGGGGTAGGCGCTCTTCATTTCGTCAACGACTTTGTCGGTGACTTTGTAAAAAAACAAATCGTTGATGCCCAGCCGATGCCCATGGCGAATAGCCCGTCGCATTACCCGACGCAACACATATTCGCGGCCTGTCTTTTCAGGGAAGATTCCTTCGGAAATCAGATGGGCGGCCATGCGTGCGTGATCTGCAATAACCCGCATGGAAACGTCGTCTTCCGGGTCGGCGCCGTATTGTTTTTGCGCGGCATCGGCGGCGGTGGCGATGAGCGGTTGAAACAGGTCGATGTCATAATTGGAGTCGACCTCCTGCAAAATTGAGACGATGCGCTCCAGACCCGCGCCGGTATCAATACATGGGGCGGGAAGCGGTTTCATCGCTGCGCCCGGCGTTTCCACCATGTATTGCATGAATACCAGATTCCATACTTCAAAAAAGCGTTCGCCGTTTTCGAGGCAGGCTTCTCCAAACCCCTCGCCGCGGTCGTACATGATCTCTGAACAAGGGCCGCAGGGGCCGGTATCGCCCATGGACCAGAAATTGTCTTTGGCATCCCCTTCCAGCACACGGTCCGGCGCCACACCGATTTCTTTGGTCCATATATCGAATGCTTCGGCGTCGCGGGGCGCGTTTTCGTCGCCTTTAAAAATAGACACCCACAATTTTTCTTTGGGGAATTTCAGTACATCGGTCAGAAATTCCCATCCGAATTTGCAGGCATCCTGTTTGAAGTAGTCGCCGAACGAGAAGTTTCCCAGCATCTCAAAAAATGTATGATGGCGGCTCGTACGCCCCACGTTCTCTAAATCATTATGTTTTCCGCTGATACGGATACATTTTTGAACGGTTGTCGCTCTGGGGGCCGGTTTTTTCTGCTCACCGATGAAAACGTTTTTAAACTGTACCATTCCCGCATTGGCAAACATCAATGTGGGGTCCTGTGCCGGGACCAATGCCCCGGACGGAAGCACCCGGTGAGATTTGGATTCGAAGTAATCGAGGAACGCTTGTCTGATTTCGCTTGTACTTTTTGTCATTATTTCGCCATTGGAAGTAGTTACTGCACCATTGTAATTCAAAGTGTGCATTAATGTTATCTAAAAGCTTACTGTAATTATCAAATGTTACATTGGCTTGCAACCATGGAGCACGGAAAATGACGGCGGAGAAAGTCGTCGCATTTTGTGTATCGCCTTGTGAATTTTATGGCAGACAGACTGACGGTTATCGGGCGATGATCGCTTTGAGGCGGTCTGATGTGTGTTTGGTAAAGCGTGCGGCGCCTCGAAGATGGGTGACGAATCGATTTTTTTTCACATTATCCATTGCTTCTGCCACCCGGGCTCGTGTGGTGAGTGGTAGCCGTTTCCAAAGCGCGTGCGCGGCTTTGTATGCGTGCGTACCTGTCCAAAACAGAATGCGTCCGCTGACCTTGAGCACTGGCCCGATATATTTTTTTACCGTGATGTATGCGTTGGTAATTGGTTTGGCCTTCCATTGTTCCGGGTCGAATTCATCGTCGTTGGACTCTCTTGGGGACACCTTTGGGGACGCTTTCGCTTTTTCGGCGCGCGTTGGGGCGGTCGTCTTTTCTTTTTTCCATAATCGTTTGTCTTTGATTTGCAGCGTCAGATGCATCTCTCCCTTGCTGCTGATTTCTTCTGTGTCAGCAATTTTTGCCCAGGTTTCTCTGCCCTGGAACAAGACCTTGAAGCTTTCTCCATTCAGCAGCAGAATTGGTTCCGGCGCAGATAACGAGATGGGGGCAACCGGTTTTGAGCTGGCGGACGGCGTCGGAATGGCAGCCAGCGTTTTTTTATTCTCGATAGAATCGTCATCGTACGCGCGCCAGTCTTCCTGAAACGGAATATACTGACGCGTGTTGGTCGGTTTGAATTTGTGATACCGAGTGGCTGCGCGCTTCTTCTGTTTTTCTTTTTTGCCGTACACATCTCCCTCCGCACCCAGCATGAAGCCCACTTCGATTCCGTCTCCCGCGGGCATGGGGGCGGCCCAGGCCACTCGACCGAATGTTTCGACCGGCTGCTGTTCGTCATCCCAATACAGCTTCACCATGACGCCGGCGCCGGTTCGCGGAGATTTGTTCAGATATGCGCGGATTCCGCTGTCTGATACGTCTTCGGTTTCTCCGACAAAGCTCGTTCCGGTTTCCAGACACGATACTTCCATCCGTTTGGCCACTTTCATTCTTTTGTTTTCGAGCCGGCGTTCTGCACCCATGTGATACCTCGTTTCAAAACCCGTTCACAGGAAGGGGCTTTGTATACAGTAACCTACATGTGGGTAATTCGCAAGAAAACGACAATTTACATCTCCGGTTACGGTTGAAATGACCACAGAGGTACCGGATGCCGAGATGCGCTACACCACAGACGGCGCCGTGGGAGCTTCGTGGCCGTTTCGTTTTTGTGGAATTGTATTTTGAATCGCCCACGCGGTGCCCACCTGGCAGGAACAGGTCGATGTGATGGAGCAGTGGTTGCTCCACCGCGCAGCCTGGCTCGATACCGGGTGGTAGCTGTTCTGTGAGATATGCACTCCCGACGGGAACATTTGGAGGGGGCGGCGTGTCAGTGTAAGTGAGGGCGGCGCACGGCCGGGCGGCCGCCGAACGGATACCGGTCGGGCACCGGTTAAAGCGACAGAATTTAAACCAAACCAAATGAAATTGCAGTACCGCGATGGAATTCGTCGGCGTGGATTTCTGCGCGGTGTTGAGGAGTACCCCCCATGGAAGCGAAAAAAAATCAGATGGACAGAAGGCAGGAGCGGAATCAGAAACGGACACCAGCTCTGGAAATTCGAATTCACTGGAACGGGGAACTGCGCGACGTGGTGCAGGTGGCTTTTGACGGAAAGCAGGCGGCCTGTTTTCGCGTGGGAGAAGCATTCCGCTGTGATTTTCCCATGGTGTCCAAATGGCTGAGTGGAATGAGCGAGGTAACGTTGGTGCGACAGGATGCGTCGGATCAGGCCACAGTTAATATTCCCAAAGGGGCTTGCGCCACCCTGTTCGGCCCGCAGCCCGATGATGCGAGAATTCTGGAACCCCAACAATGGCGTTTGAAGATGGATGAGCGCATGGATTTGGTGTTGGGCCCGCTGAAATTTCAGGTTCAATGGACCGAACCGGAAGCGCCGCCCTGCAATCGAAGTCTGGTTTCTAAAACGCTTCCCTTGGTGATTCTGGCCGCATTGGTGCTGCATCTGTTTTTTTTCAGAACTATATTTGATTTTTGGGCGAAATGAGATAATGCTCTTGGTACGAAATCTCGGGGCCATAGCTCAGTTGGGAGAGCGCCGCGTTCGCAATGCGGAAGTCGAGGGTTCAAGTCCCTTTGGCTCCACAAAGTACTTCCCGCCGAATGTATCGTCGATTATTTTTTGTCAGTGAAAAAGAGATGTCAGTTGCCGCAACTGGCGGCGGGTGGCATCGAGGGGGACTGGCGCATTCCCCTGTGTGAGAAAAGCTTCAATTTCATTCTTAAGGCGCAGGTACATATCGGTGTATCGGCAGCTTCCGTTCTGATAGGCGCCGATTAAAAGAAGCTCTTCATTTTCATCCCACGCGGCCAGCACTCGCCGAAGTTGAGAGGCAGCTTCTCGGTCTTCAGCCAACATCACCTGATTCATCACCCGTGATACGGACTCTACCACATTGACGGCGGGCCATTTGCCCGCGTCCGCTCGTTTTTTGGACAGCAGAATATGCCCGTCTAGCAGGGATGTGATTTCACCGGACATCATCTGATCATCGGTGGTCTGTTCCAACACGGTGTACATGGCACTGATAGATCCAAACCGGTTCGGCGCCGCTCGTTCCAGCAGCGGCGGTAGAAAATTCAGCGTTGTGGCCGAAAGCCGGCTCGGACCCATCGGAATGCCGGCGGCTACATCCATATCGCGTTTGGCGCGCACAATGCGGGTGAGCGAATCGACCAGCAGCAACACGCGGTTTCCCTGGTCGCGAAACCATTCAGCAATTGCGGTGGAGGTCTGCAGCGACATCACCCGTTGGGCCGCCGGCATATCTGATGTGGACAGCACAACCACCGAGCGGGACCGCCCGGTTTTTCCCAGTATGCGGTGAACAAATTCGCCCGCTTCTCGGCCGCGCTCACCGGCAAGGCAGATGACCACCACATCGCAATCCGCATGGGCGGCCAGATTGCCGAGCAGGGTGGATTTCCCCTGACCCGGTCCGGCAAACAAGCCGAAGCGGGCACCCCAACCAAAAGCGAGCAGTCCGTCAATGACTTTCACGCCGGTGGCCAGCGGTGTCTCGATGGCCGGGCGCTGAAGCGGATGGGGCGCGTTGCGGTGAAGCGGCCACGGGATAGTTTCGCGAATCGGGCCCAGGTCATCCATAGGGTCCCCCATCGGATTGATTACCCGACCGAGTAACCGTGAGCCGACGTCAACCACAGCAGCGCGATGCAGCAGGGTGATGGTGTCGCCGACGGTGACGATCGGTGCGGGTGACAGGGGCATCAGCGTAACGTCGGCGCCATTCACCTGCGTAATCTCTGCGATTGTGCGTTGGGCGTTGGTTTCGATCTGCACGATGGCGTGAGTCGCGGCCCCGGCAAGTACCCCTTCGATGACCGTCTCCCGGATACATGTGATTTTTCCGGTAATCTGCGGCGTGCAGATATGTTCCAATCGGTCGGTCAACTGCGCTATGGGATCTCGGGTAGTCATTCGAAAAACAGGCGCCAGAGAATACCGGAGGGGGGTGTTCCGGATTGGCGGTGTGCCGGTGCGGGCGTCGGTGTCGGTGAAAAGGCGCATCCCACAATGGGACCGGTGGGATCGCTGGTTACGTGCCCGTACCACTTACTGTTGCAGAAATGATTTTGAATGGTGCAACCCTCGTGATAACTGAGCCAGTCTGAGTCGATTTCTATAAATATTTGCGGGTCCCGTGTGGTGAATACTTCGAGAAATTCTTCGGTGGCTGCCTGCGCTGACAGATAGATGGGACGGTTTTTTTCTGAGCATTCATCCATTCCGTAACTGTGCGCCAGACCGTCTCGCTCCGGAGAATAATCGTTGGTCACAGCGTCTAAAAAATTCATTACATGCACGATGCCTGAAAGATCATCGGTTCGCACCGTATGAGAAAAGCTGTCTTGCAGGGTGTGGATGGCGGTTCCCATATAGTAGGCCGGCCCCCATAGATGCAGCGTGATTTGCCCGTAGTACTCCACGTATTCGGTGATGGGAATAATCTGTTCTGACGACGGGGCATCGAACAGCGCAAAGGTTTTATTCACGCGATCGGCAATAAACGATTTGGCGTACCCGACGGCAGCCACATTACCGGCTTCGTAGTCGTGGTCAAGGCGCCTTAGAAAATGTTCGTGTTGATCTTTTGGGTCTCCATGGGTGTCGTACAGGGATGTCAGACTGGTGACTGAACGACCGTGTTCGTCGGGCCAACGGGTACCAATGAGGAGACTGGCGACAAAATATTTTTGGGATAAATTCTCTACCTGGAAATCAAAGTTTTCAAAAATAGCATCTGCGTACATTTCCCATAGATGGGTTTCCGGAAGCGGAATATCGGCTGCCACGTCTGGATAATTGTCAATGAATTGAAGCAGTGCCTGCGCCGTCATCTTTTCGTGACAGGGGTCGGAGAGCCCGGTATCGATGTAATATGCTGTTGCCAGGGATGTAACCGAGAACACCGTGAGCGCGATGATGAGCGCGTGAATTGAGGATGGAGTGAAGCGATGATAAATCAAAATGTCACCTCCACACCGAGGGTGGTTCGGTATTCCAGACGTTTCAGCATGGGGTCGCTCACCGCCGGAATCAGCAGTGTGGCGCCAAACGGGCTGAGCTCTAGGGTGATGCGTTTAGCGAGCGGCCAACGCAGTACGGTAGGGTGCACATCCAGATATATTCCGGTTGTTCCGGCGGTGTCGAATATGGTGTCGAACGCCAGGGTGCTGGTGCCGGTTGAAATAGTGGATTTCAACCGGCCGTTTATCCAGATGACATGCGCACCGATGCCGAGATTGAACACACCGTTAACGAGTTTTACGTCGGTTTCGGTGGCCAGCCAAATATCCCGTTGGGCTTCTACGAACAGACCGAGTCTATTCATGCGAACGCCGCCCCGGGCGACCCAGCCGAATCCCACCGCCTGATTTGACATTCCTTCCATGTCACTGCCGCTGGAGCCGAATCCGTTTAATGTAAAGAACACATCGGTTTTCTGGGTGTTTTTTACGGAAGCTGCCGAAACAGCGCTGATAGTACAGATGGTGACCAGCGATATGAAAAATAGGTAGGTGCGTATCGTATCGTTGCGGGGCATCAGAACGTACCTCCCACGCTGACTGCCGTGCGATAGTGAATATAGAACAACGGAATGTTTTCGAGCACCGGCATAATCCAGCTCAGTGTAATCGGATATATCTGGAGATTCACGCGTTTCAGCGGAATGACGAATCCGGCGGGGCGGATTTCGTTGAACATGCCGATTTCGCCCGCCTCGTTCTGAAAGCTTGAGGTAAGCAGGGCCGTAGCGCCGATTTGAATCATGGCGCGCATCCGATGGTGAAAATAGTCGAAGCTGGTTCCCGCACCGAAACTGAGCAGTCTGTTGGACACCTCATCATCATAAGAGGGTTCGGTGAATATGCTGTACTCCATAAATGCGAATATACCGATGCGTTTTTTGTGGATGCCGATGCGGGCGGCCGCGGCGACCGTATCGAACCAATTGCCGTTGCCGGTCATCGCGCCGATGAGCGGGCTGTTCAGTTCTGCGTCGACTGTAAACTGCCAGCGCGATAGTGGGTCGGCAGTGGGTTCAGTCGCCCCCAGGGAAGACGCGGTCAACAGGGTGATGCACAGCACGAGAAGAATTGTTGCCTGACGCATTCTAGGCTCCACCCATCAGCGGTGAAAAGTAGGCGGGGTCGATTCCCAGTTTGCCGATAGCCGCTTTCCATATCTGCTCGTGGGGAATATCAAAAAAAAGGTCCGCTGAAAAAGGCAGATGAAGCCATGAACCGATTTGAATCTCTTTCATTAATTGTTTGGGGCCCCATCCTGAGTAGCCCAGACAGAACCAGAATCGCGCCGGCCCCTGACCGATAGCGATATCCTGTAGTATTTCCAATGACGCGGTGACGCCCACCGATTCACAGAACAGTTTGGTTTTCTCGCTGCTCCAATCGCTGGAATGAATCACCCAGCCTAATTCGGGTGTAACCGGGCCGCCTTCGACAATCTGGGGAAGCTTGGTGTGTTTTATTTCTTCAGACAATGAAATATTCAATTCCGAGAAGACCTCATTCAACTGGATATTCGCCAGTTTGTTCATGATGATGCCGAACGTGCCTTCGTTGTGGTCGTGTTCCAGTAGAAAGATAACCGTTTTTTCAAAGAACGGATCTTTCAGTTGGGGCGAGGCCACCAGAAATCCGGGTGCAAGTTGTGTTTCCATGACGCTCATATTGCATCAGCTAACCGATAAAGTCGAGACATCCGAAACTGTTTTTGGAAAAAAGGTTCGAAAGGGAACGGATAGGTCAGGGCTTGCATTGCTTGATTCGTTTTTCGACATCAGATTTCTTCATTCCTTTCAGGTCGCCTTTGAGTGCGTCCTGATAGTGCTTGATGCCGTCCTTGTACATTCTACGCTCGCACGCGATGTCACCCATGTGCGCAAAGGACGCGCTGCTTTTCGGGTCCATTGCGATGGTTCGAAGGAAGTACGCATTGGCCTGGGTGTATCGTTTCATCTGGAAAAACAGATAGGCGGTGTTGTAACAGATTATCGGATCATTCGGGCTCAGCTGGACCGCTTTTTCTGCCAGTGTCACCGCGCGGGAGTTATTCCCGGTGGCCAACTCCAACTCCGCCAGCATTTGTGTCGCACCGATATGATTGGGAACCAGCGACAGTGCTTTGTCGAGTTCCGCACGAGCGTCGTCATATTTTTTTTGCCTGAAGTATGCGGTACCCAGCCCCAAGTGGAAAGCGTCTCGGTCCGGCTCCAGTTCAATGGCTTTTTTGTACGCTTCAACCGCTTGTTCCAGGTCGCTCTCAAGGTAAATGCTGCCGAGCGTTCCGTACGCATCTGCCCAGTCCGGACGAATCTGCAGTGCGATATTGATGTGTTCTGCCGCTTGCTTTCCGGTTTTCATCAGCCGGCCAAGGTGAAACTGCGCCAGTGCAGAGTTGTTTTCTTTTTTCACCGCGTTTTGAACCGCTTCCAATGCGCCGGTGGAATCCCCTTTTCTTTCCAGGATCAGACCCAGTCCCAAATCCGCTTCGTAATCTGCACCCTTTTCGATAGCTTCCCTATATAATGCAATCGATTTCTCATACTCATTCATATAGTCATAGGTTTTTGCCAGTCCCAAGATAGCGCGAATATCCCCGGAGTCTTTCACGGCTTCGAAGTTTTCGATGGCACGGGCCGAACGTTCAAATTTCAACCACATACGCCCGAAACACAGCTTGGCGACCGGAGATTTCGGAAATTCTTTTTCCAGTTTGCGGCATGCCTGTTTCGCCTGTCTCAGGTCACCGTTCTGCACCCGAATTTGCGCCAATCCGAATTTCGCTTCTACGGTGTTTTTCAGACGTAACTCCGCTGCTTTGTAAAAATTGCGCGCTTCTTTGTCTCGGTTCGCCTCTAGATTCAGATTTCCAAGGGTGAGCAACTGGTCGGCACTGGTGGCCTTTTCAGCTGCATCGTCTAATGGATTGTTTGCAAATGCGGAGGCTGAAACGAGCAGAGAAGTTATTACTATTAAAACAATACGCATTTTTCATTACCTTCCAAAATTCGCCGTTTGCGGCGATAATTTACGAATCTCGATACGGATTGGACTTAACAGCAATAAGCATTGTTCAAAAATAATGCAAAAAAAATCACCGTGACGGTGATTTTTTTAACATATCCGGTAGTTGTGTATTTGAGGCGCCGACCAGATTCGAACTGGTGATGGAGGTTTTGCAGACCTCTGCCTTACCACTTGGCGACGGCGCCGATGAAAATCGGGCGAACATTATCACCCTTAGAAATATTGTCAATCTAAATAATTGAGATGTTTGAGCGCGCTGCGGAACTACTTATTTCGATAAATAATTCTGCCGCGAGTCAAATCATATGGAGAAACGGCAATGCGAACAGAGTCGCCCAGAACGATACGAATTCTGAATTTTCTCATTTTTCCCGCCAGGTGTGCGAGAACGGTTAATCCTGATTCCAACCGGACGCGAAACATTCCGCCGGCGAGTACTTCTTCGACAACTCCGTCTAATTCTATGTGGTCCTGTTTCGGCATTTTTCTCCAAGTATTCGTTCAAGTTCAAATTGACGTTCAATTTGTTGGATGGAACTTATGCGCTTTTATTGCCGGGGTCAACCGAAGAAAATATAAAAAAATTAAAAAAATCCTATATTGCTATTTAGCTGCGGGACAAGGTATAGGGAGCCATGGATTATTCAACGTTTATTGGTTCTAGATATATTAAATCAAAAAAGAAAAGGACCATTTCCGCCATCACTTTTATCGCGATAACAGGCGTGGCTCTGGGCGTGGGTGCGTTGTCTGCGGTACTGTGTATTTCCAGCGGATTCCAGGACGAGTTCACGCGCAAGGTGCTGGGGGTGAATGCCCATGTGCTGATTATGAAATACGGCATGGATTTTAGAGAATATCGCAAAGTGATGGATGGTGTGAAAAAGGTGCAGGGGGTGAAGGCATCGGAGCCTTTTGTGATTCAGGAAATGATGATCTCAAAGGATGACCACAGCGCCGGTGTACTGCTGAAGGGAATTGACCCGCAACTGGTTGGGGAAGTGCTTGATTTACCAAGACATATTGTAGACGGCGGTATTCGCGGATTGCGACTGGAAGGGGTTGGCCCTCCGAAAACATCGTATGAAAAGGCCAAGTTGAAGACCCGTATCCTTCACGGCGACGACGACAGCGGGGATGATACCGACGCGGATGTTGAAGACGATACGAAATCACCGGAAATACCCGAGGCAATCGGAAGTGAAGATACCGAAGCGGCGAAAAGTGCGGCGTCGGATACCACGACGGGGGACGATACAGACGAGGCGCAGCCGGATCTGGGTTCAGAGGACGTAGAGTCGAAAAACAGTCCGCTGCCGGGAATCATTATCGGGAAGACGTTGGCCGAGAATCTGGGGGCGAAAGTGGGCGATACGGTTCAGATTACCACGCCGCTCATCGGGTTGGATATGTTGGGCTGGTCTCCGTCCAATCAGGCGCCCAAATTTATCAAATTTAAAATTGTCGGCATTTTTTACGCCGGGTTTCTGGAGTACGACACCAAGCTGGTGTTTGTAGACTATTATCAGGCACAGCGTTTTTTCAATCACGGGGATTCGGTCACGGGCGTGGAGCTGGTGGTCAGCAATATGAATCGCGCGCAGGAAGTGGCCGACAGCATTGATGAGTTGCTGAAAGACGGTCCGTATCGCACGGTGGACTGGGAAGAACTCAACAAACCGCTATTCACCGCACTGAAAACGCAGAAGCTGGCGTTTACGGTGTTGCTGTCCATTATCGTCGGGGTCGCCGCGTTCAATATTATCGCGACGCTGGTGATGATGGTGTTCGATAAACGTAAGGAAATCGCCATTTTAAAATCGATGGGGGCGTCCCATCTGGGAATTATGCGGATTTTTCTGCATGCGGGAACCGTGGTGGGCTCCGTGGGAATCGGCATCGGACTGGCCGTGGGATTCGGGGTTTGTTTTCTGCTCGATGAAATCGGTTGGCCTCTGGATCCGGAAGTGTACCTGATAGATCATTTGCCGGTGACCATGGACTGGGTGAATTTTGTATCCTCCGCCGCAGTGGCGTTTCTGATTTGCATTGTGGCAACCGCCATTCCAAGTTTAACCGCGTCACTATTGCGTCCGGTGAATGGGCTGCGCGAAGATTAGTCGCTTCAGACGTCGTTCTCGTGTAAAAGTTGTTCTCCCGGCTGTTTGGAATAAAATGAATTTTCCAGGCGTCTATCTGGAGAGGGCACGGCAAAAGGCCTTCGGTGTGAAACGGGGAAACGAAAGTGATCGATTGTTTTGCGTAGCTATCATCGGACCATACTTATGATTTCAGCATTGCTGATACTTGGCGGATCGGGCTCCAATACGGCGTTGGCAAAGTCGAATTCCAAAACATATGTGGTGAAGCAGGGGGATACGCCGTACGGCGTGGCCAAACGGCACGGCGTCACGTTAGACGAGTTGTATCGGTTTAACGGAATAATTCCGGGCGGTTCTTTTACGGTGGGAATGAAACTGGAGATTCCGGGGAAAGGTCAGGTATCCGGAAGCACGTACACGGTGCGAAGCGGTGATTCCGTTGCGAGTGTATCCGATTTTTATGGGGTTTCGCAAGACGACCTGAGGGCATTGAACCATATGGGACCCAAGGGAGAATTGAAAGCGGGCGATACGATTGAGATTCCGAGACGGCTTCGCAATGGAATGAAGGGGCATGTGGTGCGCAAGGGCGACACATTGGGGAGCATTGCCAAAAAGTACGGGGTGAAAGTACGTAATCTGATGGCAGCCAACAAGCTGAAAAGCGCTAAAAGCTTGCAGCTCGGGCGCACGCTGGTGATTCCCGAAGAAGATGACGCTGGACAATACCAGCCGAAGAAAACAGACAAGCTACTCAAAACCGGCGAAAAGGTGCCCGGGGGCGTGCGCCATACGGTGCAGGCCGGACAAACCCTGTGGACCATCGCCAGGGCGTATCATATTTCAAAGGAACGCATCGCGAAGCGGAACGGTATCTCGGTGAAAGAGCCGCTGCGCGAAGGGCAGAAAATTCTGGTGCCGGGTGCTAAAAAGGTGGTTCCGGTGCGGGTGAAGGGCTTCACCATCCAGCCGATTACGTTTGTGCGGGTGCACAATAACGAGACGATGACGTTGCGGTTGATGACTCAAAATGGCCAGGTGAGCGCCTGGGCACGAAAAAAATTGAGTCAATTGGCCGGGCCAAAAATGAAGGGGGTGCGCAACAAGCGATTGCACCCTCGGCTGATACACATGATTCAGCGCGTGGCGGAGCGGTATCCGGGCCAGGTGATTGAAATCGTGTCGGGATATCGTCCGGGAGAGTCGGGTAATGAGTCGATGCATTCGTTGGCGCGCGCGCTGGATTTTCGCGTACGAGGGGTTCCCAACCGGGAACTGTACGAATTTTGTATCGGACTGCCCAATGCGGGTTGCGGGTATTATCCGAATTCCGTGTTCATTCACATGGATGCACGGCAAAAGTCGGCCACCTGGACCGATTACAGCGGCCCCGGTGAAAAGGCGCAGTATCAGAAGCCTGATGAGCCGGAGAAGGCTCCTTCGGAAGAGGCGCAACAGTGAATTTCTCGATGGTTGTGCCGGTTATCGAGTCGGCTCTGGCAGACGGGACGCCGGTGGAAGCGCTGGAACAGGTCAGAGACATTTTTGAAACGATTCTTGCGGCATCGGAGAAAGCCGGTGCCATTCCGCGCATTGCAACACTTGCGGACCACCACCAAACAATGGTCGCAGAGCTGTTTCATCGAAATCGAATCGATGACGACGTTACGTTTTCATCTCTGCTCGGGTGTGCTGATACCCTGCTGACACAGGGGGCAGATGATTCAGCGGATGCGGTACGAAGAATCTTTCTGATATTGCTGGCTGCGCTGAAATAGCCGTATAAAACCCGAATAAACGTTTTCAAAAAAAGTTATATCTGCTATCGTTGTATCTGTTCAGCCAGCCATTATCAGTGTTTTGCGTG
>JAFGXQ010000246.1 GCA_016936575.1 Deltaproteobacteria bacterium
ACAAAACGTTTTCACTCTATATAGAAGTAAAATGATGTTTTCAACATCCAGCTTCTTGTCTGTTGCTGAAAACCGCAAAAATTTCCAATTTTTTTTAAAAATACGCCGGCTACCAATCGTTCGAATCATTTCAAGACCGAAACACGCGCCCTATGCGAGTTCCCAATAGCACCTTTTCGGCGACACGATTTTTTTTTCTGTTTTCAGCTTTTTCATCGCATTATCGACATCTTAACGGTCCAACCCCGAAAGTTCCGCAATCTTTCCCGCGTTCAGCGGCTCTTTCGCTTTCTTCATGGTGTTCAATACAGTTTGTTCTGTACTCATTTTGTCCTCCTGTTCGCACTTTCGGGCACTACCGCCCGATACCAGATGTTCGTCAGGCATTGTAAACGTTGCAAATAGAAATGCAATATACGGAAACACTACATTTTATCGTTAAATTTAAAAAAACTGCTATGGTCATCATTTTTAAATTTTGTTAAAGTACCCGTTCCTTGACCGACTTGAACTCCGGGAGCTACATATGATATTGAAAATCAGCCTTTTCCCCATTGTTTTTATCGTATTTTCATTTATTTGGACTGCCTGTGCCCAACTGCAGGGATCAAAATCCTGCCCGCTCGGATACAAGCGTGCCAAGGCAGGTAATTGCGTGCACGACCTTTCTTGCGAAGAAACCGAAAAATGCAAAACCTCCGGCAAATGTACGTATGCATCAGAAGATCTTTGCGTCGCAACACGATTGAGAGACTGCCAATTGTCATCGAACTGCGCAAAGTTAGGGGAATGCTCATTCCGGCTGAACGGTCGAGACCAGAGCGACATCGGTTTGTGTGTGGCGGACGTGGATGGATGCGCGCGTTCTGAAATCTGCGCGGAATTCGGTAAATGCACTCCCGGCGAAGATGGTTTCTGCGTGGTCGGTGGCGACGTTGACTGCGCAGAGTCGAAAGTATGCAGGGAACAGGGACGTTGCACCGCAAAACGAGTTCAGCGAGCGGACGGCAAACGATCAAAAATTATGGCGTGCCAGCAATAAAGAATGAAGAATTAAGCCCCTTCCCGCCTTGACAATCGAAACGTCGGACAATACACCTGTGCAACGAAAAGATATAACCGTTAGATACGACCGGAGCTTGGAGTAACATGAAATACAGATGCAACCATTGTGATATTATGTTTGAGTCCGACAAAAAGGACAAAGTACGGTGCCCGGAATGCATGGGAATTCACGACGTGGAGCCAGCGAAGGAATCCTCTCCCCAATCCAAGCCGGAAAAAGGCAAATCACCGTTCTTTGTTCCCGCGAGCATCCTGCTGTTGGTTGTTGCAGTTGCTATTGTGTATTTCGCGCTTGAAAAGCAGAAAGCACCCGCCGGCGGCGATGCGGGCGTTAACCCTAAAAGCGTAAAAGAGCAGATTGAAGCCTTGGGCATCGAAATGTCTGATGCGGTTGTTCCGTTTGAACAGAACGATTCGATTGCCGCTTTTGCCAAGGACGCGGCAGCGGGTGAATCGGGCTTGAAGGCAGTACAAGCCATCGCAAAAAAACTGGCGGATATGAAAGATGCAAAAAAATGGCAGTCTTTCAATCAGATGGAGCCGCGCAACGAAGGCCCGATGACCGCTTCCGAATTGCTCGACAAAATCAACAGCGATGAGACAGTCGCTGCCACCAGCTATGAAATTACCTGTCTGCTGTTTGCGGCCACCGGTGCGTTGGACGTGAAATCGCTGCAGATGGTCGAAATTCTGTACTACAATAAAGAAAAAACCCCGGCAGACCCGTCGGCCATTTACTCCCGATATGCGGTGGTATCTGAAAACACACTCATCGATGCGTGGGCCGGACGGGAAGAAAAAGCCGCTGATGTAAATATGATCCCCCTTGATGCCGCCGCTGCGACCGCTCCATTCTACGCCCATCGCAGTTTGAGTAAATTCGCCAAACTCGACATGGCGGAGGCGCTGAAAGACAACAAAACCGCTGTCGAACTGGCGCCGGACAACGCCACCTTTAAAATTCACCGCGGTAAGATTTTCCTCGGAAGCAGTGCGATTCAGGAAGCCGTGGCAGAGTTTGAAAAGGCCAAAAAAACCCGGGATTGGGCGCTCACCAAAGTGGCCCTCGCCCAGGTGTCGCTGATGACGCAAAGCAATGTGTCTGATGCGGAGGCCGATATCCGGGATGCGCTCCAGCAGTTCCCGTCGTACCATCAAGCCCATGCGCTGCTCGCGGCAATGTACATGATGCGCGGCGATGCAGACTCGGCGGAGCAGGAATTGAAAATCGCTGAAAAAATCTCTTCGGCGTCCCCCGAAGTGGCCGCTACCTTTGCCCAACTGTTTGCCATGAAAGGCGAAACGGAGCGCGCCATAGAGTACGCAAAAAAAGCGGTCCGTTTGTCGAAAGAAAACTTTCAATCACTGATGATTCTGGCCCAGGTATACCGCGCCACCGCACGGTTCGACGAGATGCGTGAAACAGCGAGGCAAGCCATGGAAAAAGCCCCCTCCGAGGCGGTGAAAGAAGAGCTGAAAGCGGCGTTCAACCTCACCGAGGATGATCTCGCCGATGGTGGTGATGATGCGGTGTCGGCCGACGATGACTCTGACGATGAAGACGTTGATCTGGATTTGCCTGCGGCACCGGCGCCCGGCGACCTGAAACTGAATCTGAAAAACGAAAACCGTGCATTGGGCGGAGGCAACCTTCGTCTGGGGGGCGGTAACAATCGCCCCGGGCTCGGTGGTGGAAGCCTTCAGCTCGAAATGAACAATCAGTAGTCCATCCCCACCCGATTGCTTTTTCTACAGTCATATTTTCATTTCTTGTCATTTCTGTTATCATTGGTAATGCGTCATTCAAGACGCTGAAGCAGGGAGGAATGATGATGAAACGCTATTTAGTGTTATTGATGTTGGGTTCGCTGTTTGCATTTGGCTGTTCTGACGACTCGAATGGGTCGAACAGTTCAACCAACGGTGATACTGACTCCAACTCCGACAACAACGGTGGAACAGATTCATCCACCGATGTGAACAACGGTTCCGACCCAGACGGAACAGATCCGGACGGTACCGACTCCGGTTGGCATTCCTCTGTGTGCGTGGTGACAGGCTGCGAAGGCACCGTGTGGCAATGCGGCAACTGTATCGACGATGACAGTGACGGGCTTGTTGACTCCCAGGACCCCGACTGCCTCGGCCCCTGCGACAACAACGAAAGCGGCTTCATGATTGATATTCCCGGCAGCGCTCCCGGCAACTGCGACATGGACTGCTACTTTGATGACAACAACGGCGGCGGCGATGACGAATGTATATGGGATTTCCGCTGTGACGAAGATGACCAGCATTACAAGGTCGGCAACGAAAATGCGGTGTGCACCTACGAACCCGAAACCGTTACCAACCCCGACTGTGACGGACTTCGCGCCGAACAGACCGAACAGTGTAACAACTTCTGCGAACCCCTCGTTCCCAATGGCTGCGACTGCTGGGGCTGCTGCGAAATCGCGCGAGACGACACCGACAATCCCTATCGGTTCATAGGTACGCCCGGATGCACACTGGAAACACTCGAAAACTGCGACCCCTGCACTCCGGTTCCCTCCTGCGAAAACACCTGCGGCGAATGCGAATTGTGCATCGGAATGACCGAATTGCCCCCTGAGTGTCTAGACGACAACAACCGCTGCCCCGATGGCGTTCAGGCCTGCGGTCAAGCCGGCGATGATCCCTGCCCCGAAGGCACCTACTGCATCACCGGCTGCTGCATCTCATCCTCAGTCATCGTTCCGGAATAAGGTTGCGGGGGAATATTGGGCGACTAATAGTTCGACTCAAAGGGCCCCAGATCGGGAGCCGAACCGTTGTACGGAAGCCCTACGTTTGTTCCCGCGTTGACAAGATCGCTGCCTGAAACCAGCTGGAAGTAGTTGATATTCGGTAAGCTGCCGTCGCTCTGGCGGGGGGACTTCAGCAGGGAAATATCCACGCTGGAGAAATCGGCGTTGGTGGCCGACAACCCATCCTGCCAGCTGTTGTCGGTAATATCTGTTGTGCCTGCGTTGAGACTGCCGTTGGTGCCGAGAGAAATTGTATTTTTAATGGTGAGGGACGCCGCGGCGTTGGTGCTGCTGAAATTGATATTGGTGCCGTTGTTGTGCGCCGCGCAATTGTACAGTGTCACGTTTCCGCGATTGCTGTTGTGATCAAACCCGTCCACTCGGTTGCCTGCGGCGATGCACCCGATATAGATTCCGTTATGATGAAGATCTTTGTCATCACTGCCTCCGGTTTTAAAACCGTTGCCATCGCCGACACCATTCGCGCCGCTGCTGTCCTTCCCGTTGTCGATGGCCCAGCAATTTTCGTAAGTCGTAGTGACGTTATCATTGTCACGAAGGTATCCGTCCCATCCGTCGTCCAGATTGTTCCATGCCCTGCACCCGATAAACCGATTGCCGGTTCCCACATCGAGCTTCGCTGCGAATCCATCCGCATTCTCAAGACTGGAATCGGCATTGAAATACGAATCACAGTTTTCAATCAGATTGTTGGCCGCGCCGTTTCCCAACTGCAGACCCGTGTCGGCGCACCGATAAAATGAGCAGAACTCAATCTCGTTGTTTGAACCGCTGATAAACATGCAGTTGTCGCCCGCATCATGAATATCGATACCGTACACATACCAGTAGTCGCCCGAAAAGCTCAAACCGCGATTGCTCGAACTCTCTGACATCGCCGAAAAATCGATATTGGGTCGAGCGCTGTCACAGGGATACGCCATGAGAGAAATGGGAGATCCGCTTGTGCCGTCGGCACCAAAGCTGATGGGGCTGCTGTAGTAGTAATTTCCACCCCGCATATAGATGTTCTGGCCTGCAGAAGCCCGAGAAGCCACCTCCGCAAGCGTTATGGGGTCATCTATTGTGCCGGATCCGTCCGATGTTCCGTCGGGGGCGACATACAACCCGACCAGATCGCAGGTATCGGTATCACTATCGGTATCGCTATCGGTATCACTATCGGAATCCGCGTCGGTATCGGAATCCGTATCTGCGTCGGTATCGCTATCGGTATCCGCGTCGGTGTCGCTATCGGTGTCGCCGTCCCCTCCGCCACACGCTGCGGGGACGACATCTGCCCCGGCAACTGTAATCGAGTCAATATTCGCCAGTCCATCCGCCGAAACCGCTTCCAATCGAATAGAATTCACGCCGGCATTCAGGCTTGCATCCTGTGAAACTGCTGCCCACGCATTCCAATTGGCGGTAACCGAGAAATCGACCGTTGCTATCACGGTTCCATTAATAGCCAAATCCGCAGCGCGAGCACTGCCGCCGCCATTGGCAAACAGCCATTCCAGACTGACATTTCCTGCAATCGACGTTTCTACCGACCACTCTATCGCCATTCCCACCGCATTTTCTGTATTGCTGTAACCGTCACCGCTGTATCCGGAATACTCTGTCTCCACAGCTCCATCCACGAAACAAAAGCCAAGCCCCTCCTCTATTGTGACCGTGACATCTGTATCCGTGTCGGTGTCACTGTCCGTATCGGTGTCGCTGTCCGTGTCGGTGTCACTGTCCGTATCGGTGTCACTGTCCGTATCGGTGTCGCTGTCCGT
>JAFGXQ010000247.1 GCA_016936575.1 Deltaproteobacteria bacterium
ACTAGTTACGTCTCCTGTTTACCCTGTTTGCAGTTCAAATTGACAGTTGTGGCCACCGTGGCTACAATTGTGTCAGGTCTATTGGGAAAGGCTGGTTATGAAAATTGGTATTCGTGAAGCGAAGAACAACCTGAGTGCCTATGGGCAACGTGCACATGATGGCGAGCGTATTGTGGTATCGAAAAACGGCACACCCTGGTTTGAGATGGTGCCTTGTACGTCGTCGCCACGGAATGTCAGTCCTTTGCCAAATGCTGAACCGTTGGTCAACGCCCAAGAAGCGGTGGCGCCGCTTGACGAAACGGATCTGGCCGGATGGCAGTAATACTGGACACTTGCGGTCTGCTGTCTCTCGCCGGTGTAGTCAATCGTTCGCTTTCGGACATCACGTTGGAACGCCTCAGGGGGGAAGATGAAGTGTTTGTTTCGGCCATAAGCCTGTTTGAAATCGCTATCAAACACAAAAAGGGCGCTTTGCCTCTGGGGCGTTATTCCCCCCGCGCATTTTGGGAGACGTCCGTTTTACAATATGCGTTGGCTGTGTTGCCGATAACCGACAATATCTTTCTGGCAGCAGTTGAATTGCCGAACCATCACCGAGATCCTTCGGATCGCATCATCATTGCCCAATCTATTGCGCATAAAATAGATGTTGTTACTTACGATGAAATGTTTTCCCTTTATGGCGTCTCGACAATCGATTGATTTTTGATTGCACCCTCTTCGCAACAAGACACGTAACAGATGATCGACTCAGCTACATGCTTGGTGACATACCCGATGACACAACGGGGTGTTCCTGTGCGGTTTGCCAGGGGAGGGGCGGCCACCATTTTTCAACCGTCGGCGGTGCGGAAGGTTCGAGCGGTTGTCCGGGAAGGGGAAACACCACCGCCTGGTCGGCTTTCTTTGCCGCTTCAATCAGACGTTCCGCCGGTTCGGTCCAGCCGTGCATCGCCAGATTGAAGGTGGCCCAGTGCACGGGAATCAGCAATCCGCCCTGGGCGTTTTGCACCGCTTGCACGGCCTGCTCCGGCCCCAGGTGCAAGTCCGCCCACAATCGATGATATGCGCCGATTTCCACGAGCGTGGCGTCAAATGGGCCCAAACGCTTGCCGATGTCGGTGAAGCCGGGAAACATGCCGGTATCCCCGGTGTAATACACACTGTGCGCCGGACCTTTCAAGGCGAATCCGCCCCAGAGGGTCTTATTGCGATCGGACATGGATCGGCCCGAAAAATGCCGCGCGGGCGTCACCGTTATCGTCACGTTGTTGATTTTGGTTCGCTGCCACCAGTCCAGGGCTTCTATCCGGTCTTTTGCCACACCGAAACTGTGAAGCCGGGCGTCGACCCCCAGCGGAACAATAAATCGAATATCACGCTCGTTTAATTGCTGAATCGTGCTCTTGTCCAAATGATCGTAGTGATCATGTGAGATGAGCACTCCGTCGATGGGCGGTAAATCCGAAATGGAAATCGGCGTATCAAAAAAACGCTTGGGACCGGCCCATGAAAAAGGAGAGCTGCGCATGGACCAAACCGGATCGAACAGAAATCGGGCTCCGTCAATCTCAATCAACGACGTGGAATGCCCCAGCCAGGTGATGCGCAGGCCACTCTTGGGCTGCGTATGAAAGTCCGATGCAGAAAGTGCATGTACCGGAACGGCTGATTCGGGGGTTGCGTGGGCGGAACGATGGCGCCATTCCTTGAACGCTTTCAGCATGGACGGATCTTTTGCCGGCAGAGAATTCACAAATGTTTTGCCGTTGTAGTTTTTTGACGATTTCAACACTTCAATCGCATCTTTCGACGGTGTGTTGCCCATTGCGGCACATGCGGGAGCCATGACTGCACCTCCTGTGGTCAGCATAATAACGAATATCGCCAGTGCGACACGATGGTTCTTTTTTTTCGGAAATAATCGGGTGATTGGGAGTTGTTTCATCCGGTGCTTTTTTCCTGTAGATGGGCCGAGAACGTATGGGGAACTTCATGTAACGCATAGGTCTGCGAGCCCAGACCGATTTGTTCCGCGTACGCAAATGTTTTACCGCCTCGAAACTTTTTTCCCCGGGCACGTATCATGTCATAGCAGGCCTTGTCGATGGCGACCGGATCGGTGGATGCAAAAATGCCCACATCCTCCATCAGGGGCTTCATTTTTTTGGCTTCACAGTCGCACCCCGGCGTGATGTTCATGGCGAAGTTGAGGTAAATGTTTTGCTGGTGTTTCTGCGCAGCCAGGGCGCCCTCCACCACCTTTTCAATAAATGGGTTTCCAATGCCCATAAACTTCGCGATGCTTTTCACGCTGAACAGAGATACTGCGCCGGACGGGCAAATCGCCACGCAGGCCCCGCAGCCGACGCACTTGCTATGATCGATACCGGATTTATCCCTTTTACCGTCGCCGATATGAAGTGCGTCCACCGCGCAGCGGGTGGTGCATCGGCTGCACTGAATGCATTTTCTGTTCACGATATGCGGTTTTTCTCCCATGTGCATGGCCAGCTTGCCGCCTTTCGAAGCATACCCCATTGACAGTTGCTTTATGGCGCCGCCGAATCCCGCAAGCATGTGCCCTTTGAAATGGGAGAGCACAATCATCTGGTTGTAATCGAGAAATGCCTTGCCGACTTTGAACGTTTCAAAATGCCTCTGTCCGATGGTCACTTCCGCATATGCTTCTCCGTGTTCACCGTCGGCAAAAATAATGGGCAGCTGCGTGAAGCCATGTTTTTCAGCGGTTTTCTCGTGAAGCTCTTTTTTGTAGCGTTGCCCGCCATACAGCACACATGTTTCCATGTACGCGCTGTCAATGTTTCGTTCGTTTAGAAACGCAATTACGCCCAGATAATTTTCGGGCCGAATGAAAGTCACATTCTTCTGTTCTCCAAAATGTACTTTCAGCGGCATTTTTGCAGGCAGCGAAATGCGCTCCTGTTCGACAACCGACTGGAGCAACTGCTTCGATATTTGTTGAATATCAGAGACGTTCGCAGCAGCGGTTAACGGGGTGTAGTAGACGGTGGCACTCATTTGTGTTCTTTCGTTGAACCCCCGAATGTAAATTGGGGTAAAAAATCTATTTCACTAAACAGGTAGTGCATCACAGTCTGATGTCAACAATTAAACAACACTGTACCGGGGGAGGCCTTCGACGGTCTGGGTTACAGCGTCCGGTGCAGCTTTCGCAACAGCCGTTCGGTGGTTTCGAAGTCGATGCACGGGTCCGTTATGGAGACACCGTACTTCAGCTCGGCGGGGTCTCTCAGTATGGGTTGGCTTCCCGCGTGCAGGTGACTTTCCAGCATAATGCCTATGATGGATTGATTTCCATTGCGCTTTTGCGCAATGACGTTTTCCACGACGGTTGCTTGATTTTCGGGTTGCTTGTTGCTGTTGGCGTGGCTGCAGTCAATCATGATGCGGGGCTCAATTTTGGCGTCGCGAAGCTTCTGTTCGTATCGCGCGATATGTTCGGCATCAAAGTTGGGAGTTTTCCCACCGCGTAAGATGATGTGGGTGTTGGGGTTACCGCTGGTGCGTATGACGGACACATTCCCTTCTGGGTTGATGCTCACAAAGTTGTGCGGTGCGGCCACTGACTGCAGCGCGTGAAGGGCGATGTCGATATTGCCGTCCGTTCCGTTTTTGAACCCCACGGTGGCCGTCAGCCCGCTGGCCATTTTGCGATGGCTTTGTGATTCGGTCGTGCGGGCGCCGATAGCGGTCCAGCTGAACAGATCCTGAATAAACGGGGGGGTAACGATGTCGAGCGCCTCGCCGGCGGCGGGCAGCCCCAGTTCGGCAATGTGACTGAGCAGCGCGCGTGACATTTTAAGGCCCTCTTCGATTACACAGCTGCCGTCCAGAAACGGATCGATAACCAGCCCCTGCCACCCGGTGGTGGTGCGCGGTTTTTCGAAATAGACCCGCATCACCAGATACAGTTTGTCACAGAGTTCATCGCAGAGCGCGCGCAGCCGTGCGGCGTATTCTCTTGCGGAGGCAACATCGTGAATGGAGCATGGACCTGTAATTACCAGCAGCCGTGAATCTCGCCGGTGAAGAATGTTCTTAATGGTCTGTTGCCCCTGTTTCACCGTTCGAATAGTTGACGGGGTGAGCGGATACATCTGCTTGAGCGCGTTGGGGGTGAGAATGGGTTCTTCGCTGAGAATATTCAGGTTTTCAATCGGATGGGTGGTCATTGTTTTGCCTCTCAGGAGTGATCATATGCTTTTTTTCCAGATGAAATGGCTGTGCTGTCCCAGCAGTGAAAACGGCGGCGTGCGAAAATACTTTATTTCCTGGTTCAACCAGTGGCTGATGGGATGTTCGGCGGTGTCGATGTGCCTGAAAAATTTGTGAAAAATGCGAATACCCGATTGTATTTGAATGGTTCCGTCCCGGCGGGAAAGCACAGCGGCGGTATCCGCCACGCCCAGCGCACCGGGGGGAAACAGCTTGCGCTTTTTGTTGGGGTCTCGTCCCAGCAAGTGGCCGTTGATGCCCTTTTTCAGAATATGCGTGTCCTGATTGTACATGAGCAAGGATAGATAGCCGCCGGGAGCCAGCAGATCACACGCGTTAAGGATAGCGTCCTCTGCGCGCGGCATCCATTCTGCGGAACCGTGCATCAATACCAGGTCAAACCGCTCATCTGAAGCAAAGGATGCCTGCTGAAAATCCT
Organism: Deltaproteobacteria bacterium; assembly: GCA_016936575.1. Classification (GTDB taxonomy): domain Bacteria; phylum Myxococcota_A; class Polyangia; order JAAYKL01; family JAAYKL01; genus JAFGXQ01. The sequence goes on from JAFGXQ010000247.1 coordinate 4,703, forward strand.
CGCATACCAGCGCGGCAGCGCCGCTTTCAATATATGACCCAACTGTTTGCGCGGCACTGCATATCATTTCTTCATTTGCGTCCAGCAAGCGCACCCGGTGTCCCGCGTCGAGACAGATTTTCGCAAACTGTCCGCCCCCACATCCCACATCAAGCACGCGCAGCGGCGGTGACGAAAACGATGGTACAAACTCTTCAATATCTTTGCGCAACAGGGTGAGCCGAATGTGTCCCTTGGCGGTACTGTAAACGTTCTGTTGCAGTTTGGCTGTATACAGATGAAATGAGTGGTCGTTCATAGCCAGCTGGGTGTACCCCATTCAGCGATGGGTGGCCACCGGGAAAAAAGGGAGAATGGGTGCATGTGTGACAGTGTAGGTGTTTATGAAGTTTTGAACAAAAAAAGACATTTAAAATATTTTTAATAGTCATCTTCATAAATTATCCTTACTATAATATCTAAGAGAGAAGTAAAAATTTTAATATCTGGATAAACAAGGGAACCATTCAAACATCGTACACTCGGGGGTGTATCATGGAATTATTTTTTATTGTGTTGGCAAAAACAGGGCGATTTTTCGCCGCAGGACTCATTTCGGTAATGCTGGTTGTCGGACTGGGATGCTCAGAGACCGGGGCGGTGGGGAACGGCGACGATGAGCCGGGAGGCACGGATCCGATTCCCGGTGCGGATGGCGATACCGATAGCGACGCAGACGGCGACGGAGATGTCGACGGAGACAGCGACGCCGACGGCGATGGGGACAGCGACAGCGATAGCGATAGTGACAGTGATGTTGCGAAGGATACGGACCTGCTGGTGACCGATTGGCCGTTTGATGATTACAACACGGCCGACGGAGATTCAGATACGGATACAGATGCCGATACCGATACCGATACCGATGCCGATTCCGACAGTGACACCGATAGCGATGCAGATTCTCTGATAGTGACGGATTGGCCCTTCGATGATTATAACGAACTCGATTCGGATTTGAACGATGACGGATACTGGGATGATGGTGTGTGGTATCAGAATCCCGAGTTCTGTGTGCCCCCGCCGTTCCCCGATGACGCGACCTGTGAGGGCGAGCAGGGGTTGTGGGCGCATGCGCTGCAGATGGCGTTGTGGTTTTTCAATATCAATAAGTCCGGCCCCGAGGCCTATTGTAAAGACGTTCAGTGGCGCGGCCCGGCCCACGTGAGTGACGGCATGTTCGTTCTGGATCCTGACGACCCCAACGGGGTGAATATGTCTGCTGAAACCCTTGAACAGTATCGCGATATTTTTGACCCAGACGGAGACGGATATGTGGACCATTCCGGTGGCTACTATGACGCCGGTGACTTTATCAAGTTTTCGCTGACCACCGGATTCATGGCTGCGACGGTGGCATGGTCGATGTATGAATTCCCCGAAGCATTCTACAATACCGGCCTGGCCGACGAAGCGCTGGATCAGATTACCTGGGCGGCGGATTGGTTCCTGAAAGGAACATTTATCGAAGATAAATCGCTGCCTGTCGAACAATGGAACGTGGTCGGGTTTGCACATCAGGACGGCGCGGTAGCCGACCACGGGTGTGGATGGATTCCACCCGAACTGCGGGTCGCCGAGCGATGTCCTCGAAAATTGTACTTTACCACCCATGACAACCCCGCAGCGGATGTTACGGCAGCCGCGTCTGCGGCGTTGGCATTAACGTCATTGGTAACCAAAGATGCCAGACCCGAGTATTCACAACTGTCGCTCAGTTACGCCATCGCGCTGTACAATTTTGCCAGTCAGTACCCCGATACCACATCGAGCGATAACGGTGGATTGTACACCTCTGAATACGCGTGGGATGATTTGGCCTGGGCGGCCACCTGGCTGTACGAAGCGACCGGCGATACCTCCTATTTTGATGAAGCCGCCGAATGGGCGTTCCATTTCCCCGGTTTTGATCGGAACTGCGTCGAGACGCTTATCCAGTGGGATTCCTACAGTGAAGAAAATGCCTGCTGGTACGAAAGCTGGACCCATGTGTGGAACTCTGTGCGCTCCGGGTTGTTTGTACGGTTGGCCGCCGGCATGACGCGGGAAGGACATGAGTATGCGAAACTGTTCCAGTACATCGCCAAGGCCGACACCATGGGCTGGGTGGATGGACCGCAGTCCCCGCAGGGATTCGGCGCCAAATTCTTTGTGGATTGGGGCTCTGCCCGATACAACGCTGCGGGGCAGCTGGTTGCCATGGCCTATGCTAACAACTTCCCTGATGATCCGGACGCGCAGCGAATCAAGGATTGGGCACGCAGCCAGTCCATGTATCTGCTTGGAGATAATGAAGTCAATGGTGATCCCGAAGGTAAAAGTTTCATGATGGGCTTTACCGATATTTCGCCCAATTACCCGCTGCAGCCGCACCATGCGGCGGGGCATGCCTCCATTTACGCGGAACCGAGCAACCCCGAAGAGAACCGACATATTCTGTGGGGCGCGTTGGTCAATGGACCGTCCGGGTTAGATGATACCCACGAGGATGATCGAGAGAACTATGCGGCCAACGAGGTGACGATTGATTATAATGCCGCATGGGTGGGGGCGTTGGCCGGAAACTACGTGAATGCCGGCGGCACAGGCTGTCCGGACCCGGAATTTCCGCCTGCCGAAGAGCGAATAGAAGAGTATTATACCATGGGTCGCGTGAATACATTGGGAGACTGTCGGTCGCAGGTTGAGATACATATGATCAATGAAACCATTCATCCGCCCAGGTACAATGAACATCTCGAAACACGGTACTATATCGATGTGACCGAAATCGTCGCCGGCGGTCATGACCCGTCTGAAATAACGGCGTTCATCACCAACGACAACACGTCGGGGTGGCAGCCCAGTCCCACAGTGCTGGAGGGGCCGTTCCCGTGCGAGATCAACGGCGATATGTGGTACTTCAAGCTGAACTACGAAGGCCAGAAATTTTGGGGTTCCAATATGTGGACCGACGGCCCGCGTTATTCGCTGGTGGATTTCGGGCTCAGTTACGGCGCAGAGTCATGTCCGTGGGATCCGACCAACGACTGGAGCTATCAGAACCTGACAGATACAACGACGAAAACGTCGTACATCACAGCATATGGCGAAGATGATAAATTGTTATGGGGAGAGGAACCCGAATGTCACGAGATTCGCAGCGTGTTGGTGTGGGAATAAAGGAGAAATTATGAAAACGATTCTTATATTAATAAAAAGCATATGTCTCGTGGGTGTTCTGGTGGCGCTCGGATGCGAGGAACCGCTTCCCAAAGATGGAACATCAGACGCCGATACCGATGTCGACGGCGATACGGATTCCGATGGGGACACCGATTCCGACAGCGATGGCGATGCAGACAGCGACGGCGATGGAGACAGCGACGGCGATACCGATGCCGATGGCGATACCGACGCAGATGGCGATACTGACGCGGATACGGACGGCGATGCCGATGGGGACGCAGATTCGGACAGTGACGGCGATACCGATGCCGATTCTGATTCCGATACTGACGAAGAGGTCTGCGCCGCATTACCCTGGACAGTGGAGAACCGGCCGATTAACCTGCTGGTGTTGCTTGACCGGTCTTATTCAATGGCCAAGTACAATGTGGGCGATACCGAGTTGAGCTACGCCGAGGTGGTTCAATCGGCGATTGACAATATTGTGGAGATGCACACCAATTCAGAAATTATCAATTTCGCGTTGAATGCGTTTCCCTCTCCCGAACAATGCACAACCGCATACGCGGAGCAGGCGCCGGCGCTGCAGGATTCATCGGTTACCTGCCAGGCGGCGAGCCGATATACCGAAGGGGCCGAAGTGTATGACCCTCCGTTGGTGCCGTTTGCTGAAACGATTACAATGGATACCTACAATACCATCAGCCAGGTGTTGGACGAGGTGGGGAACTGCGGCGGTACACCGATTCAAATGTCATTGAAATGGGCCAAGGCGTATCTCGATTCATTGGGGTTGGGAAATCCCGAGCCCAATGCGGATGGCGAATACATTTATCCCGAAGGGTGGAGAAAAACCTACGTGCTGCTGGCGACGGACGGCGCACCCATGTGCAATGCGGCAAATGACTTGCCCTGTGAGTCGGCAATTCCCGGGGTCGAAGCCGAAGCGCCGGAGCATTGCCTCGATGATTTAAATTCCACTCATGCGGCGTTCGATTTGGTGGTTCGCGGGTACAAAGTGTTTGTGATCGGTGTGGGAACCGACGTGGAGGAATACGCCGATGTAATGGATGTGATGGCATACTGGGGCGGTGGTCATGCAACCGGAGACGAAGGCGACGACATGTACAATTTCCTTCCACCGGTGGGCGGCGGCACCTGGTATTATCCGGCGGCCGATGCGGAATCGCTGACCACGGCGCTTGAAGATGTGACCAATGAAACCATCAGTTGCGAGTTTGATGTGGACTGGGCCAGTCTGCCCGATTACGACGAGGACAACGCGCAGGAAGTGATCAAGAAATGTGACCAGGTACGAATGTTCGGAAACACCGATGACGGTGCGAAAACAGAGGTGACCTACATGGTGTCCTGTAACGACGAAAACCCGTTGGCAGCCGATGCGTCCATGCATTTGGGCTGGACCTGGAAGTCGCTGGAGGGACAATCGTGGAGTACCATTCAGGATATCGGTAGTGACACAGGCCGCTGCGGAACCGTGAAGTTGTGCCCCAATGCCTGCTCGAAACTCAAGACCACACAGGGCGTCAAAGCGTGGGATAGTGTATCGGCATCATTTGGTTGCCGCCCGGCCATTGTGGCCGAATAGTTTTTCACTTTTTTTTCATTCCTTTCACTCAATTTCCGTATAATTCTCATGGTATCTGATGACACCTTATCGCGCGGAAAAACCGCAGTTCTAACTTCCCAAAGGAGCTTCCTCGGCTCTATCGGGAGATAATCACTATGACGGAGGGGTTATGGAAGAAATCATTCAGTTGGACACTCGGATTGTATACCGAAACAAATGGTTTGCGGTAAGAGAAGATAGAATTCGCCGCCGCAGCGGTAGGGAGGGGATTTACGGAATTATTGAAAAATCAGATTTCGCGGTGATTATTCCGATAGAGAATGACCACATTTATTTGGTAGAGCAGTATCGATATCCACTGAAAAAAAGATATATGGAACTTCCCCAAGGGGCGTTTGACGGAGAGGGGGAACGGACACCGCTTCAGGTGGCTGAAATGGAACTGCGGGAAGAAACGGGACTGATCGCGGGTAAAATGCGATACGTGGGTGCCCAGTTTTTGGCGGTGGGCTTTTCCAATCAGCAATATCATGTTTATGTGGCGACCGAGTTGAACCAGCGCGAACCGATGCTGGAAGCAGAAGAAGAGGGGCTGGTGTGCAAAGCGGTGCCCATCGCTGCGTTTGAACAGATGATTCGAGACGGTGAGGTGATGGATGCCACTACGGTGAACGCATACTTATTGGCGAAATTTCGTGGAATCATTTGAAAAGAGAATCAAAAACAACAGATGCATTGTGTGCCATATGGTTTGGTGACGTTGTTGTGAGGCGATGGTCCACCACTCTCGGAGCGTGGTGGAACCATGTTGTGAAAAACGCGAAAAACGGTTCTCTTTGTTGAAAGGAGCGACAATTTCACCGATAATCAGGATGATTGATATGGGCTGATTCTTATGTATTGATAAGTAAATGAACAAAGGAAAAATCAATGATGCTAGTATTTACGCGAATGCGGTTCTTTGTAATTATTCTGCTATGGGTGTTGATGATGGTCGCGGGGTGCAAGGATTCCGACGGCGGCGGATCAGGCGGTGAATGCACGGAAAGTGACCGACAATGCGTCGGGGACATCGTTCAGCTATGTGTGGGCGGAGAATGGTCGGATTATAATGACTGCGTATTTACCGGTCAGAAATGTGCGATTCTGGCGGGTACCGCACAATGTGCGACACCGCCGAGTACTGATGCAGATAGCGATACAGACAGTGACAGCGATGCCGATGCAGATAGCGATACGGACAGTGACAGCGATGCCGATACGGACAGCGACACCGATGCCGATACCGATGCGGATACGGACAGCGACAGCGACACCGATACGGACAGCGACACAGACAGCGACACCGATGCCGATACAGACAGTGACACGGACAGCGACACGGACAGCGACACAGACAGCGACACGGACAGCGACACCGATGCCGACACAGATAGCGATACAGATGCGGATACAGATGCAGACAGCGATAGCGATACCGATACAGAGTATGTTTGCGGCAATGGCCATAAAAGCGATGTCGAGGCCTGCGATGACGGAAATCTGGAAATCGGTGACGGATGCAGTCCCCAATGTGCGCTGGAGCCCGGTTGTGTTGTAGGGAGCGGGTGTTCATCGGTGTGCGGCGACGGCATTGTGGACGCTGAGGCCTGCGATGACGGAAACCTCACCGATGGCGACGGCTGTGCGTCGGATTGCACAATTGAAGGCGGGTATAGTTGTGCGGTGGATTCGTCTCCGAACGTGATTCGGGTATCTGTTGTCTTTCGAGATTTCAATCATTCCGATGACAACAGTGATTTCGGCACCAGTGGGGTTACCGGTTGTGATACCGCCACCACGAGCATTGTCAATTCTCAGCTTTCCGCAACAACCAACAAACCCACATTGAGCAGCGCGCATACCGACACGACCGAGGGAACCTGCGGATTTGTAGGATCTGCCGCCAGTTTTGCCGAATGGTATGACCACGATTCCGCGCCGGTAACAGCGGTGGTTTCCGACTCAATCAATCTTTGGAAAGACAATTTGGGGGTGTACGCCAATCGTTGGTTGAACGATGGCACCCCTTGGCCGTATCCCGCCGGAGCAACCGGGTTTGAGAATTCCTACGGCAACCCGGTATTTTTCCCGATTGATGGACGCGGTTTGGCTGAAGACAACGGTCCCGCGTTGATTCCGGCCAATTTATATGACGGAAATTGGGCAGGTGAAGAAAGCTATCTGTCGAATGAAGGTGTGACCGTCCCCGGCGGGTATTCGTTCATTCACAACTTTTATTTTACCAGCGAAATGCGCATGTGGATGCGCTATCAGGCGGGTTCCGGTCAGTCGATTTCCTTTGCCGGAGATGATGATGTCTGGGTGTTTGTGAACGGCATTCTGGCACTGAATATCGGCGGCATCCATGTGCCGATTGAAGACAGTGTCTCCCTTGATGATATCGCGTCCGCCAATAATCTGGTCAGCGGAGAGCTGTTCGAAATCGCCATTTTTCACGCCGAACGACAAATGGATTCCTCCACGTTCTACTTTTCCCTCGAAGGCTTCAGCGCCGAGAAAAGTGTGTGTACCTCCAACTAGCAACATTGATTCAAATGTGCTGAATCCTGCATTTACCAATTCGTTTTCCCACCAGGGACCGTTCCTTGAAACCCAGCCGAGTTCTGGTCCGGTCTTGGGTTTTATGCTTGGAAGTTGAATTGTTGCCAGAATTATTGCGATGTATCGCATTGCGCCGTGAGGTTTCATTCTTACGTTGGAACAGAATTACATAAGAAAGGACACAAGATGGAAACGCTTGAAGTGAACTATATCGCGATTATTGTCGGCGCGGTCGCGTCGATGGTGGTGGGGGCGGTTTGGTACGGACCACTGTTCGGCCGTATATGGATGAACATTGTGGGGGTGAATCCCGAAGATGAAGAACGTCGAAAAGAGATGCAGAAAGGCGCCGGCCCGCTGTACCTGATTCAGTTTTTACTGACACTGTTTCAGGTACTGGTGCTGGCGCATCTAATCGCAGACACCCAGCGAGTGGGCGGCATTGAGCGAGCCTTGTGGATTTGGGGGGCGTTCGTTGTTCCGTCGTTGGCCGGCGCCGCCATGTGGACGATGGACGCAACGAAAATCAAATGGGCGCGGTTTTTAATTCAAGGTGGCTACCAATTGGTGATGTTCGCGATTTACGGCGCATTGCTGCAGTTCTGGACGTAGACAGTCGGCAGGGAACCAGAACAATGGCGTCAGTGACGATTGCCCTGTTTCGTCCTGGGCTTTGCAGGGTAGACCGTTCGGGGGGCGGCGTTAGTCCACCATGGCCGACGTAGCGATGAGATACCATGCGGCGTGGGGCAGCCACTGTTCCACCCAGCGCCATTGCCGCCAGTACTCGGGTTGCCCCCACTCATCGGTGGGCGGTGGCGGATCCCATTGAATGCCCGAACCGTTGGTGCCTTCTCCTGTGATACCGTTTGAGATTCCGCCGTCGTGGGCCACTTGGCCGTAGCTGCTTTTTTCGCCTACGTATCCGTCGGGGTTGTTGTGTCCGTATCCGTGCATGAAGCAGATGTCGTATGGATTTTTGCCCAGCACCCAGTCCACCTGATTGGCGGCGAACACCCCGAGCGCTTTATGCGTTCCGTGATAGTACCCTACTTTTCCAAGCGCGCGACCACCGATGATCGCGGCGGCGGCCAGTGATGACAACCGGGCATTCTCTCCCTGCCACCAGTAGCCGCTTTCATTATCGTGGGGAATGAAGAATCCGTCCTGAATGCTTCCTTGCGATTTAAATGTCTGGCGGGCATAGCCGAACGGATTTGCGGTGTTTTGAGTTACATCGAGAAGATAGTTCAGATGGGCTTCAATTGCGGTGCGCGCATCTGTTTTTCGGTCGGCATCAGTTTCGGCGTCTACATAGCGGCTCAGGGCGACAACAGGCAACCCCGCGTCGGATGCGTGCCAGAACGGACGATCGCCGTTGTCGGAGATGAAATATCCGTCGCTGTGAATGCGGCCGGCAAGGGAGTCGGCCCGTGTGCGCGCGGCGTCCAGGTAATCGCTATCGTTGGTTGCCATGTACAATTCTGTTGCGGCAAGCAGCGCGGCGTAATCATCGATGATATTTTCGGTATTGTTGTCACAATAGCCGGTGTTGTTGGCTTCGAGATGTGCGAATCCGGTTTCAGCGGCATTCAGATATTCGCTTGAATTGAAGTCGCCCCCGGCATTCAGGGTGGAAATTCGCGCCAACGCGGCAATGCTCATGCCGCCGCCTTCGCGATACGCCGCCTGATACGCCGAGGATTTGGTACCGTTTTCACCGCTGAAGGCGCATATTTCCCGGGCGTTCATCTCTCCGGTCCAGCCATCGAACACGTTGATGTAGAAGTAGCCGGCGCTGTCCAGAATGCGCACCAGATAGTCGGCGCCCCACAACGCTTCATCGCGCACCGCAGAGCGTTTTCCAACGGAATCGAGGGTATCGGCCGCTTCGTCGTACGCATAGGCGAGCGCCCATGCCACCAGCGGGATTTGCTGCGGGTTGAGATAATTGGCGTAACTCAGGTGTGACAGATATTTCGAGATGTCGCCGGAGGCGTCGTACCAGCCCCCCCGCACATCGTACGAACCGCCGCTGCCGTACTTGGAAATGGAAGCGTCGGTGTTCCATACGGTACTGTTGTCGGCCCTGGAATTATTGAAGTATCCGATCACGTCGGACACGGTGGTGGTAAACAGCAGGTTTTCGTCAATTTCAAAATTGTCGGAGTACACACCGTTCACCAGCACCCGGTAAGTTCCCGGTGTCTGCAGATAGCTGAATTCGGCCACGTAGTAATTCGGGCCACCGCCCCAACTGCTGAAGCTGTGAGATTGCAAATCGCCGCAGGCAGCCACATTGTTTGAAGAATCGATCACCTGAAATGTCGTCAACCCGCTGCTTCCCGCAAGGGTGACGGCTTTTCCGCCATCCGCGTCAAACCCCAGATGATTCATGTGAAATTCGATGCCGCTGCCCGTCCCCGATGTATCGAGCGCCCCGCAGCTTCGCGCTTCGAGCGCTTCGTCATCTATCTCAATATCGGTATCGCCGTCCGCATCCGCATCGGAATCGCCGTCGCTGTCTGCATCACCGTCACCGTCACCGTCACCGTCACCGTCGCCGTCACCATCACCGTCGCTGTCGCCATCGCCATCTCCGTCGCTGTCGCTATCTCCGTCGGAAACGGTGCAGTTCGCGTCCCCCTCGTCGCAACTGCCGCTGCTTTTGGTGTCGCTGCTGCAGGAAAGCAGAAAACCGACCAAAATGAATAAAAAAATAACCGAAATAAATCTAAGTGTCATAGGGCCTCCTAAAAAAGTATCAATAATGGTTCCTGTGTGAAGTTTACTCTAAAGCGAAGTTCAGTGAAAGTGTAATTCCCGAATGTCGCAGATGCGAGGGTGGGCTTTTGGGATTGATTCGGTTTCCGCACTGGTCGTTCATCGGTATGAATCGTATGTTCCCGGCCGGGTGCGGAGCGTCCGTACTTGTTTTGGGTCATGCTTCGGTTCATAATAGAGAAATCAAAGGAGCGAAATATGGGTGTAAAATGCACGAGTTTTTGGGTACTGGGAGCCGCGTTGCTGATCGCCTGCGGGGGAAATGACAAAGGTGATGATTCTGACGCCGACGATCAGACAACCACGCCCACGATGGTGGCTTCCGGGAACTATTCGTACACGCTGAGTGAATCGACAGATGCGCTCACCCTGTGGACCACGCCGGTGACCAACAAGCTGACGGTCGGGTCGCGGCCTCCGCAACGGGTAGCGTCGGGAATTTTCCTCAGTGCGGCGCGCAACGAGTTTGAGTCGGTACAGTTGGTGCTCGGGCCGCAGAGCGGTGAGGTTACCGTGGAGATGACCGGGTTTGAAAATCTCGACGGGCAGCGGATAGATTTGGCGGTAGCGGAATACGAGTCGAATTGGGTGGAGAACTTGCGGCCCATTGGTTCGGGGGCTTCGGTGACACTGGATTCGGATTACGGTGTGCCGGTGTGGTTGACGGTGTATGTGCCCGGCGATGCGGCGCCCGGTGAGCACGCGGGCGAATTTGTGGTGACCGGTGCGGGCAGTGCGGTGACGGTACCGGTTACGCTGTATGTGTTTGATTTTGATTTGCCTGCGGAGATTCATTTTGCCACACAACTGAATATCAGCGTGGGGTCACTGGTGGGAAGCGGCACTGTGGATGACGCCAAAACCATGTTGTTTGAGCATCGGATGACCCCCAAAAGTGTTACCTGGCCCAGTGGCTTTAATTACAACATCACCTGGGAAAACGAAAATTCGCCCGCCGTGTGTGAGCAATTTTATGATGAACCCGATGAGGGAGACCCGTATTCCATCGGCGCCCTTGCCCCCCGGTATATACTGGGAGAGGGCTGGAACGGTATCGGATTTCCCAATGCGATGCTGTTTCAGTTCGTCGACAACAGTACGCCTCGCCCCGAATCTTTCTGCGGCATTGCCAGAGGCGATCACTACGGCACAGACCCGTACAACACGGAATGGTCGCAGTGGCTGTCTGCACTCGACGATTATCTGATGGAACACGGGATGACTGACAAAGCGTACTACTATGTGCAGAACGAACCCCAGAATGCGGCCGATGAAGCGTTGGCGGCACATTTGTGTCGGTTGACCAAAGCAGCGGCACCCAACCTGCGCATCGCCGTAAGCGAAGAACCCAAACCATCTATCGCCGAGGATGCCGACGGCGCGTGTGGGTACGATATTTGGATTGCACATGTGCGTGCGTATGAAGAAAATTACGCTTGGCAGCGTCAGGCCGAATACGGTGAATCGGTGTGGTTCTACTCGCTGGATCACGATCCCGAGCCGTATTTTAATCCCACCGCAGTGGAGAGTCAGGGAATGAATCAGCGGATTATTCCCTGGGCGGCGTGGAGTCATCGCATCACCGGATGGGCCTACTACGATGCGGGTCGATTTTTCGGGGAGAACGGTGTTCCCGGGGTTCGCGCCGAATTGCTGCGTGAAGGGTTCGAAGACTATGAGTACCTGTGGCTGGCCAACGGCGGGGCGCATCCCGGGGTGAACGAGTCGGTGGCGGTGGATGCCACAGTGCATTCGGTGGCAGCGTCCATGGTGAGTTGGACCAAGGATGCCGATGCACTGATGGCGGTGCGGCACCAGTTGGGATTGTTCATAGAAGGAAGTACCGACGCGTTGCCGTTGCTCGAAGTGGAATCCTCCCGTCCGGCCGGAAATTACTACCTCAATTTTCAGGACCCGGAAGGCGAACCCGTGACAGACCCGCTTGTCGTGGATGGAAAAGAGTATATGAAAATCGGCTGGAACGAATACGACGCGGCGCTCGGCTACGGTTGGCGCGGTGAAAATATGGGCACCGACATTCTGATGACCGGCTTTGCCCAGGCGGACGGGTTCAATGACGTGCAGCGGTCATATATCTATGATGACTATGGTCGCGACAATCTGTTTGAGTTTGATTTGGCGCCCGGCACATACAACATCACGGTGGGGGTGGGAATGGCGGGCCGGGCTTATGACGGACAGCCGCACAACCTTTCGATTGAAGGACAGAAAATTGTGGATGATGAACCCACCACTGCCGATGAAACGCTCATCGAGCGTTCCGTTACTATGGACATCACCGACGGCTCTCTGTCGATGGTGGCCGCCGGCCGTTCACCATCGATTGATGACTATTCCTATACATTCGTGGCCTATCTGGAAATCGAAATGGTGGAATGATTCGGTTGTGCGTATTACGAAGAGAGCAGCATCAGTGTCAGCAGTGCCCAGGAGAGTATGAGGGTGATATTGATGATGGTAAACATGTTGTGTTGAATGAAAGTTTTTGTCGCCATCGCATAAGACCTTTCTGCATTGTATCCAAGAGGGTTGAGGTTTATTAATGTGTGTACAACCCCTGAACCCTTCAATTTGCGTACCAACCGGTTGATTCGGATAATTATTTTAGAAGATTGGATAGCGGTACTGTTTGGAAACTTTTGTTTCGTGTAGAGATTTAAATGGTTTGTGCCAAACTGTGTCAACTTATGTTTATTGGGCGTCGAACCAGATGATGGCCCATTGTTTCATGCGAATGTTGGTGAGGGTTACCGCGGTATCTGTGTCGGCGAATGCGGTACTCTGTTCGGGGTAGGCGAAGTCGTTTTCAATGTCGGGATATTCCGCGCCAATAGGAGAAGTGGCACAGGGTGTACCTGGATTGGTGGTGTTGGGAAAGAAGGGCGCCTCGGAAATATCAACCGGAGCGTAGTCGAGGCTGACCACATGCGCGGTTCCGGCGGTGCCCAGGAATGCCGCGGGAATGGGAAGGGACAGGGAATCGATTTGAGTGACCGGGGTGCAGCCGTAAAACGCTTCGTATTCCCCATAGCCGGGCCCGGCGTTCTCGCTCCAGAAATGGGGATACTGGGGTACGGCGTTCAGCGTGTAGTTCAAAAGGTGAATGTACGGGTGATTGCTCTCATCGTAGCGCTCCACGACGTGAACGGCGTCAGGCAGCCCTGCGCCGTAATTTGCGGCCGGCAACCCGAAATCGGAAAGGGCGGTTTCCAGCCATGAAGTGAGCTGGGCGCGTTCTCCCTCAAGGTTTTCAATGACCAATTGCCCCACACCTGCGGCCACGCCGTCTTCCACGGTATCGCATGCGGTGATGCCGTCGTTCGGTTTCGACAGAAGCTGCAGGGCTTCCGTCGCTTCCATGGGCGCACCGTCCGGGGCGGTGTAGGCGGTGACACCGTTCAGCTGGTAGAATGCGCCGCCGCTGCTTCCGTAGCTGTTTTCACCGTGACCGGCAGACAGGGCGAGCCAGCTGCTGCGGTTCTGATATTCGCACCATTCATCGTGCCAGCCCACGTTTCCGGCCAAAAGCAATTTGCCGCCGCCGTCCACATATTGAGTGAAGACGTCGATTTCCGTATCTGACAGAAATGTGTGGGCAATCACCACAAAATCATATTTGTTGAGTTCCTCTACAGTGGGAATGCGCGCCATGCCCAGTCCGAACGGGCCGCGGCCGAGAACATCGATGGTGTAGTGAAGATCGGCCAGGGTTCGGTACAGCTGATCGGCAATACGGGCGCCGAATTCATTTGAGGAATAACATCCGCCTTCCACCACCTGAGGATGGTACAGGGCGATTTGATCACCGCCTGGATTGTTGGCGTGATTCAGCTTATCCCACTGTTTTGAAATCCAGGGCGCCAGCGGGGCCTGCGCCAAACGCATGGTGTAATTGGGACGTGCGTAGCCTCCCAGCGGCCAATAGGGTTCCACTGCGGGGGTCATATGTTGAAAGATACCGCCGTGGGCCAGAGATTCCGCCGCGAACAATAACATGCGATCGTCGGGCATGGCCCAGGGGCCGTTCCAAGACCAGAACCGAACACCGTCCACATCGTGCATATCGAAAAGCATCTCCAGCGTGTGACTGGCCGGATAGTTGATACCCGCCACACCGATGCAGTCGTAATATCCGAGGGTGGGGTGACCACTGTAGATGAAGGTTTCAGACCCCGCCATGTCCTTGATAAGCGCCAGCGGTTCACTGGTGAGGGGCTGTTCATCCTCGTGGTTGAAGAAATTGGATTCGCCCTGGTTGTAGAACGTGACCCAGTTACCGGCGCCCGCGAAGGTTTCCATGTCCGCGCGATAAGTCGCCATGAATTCTTTGGTCATATCAATTTTAAAGATAGCCCATGCGCGGTTCAGCCAGGCGTCGGTCCATGTACTGCCGTCTTCAAAATAGTCGCGTATATCGAAGGTGGTCCAGTCCGGATGGGTGGCGGTGGCCTCTTCGCCGCCGAAAGCTTCGGATACGGTCCAGTACACCCGTTGCCGGGCCGCATCATCAATATCGGCACTGCTGTTGATGTCGCGGCTCAAACGACCGCCGTTGTTCAGAAAGTCCCGAAAACGCGATACGGTATTGGCAGCGAAACAGTCGCTCATGGTGGCAACATCAAAGGTGACCCCGTCCACGCCGGCGTTGTACAGCATTTTACTGATGGCGGTAAGTACTTTCTGATTCTGGGGATGGGCCACATCGAGAACCCAGTTCATGGCAGATGCGGTCTGTGCGTTTCCGTCTTTGTCGAGGCAAGCGGGCAGCAGAGATTCATCACAGATCACTTCAACCGGTTGGCAGGCATCGCCCACACCGTTGTGATCCGCGTCCGCCTGGTCTGCATTGGCCACGGTGGGGCAATTATCGATGGGAACGCCCAGCGCATCGGAACCAAAAATTCCGTCCTCGTCCGGGTCCGCATCCGGCGCAGTGGGCGTGCTGTCGCAGGCGTCACCGATACCGTCTTTGAGTGAATTTCCCCACTCGTCTTCTTCTCCGTCCGGTTGTCGTCCGTCTACGGCGGGGTTGTAAATGGTGGGGCAATTGTCCATCAGATTGCCTACGCCGTCATCGTCTATATCGTAGCATTCGGTCGGAACCAGTGCGTAGTCCCCTGTTGTATCCCCGATGTCGGTTCCCAGTTGTTTGTCGAAATACGCAAAACGATATCCGATGGTGGCCCAGTCCGCATTGTGTCCGAGCCAACCCTGACCCCAACCGGTACGGGCGGAATAGCGCCCCCAATCCATGTACGTCAAATATACGTTGCCGTCTGCGTGCAAATTGTTCAGGTATGGGGTGGCTGCATAGACATCTGCATCGGTGAGAATTCCCGACAACCCGTCGATGACCACATAGGGAAGCTCATTTCCCTCTCCGGGATTGAATTCCGAAATAACATTCTGGGTCAACGGAAACTGGCTGACCTGCCCACCGGATGGGAAGGGCAGCGCGGAAGCCGCTTCTGAATTGGCGTGCTGCTGTCTGTCGTGAAGACATTCGGTTTCCTTGGTGAGATGGTTGGTTCCACAGGTGGAACGGGCCGCTTCATCTTCGTAAAAAATCTGTTCATCACCGTCGTGGGTGCGTTGGCAGTCCAGTCCCACATAATAACCGCCGCTGTGGCCGGCAGTATCGGTGGTGTTGTACGGGTTGAACAGGGCCGCGTTCTCGTCAAAATAGAATCCGTAATTGCTTTGACAGCCGAACATATAACGCGAGTCTCCGCTTACCGGATCTGTCAGGCAGATGGGTTCGGCTTTGGTAACACTATTCAGTATGCAGAAACCGAAGTAGTCGCGCGAGGTCGGGCCGCACCATAGTTCCCCACCGGGGTGGGCTTCGTGGGTACAGACCAGCTCTCCGTAAACGGCTTCCTCGGTGGCGCCCCAGTGGGGATAATCGTTCAAACAGTCGTATGCGTCCACCAGCTCGCCGTTTACGCACCGTACTACTTTCATCTGCTTCCAGCCGCCGCTCAAATCACCCGGCACATTCAATTCTTTGAGACATGCCTGCGTATTGCTGCGAATGGTGTCAGTGGAGGAACCGTCGTAAATGTGATCTGGGGTATCGGTCCATTCCTGTAGTCCACCGATGAATTCCCCATGCGCAAGGGGGTCGCCGCTGGTGAAGTATTCATACCCGCTGGTTGTCAGATCCATGTTGACGCAGTCGTAGGTTTGATCCGTGGCAGTGATTGTCAGGGTATAAGGGCCTCCGTCGTTTGTGATGAACGTTTTTATCCAGATGGTCACATCGGAATCGTTGGCGCCGTCAAACACATAGTTTCGATGGCGGGTGCCCACAGAATCGAATTTGTTGACAATCTGCGTTACGTCCGCTTCGGAGGACGGCCAGACTGCGTCATCGGTTGCCGCGAACACTTCGAGGTTGAACAGATATTCTCGGTCCGGAATAATGGTGATGAGCGTTTTGGCGGGCACGTTGATTTCGTACCAGTTCACCTGGCCGTTGCACACATGGTCGACCACCTGCGTGCAGTTGGTTCCACATGAAGCGCTGGGTTCCAGTACCAGGGGATATGCCGCGCAGAAGGCGCGATTTTCCAAATCTTCATCCATCCCGCAAGTAGCAACGGGAACGGTACATGCCGCGGTGTCGGAATCTGAGTCCGTATCGGAATCGGAATCGGCATCGGAATCAGCATCCGTATCTGAGTCTGTATCGGAATCGGAATCTGAGTCCGTATCGGCATCGGAATCAGCATCCGTATCGGAATCGGAATCTGAGTCCGTATCGGCATCGGAATCAGCATCCGTATCTGAGTCCGTATCGGAATCGGAATCAGCATCCGTATCGGAATCGGTATCTGAGTCTGTATCGGAATCGGCATCTGAGTCCGTATCGGAATCGGCATCTGAGTCCGTATCGGAATCGG
>JAFGXQ010000029.1 GCA_016936575.1 Deltaproteobacteria bacterium
CATGCCGATTTGGGCGCCATCCCATCCGGTTCTCTCAATAATGTTGTGGTGGACGAAGATGCCGTCCAGAAAATGAGGCTGATGTACTTCCTGAGTACCGTCGCAGGTAATGGTATGTCCGTTGGACTGGGTGCTGCCGATGTAAAAGCCTTCGCCGCCGGTATTGTGCACGAATAAATGATGGAGGGAGACATTCTGCTGAATGAATACGTCCTGATCTGCGGAACCATCGCATTGGGGGTCTGTCTTGCAGGTGACGCCGGCGAATCCGGTGTGATGGACTTCAAGATGATCAACTTCGTAGTTCGAGGATTTGTCTCCCAGCACCAGCGCTACACCCGGCCATGGGTCGGTGTCCGGAGCGCTGATGTCGAATCCGTATTCAAACGCATCATCGCCGGTGCCGGTTAAATGAAAAAAGGTTGATGCACCTTCCATCACCAGACCGTAGGCCCGGTCTTCGTTGTGAATAATCACCTGACCGCCGCAATTCTGAATGACGATGGGCGCTTCTTCTGTACCGTGGATTTCCTGAAAACGGAGGAATTCATACTCTCCGGCGGCAATGCAGATGGTGTCGCCTGCCTCGATTCCTTGCTCTGTGCTGTTAATAATGGTGGTTTCGGGTTGAAACGTGTGGTCGCAATTGCACTGGGCAGTTGCTTTCAGGGGGAGAAGGAACAGACATAAGACAATAAAAACGGCTGGGGCGCATTGCGCTGCGCAACTACGGGTATTCATAGGATTCTCTCTATCGCAGTGATTAGTTCGTTGTTTATTTCTTCTACTATGAAATCCGCACCGGCTTCAGAAAGGGACTCTGCGGTGTGGTGTCCAAAAGGCACACCGATGCAGTGCGCGCCGATGGCTTTGGCTGCATTCACATCTTTTTCAGTGTCACCAACGATAATAACAGGCGCCGAAGATAGCCCGGAGGAAATTCGACAGCGGTCAGCACCGATTTGTAAAATGTCTGCCCGTTGTTCGGCATCTTCACCGAAACCGCCGAGATCCATGTCGAACAGATGGTCGATTCCCGCGCTGACGAGTTTCACGTGCGCACCTTCTTTGATATTCCCGGTGCCCAGACCGATAACATGCCCGGCCTGTCGAAGGCGTGGAATAACGTCATTGGGCTGTCCTAGGGGACAGTACGCGTCTTCTTGGATGAACGCTTTCATGTATTGAACGTAGTGTTCGAGTAACGCGATTTTCTGTTCCGCAGATGGCGCGAAAATGCCGCCCAATTCCAGAAGCTGTCTTGAAACATCTAAATCCGTCGCGCCGGCAAACGACACCTGATTGGCCAGTCCGTCCAGACCGGTCATCCTTTTCGCTGCGGCATTCATAGCCGAAAGCCCTGGACTGCGTCCGTGAGGGGGACGGGTGATAAGGGTGCCGTCAATATCAAATAGGAGAATACCGTTCATTTATTATTTGTAGCTCAGTTTGCGCATTATTAAAATCTATTTGCTGGAAACCGGGCGACGAGCGTGTACAATAGGTGAACTAAGAACGTTCAAGGAGCGAATATGAAGCAGGTTGATCGAAATACAATGGTATTGGGAATGGCATTGGTCGTATTGGCTTTGGGAGGATGTCATTCAATGAAACTGGAACTGGTGGATGCATCGGTACAGAAACCCAGCAATGTGGCGGTGTATTTTTCAATGGACGACTCCAAGGGGGAGCCGGTTCCGGGGGTGGAGGCGTCGCAATTCAAAATATACGAAGATGGACAGCTCATTTCGGAGTACGAGAGCAAACAGACGATTTTAAATCCGGAAGTGGCGATTGAACGATACACTTTGTTGCTGCTGGATATGAGCGGTTCGGTGGTGGATTCCGGTCAGGTTCCTCAGGTGCAGGAGGCGGTCGGTGCGTTTTTGGAAAATATTGACGCGAATGAGAAAATCGCCATTTATGCGTTTGACGGGCGAAAAGAAATTCAGCCGATTGCAAAATTCGGCATGCGGGAAGCGGCCCTGGAACGCCGGAATGAGTTGCTGTCTTCGTACGAGCCGAAGGATCCGTCGACGAATTTGAACGGTGCTGTCATTGAGGCGGTGGCGGAGCTTGACAAAGCGAAGGAAAAATCAAAAGTGCCGTTGCGCTTCGGCACGCTGGTTATTTTTACCGACGGCACCGACCGCGCCCACCGCGCGACGTCTGATGAGGCGATGAATGCACTCGAAGAAAATGATGTAACGACTTTTGTGATTGGGCTGGGTGGTGAAGTGGACAGCGCGCAGATGGAGAAATACGGCAAAGACGGGTTTATCCTGGCAGAGAATACCGATGCGATTGACGAAGCGTTCAAAGAAATGGCCGAGAAGATCAATGCCCACGCATTGCGCTATTATCTGCTTTCCTATTGCAGTCCGTCGCGTGCGGGGAACCATGAGTTGACTATCGAAGTTGAGGCGAATGAACAGCGGGGGCGGTTGCGCTATGAATTTGAGGCAGAAGGGTTTGAGCCGGAATGTGACCCGACAGATGCACCGAAATTTGAAATTCCCGACGAAGCAGACAGACAACCGGAAACAAACCATCGATTTCGTTTCGGACAAGGCCACGACGATGAAGACGATCAGGCTAACGATGAAAATGGAAACGGCAAGAAGAAGAAAAAGAAAAAAGCAAGCAATTCTGATACGCCGCCGGCGGTTGAATATTGATTTCAATCGAAGAGTGACATGATGCACGGCTGGACAGGGCGTATCCTGAAAATCAATCTCACCGAAAAACGTTTCGAAACGATTTCATTACCTCAAGACATATATCGTCGATTCCTGGGCGGTAAGGGACTGGCCGGGTATTTTCTGGCGCGGCGCGCTTATCTGGAATGGAATGCTCCCCAAATGCCGATTCTGCTGATGACGGGCCCTCTGGCCGGTACCGGAGCGCCGGCTTCAGGCAATACGGTTATTGCTTCGCGATCTCCTTTAACCGGAACGGTGAGCGATTCGTCGGTGGGGGGTGCATTGGGCGCGAAATTGAAATCCGCGGGGGTGGACGGCATTGTTGTGGAAGGAATGAGCGATGCGTGGCTGGGGATTGAAATACACAATCAGACCGTGCGGTTCGTTTCGGCGTCGTCGCTGTGCGGCCAGCCCCTTTCCCGCATTGCCGACCAATTGGAAACCAAAGGCGCATTCGCCGCAGTCGGGAATGCGGCTGAGAACGGCGTTCGATTTGCGGCGGTGATGATTGACCGTCATTTTTCGACCGCGCGAGGGGGACTGGGGGGATGTTTTGCGGCAAAGCGGCTGAAATATATTACCGTTGAGGGTACCGGGCATGTGAGTGTTGCCGACAATACGGTGTGTAAGACGGCTCGTGAAGATATTCGTCGGCTTACTGCTGCATCGTCGATTCTCATGGGAGAACATGGGTTTTTCAATTTGGGTACGTCGGCGCTGTACGATTTGGTTTACTCCCGTCGCATGATGCCTACCGCTAATTTTCGTCGTACGGTTTTTGACTCGGCGCCGCTGTTGAATGCGAACGCTGTGCGCCGTACATACGGAATGCAACGGTTCGGTTGTGAGGGGTGTCTGGTGCAGTGTCTGAAGAACAGCGAAAATGGTATGCAGTTACCCGATTTCGATACCCTGGCACATTTCACCGCATTAATTGAAAACAGGGATTTGCATACCGCTGTTGAAGCGGCAACCGCATGCAGCGAGCAGGGTATCGATACGGTGTCCGCCGCGGCAACTCTTGCCTGCTACGCTGAAATCAAAAATGAATCGCTGACCACTGACCGAATATTGGGGTTACTGGAAGATCTCGGCGCCGGGCGAGGCGAGGGAGAGATTCTGGCGAAAGGCAGTTTTCGCGCCGCGCGTGAACTGGGGCGGCCGGAATGTGCAATGACGGTGAAGCGCCTTGAATTACCTGCGTTTGACCCCCGCGGTGCATACGGGATGGCACTTGCCTACGCAACTTCGACCCGTGGCGGATGCTACGCGAACGCAACAGCGCTCAGTCATGAAATTTTGCGCAAGCCCGTTGCCACAGATCGATTTTCTTTCAGTGCCAAGGCCCGTATTATAAAGATTGCGGAAGATCAGAATGCCGCGGTTGATTCGCTGGTCGCATGTAAATACCTATTTTTCGCGGCATCTTTAGAGGAATACGCCAGAGTGCTGTCGGGGGTGACCGGCGAGTTATTCACTGCAACGGAGTTGTCGCGTATCGGTGAGCGCATTGTCTATATTGAACGAATAACAAATATGCATTTTGGCGTTTTGGGCGAAGACGATACCTTGCCGAACCGGTTTTTTACCGAAGACGGGAGCAGCGGTCCGGGGTTCGCCATACCCAGAATAAATCGTCGTGAATTTGATGATGCACTGTCGCGGTATCGTCGGGTACGTGAACTGCTGGAGGATGGAACGCCTAAAAAAGAAAAGGCGGAACGGCTGGAAATTGAATGGAACAACTGATTCAGAAATATGTCGGCAAAATCGTTTCTCAGGGGCTTGCATCCCCTGACCGAATTGTAATGGGCGGTCTGGATGACGAGTTTTTCTGGAACCGCGACGATGAGCATGTACCGATGCTGCGCGGGGTGTTCGACCATCTGAATATCAATTCGCTGTTGCTCTGTACGCCCGACGAGCCGTACGCATCCATTCTACGATACCTCGCGGCAACCAGTGGAGCGGTCATTTCCCCGAAGGATTCTGAAACGCGAACGTTTCTTCATGATTTGCCCATTGCGCAGGAACGGAATACCGAATCGATTGTGCATCACTTGAAACGGCGAAAGGGCGTGTTGTTTCCGGGGGGAAGCGTTGCTGCGTTCGGGACGGTGTCGCCGGAAGAGACGTTCGTCACTTTTTCGTCGGTTTGTTTCGCGGCATATGTGAAATTCATGTCGGATTGCCTTGAAGCAGTGAGAAGCGGCGGCATATCGAGTGCAGCGCAATCGGTGTTGCGTCAGGCACTCGATGCGTTGGTTCTGCCGCCGAAACACGCGCCGAACGTACAGTTGGGACCGCTGGACAACGAAACGAATTTGCACGCGGCGATTTGTGAAGCGGGACGTCATACCGTGGCGCACCGATTGGTGGATTCTCATTTCGGAAATGTGTCTGCCCGATGGAACAACACCGTATACGTCAGCCAGACGGGGTCATCTCTCGATGAGCTGGAGCGATGTATTGACCCTTGTCCCCTGGATGGATGCAGTTCCGCGGGGATCACCGCTTCCAGCGAGTTGACAGCGCATATGCGCATATACGATGCGACAAATGCCGATGTGATTCTGCACGGACATCCGCGATTTTGTGCCATTTTGTCGTTGGACTGCGAACTGGAAGAATGCGCGAACAAAGGGCACTGTCATATTCGATGTGATAAACCGCGGTTTGTCGAAGATGTACCGATTGTTCCCGGTGAGGTGGGTACCGGTCCGTACGGGCTGTGCAATACGGTTCCAGCCGCAATGGTGGGAAACCGAGGGGTGATAGTATACGGCCATGGATTGTTCAACGCGGCAAGCTGCGATTTTCAGTCTGCACTTCAGAATACGTTCGATATTGAGCGAATGTGCATGGAAGCGTTTATTCGTCGTGTTCCCTAACGAAACGGTATTTCTGCGCGCATCGTTCGGGCCTACGCGCATCGTTCGGGCCTGAGCGATTATCGGTGTTTCGATTTTCGCGTTATGTAAAATTAGTTAAAAAAACACATTCTGTTTTCGCGTTCGACACTCCTTTGTCACATTGGGTGTGAATATTTTCTATAGGCAATGCAAAAGGAG
>JAFGXQ010000248.1 GCA_016936575.1 Deltaproteobacteria bacterium
GCGCCATACAGCTGGGTGAAAGAAAGTGAACTATGTAGAAAACAGAATTGTGTCGAAAAGATTGACAGGTCGCTACATATCAGACCTATTATGGTAAAGTTGGTCTGTGTATGTGGAACGGAGTGCGTTATGATTGTAAATGTATCGGAAGCAAAAGCGAAATTATCCAAACTCATCGACATGGTATGCCATGGAGAAAAAGTGGTGCTGGCTAAAAATAATCTGCCGCTGGTGGATATTGTACCTCATCGTACCGAAGAAAAACGAGCATTGGGATTATTGCGGGGGGAGTTTACGGTTCCGGATTCATTTTGCGATGAGTCGTCTGATATCAACACCATGTTTTACGGAGATGATTCGTGAATATTATCATCGATACGCATATTTTTTTGTGGGCGTTAAGTGAACCGGAGAAGATTTCGGAGCAAAGGCGGGTGGAGCTGCAGACCCTTGCCAATGTTGTGCATGTCAGTGCGGTTTCCGTGAGCGAAATCGCCATCAAACGGTCTATCGGAAAACTCGACGCCATGTTTGATACGGTGTCCATGATTGAACGAAGTGGTTTTACGCCACTGGAGTTTCGATGCGAAGATGCGGCGCTGCTTGAGCGACTTCCATATATTCATAAAGATCCATTTGACCGGATGCTTATCGCCCAGAGCGTTGCGCGCAATTGGCCCATTATGACAGATGACCCCAAATTTCGTCATTATGACTGCAAATGCATTTAGGCTTCCTGAACCCGCAACCGGTGCCGGGATGCGCGTCTTCATCCAACAGATAATTTTGTCCCTCAAAATCCGCTATATTTTATAAAATCCCTATGATAAGTAGTTCGCTTATGTGGATTGACCTTTTACTACTTATCGGCGGCGGCGCATTTGTGTGGCTGGGCGCTGAAGGCATTGTGACCGGTGCGGTGAAGCTCGCTGCCTATTACGGCGTTTCCGCCATGGTGGTGGGGCTCACGGTGGTGGCGTTCGGAACGTCTGCGCCCGAACTGGTGGTCAGTTCTGTTGCTGCATTTCAGGGGCACAACGAAATCGCCCTCGGCAATGTGCTCGGTTCGAATATTATCAATATCGCGTTGGTGCTGGGGTTGTCCGCAGTGATTGCGCCCATGGTTGTGACCAGAGAAACGTTCCGGCAGGATTTGCCGCTGGTGGCCGTGATTACCGTGCTGGTGGTGGCCATGGCCATCTGGGGAGATGACCTGAATCGGTTCGAAGGCATTGTCCTGCTGTGCGTGTTTGCCGGGTACACGGTATACACGTTCATTCGCGCTTTTAATGAAAACCGTCGTACCACACGGCTTGATACATGGGAGCGGCCCGAGCTGAAGGCGAAACATATTATGTATCTGGTGGGCGGCATTCCCGTGCTCGCACTGGGAGCGGAAGGGATGGTTCGCGGCGCGGTGGGTATTGCCGAAACCATCGGGATCAGCAAGCAGATCATCGCCATGACCATGGTGGCGTTCGGAACGTCGGTGCCGGAACTGGCGGCATCGGTGGTGGCGGCGCGTCACGGCGAAGGGGATTTGTGCGTGGGCAATGTGCTCGGTTCCAATTTATACAATATGAGTTTGATTCTCGGCACCGCTGCCGCCATCTCGCCCATTCCCACCATAGTGACCTGGATGTCGATGGATATTATATTCTTTGTCGCGGCGGTGCTGGTGTTGTTTCCCCTGATGCGTATCGGTTGGCGGGTGGGGCGTATTGATGGAATCATTTTATTGTTTTTGTACGTGACCAGTGTCCTGTCACTATTTATTTAAATTCAATTCGGAGAGTGTATGAATACAACGTCAAGGCGTCTTCAAAACGGAATGACGGTGGTGCTTCGCGAGTTTCGCGGCGCGCCGGTGGTTTCCTTTCAGCTTTGGGTGAAGGCGGGTTCCGCCGACGAACGCCCCCATGAAGCGGGGCTGGCCCACGTGCTGGAGCACATGATTTTTAAAGGTACCGATAAACGGAAGGTGGGCGAGATTACCCGCGACATCGAAAGCGCCGGCGGCAGTATCAACGCCTGGACGTCACTGGATGAAACCGTTTTTCATATTACCGTTGCCGCGCAATACGCCCACGAGGGGCTGGAGGTGCTGAGTGACGCACTGTTGCACCCGGCGTTCGACGAAAACGAACTCGATAAAGAATTGCCGGTGATTTGTGAAGAGATTCGTATGGGAAAAGACAGCCCCGAACGGATGGCATCGAGCGAGCTGTTTCGCGCCATGTTCGAAGTTCATCCGTACGGACGTCCGGTCATCGGGTATCAGGAAACCGTGGAGAATTTTACCGCGCAGCACGTGCGCGATTTCTACAAACGCTGGTACACCCCCGCCAACATGATGCTGATTGCAGTGGGCGATTTCAGTGAACAGGAAACGTTCAAAAAGATCGAACGACTGTTCGGCGAGAAAGCAAAAGGGCGCAGTCCGCGGCGGATTACGCGACATGCCGAACCTCCACAGGAAGCGTTGCGAATCAGGTTTCACACCATGAGTACCTCGGACTGCAATCTGGCGCTGGGGGTTCGCATACCCGGTTTTGAACACAGCGATGTTCCGGCGCTGGATGTGCTCGGTGCGGTGTTGGGCCAGGGCGCCAGCTCTCGTCTCGAATTGGAACTGGCGCGCAAGCGGGGACTGGTCAGCGAAATCAGTTCGGTTTGTTACACCCCCAAAGACGAAGGCATGTTCGGCGTATTTGCCAAAGCGAAGCCGTCGGATGTGATTGCGTTAACGGAAGAAGTCTCCAGGCAGATGCGTCAGTTGACCCAAACCACATGTACTGCCAAAGAAGTGGAGAAGGCGAAGAAGCTGATTTTAAGTGAAGATGCGTTTTCTTTGGAAACCGTCGACGGTCAGGCGCGCAAGCTCGGCTATTTTCGGTTGTATTGTGAGTCTGCGGCATCGGAACAACAGTACATTGACGCGGTGCGTGCGGTTACGCCCATGTCGGTGAAACAGGCGGCGCAAAAATATCTGATGCAGCAACCGTCATTGGCGTTGGTGCTGCCCGAGTCTCGGTTGGTGCGAGGACATCGACCGACGTGGCTGGGGGACAGTAAATCCGCGCACAAAAAGTTGAATAATCTCATTGTACAGGCATGGAAACGCGGACAAAAATCGGTGGTTGCCGCCCGTCGTGCTGAAAAGGCGGTCTACACGCATACGTTTGACACCGGAGATGTAGTGATTGTACGACCGGTGGAGGCGATGACCGTGGCTGCGCGAGCCGCGTTCATGGGGGGGCAGCGTATGGAAACGGTGCGCTATGCGGGGGTAGGGCCGTTGGCGGCCGCATTGTTTGTACGGGGTACCGGGCAGCGTTCATCACAGGAAATTGCAGAACAGATGGATGAATGGGCCTGCTCCGTGTCGGGTTTTTCCGGGCGCAATTCGGTGGGTATCAGCGGAGAATTCTTACGCGAAAACTATCGTTCGGCCATGGCGATGATGGCGGAGTGTTTGTTTGACCCGGTATTTGATGAAAATGAGATGGAGACGGAACGGACCATTTTCAAGCAAATGGTCGAATCGTCGCTCAACAATGCCCGGGCGGTGGCGTTCAGAGAGTTTCAGCGCCGGCTGTTCGGGAAACATCCGTACAACCGGCCCATGTACGGCACACTTGCCACGTTGGATGCCATTACCCAGAAACAGTTGCGGCAATATCACCGTAAAACCGTGCAGAATGGGAATGTGGTGCTGGCCGTAGTGGGCGGCGTCGATGTGGATGAGTGCCTGGCGTTGGCGGAAACCCATTTCGTACGTCGAAAAAAACAGCAGAGCAAGGTGCCGACGCTGTCGTGGGAGCAGCCTGCCACGCCGTTGCAGTGCGGCGTCGATATGGTCAAGGAGCAATCGCATCTGGTGGTGGGGTTTCCCGGAACCACGCTTGACAGCGATGATCGCTTCGCTGTGGATGTGCTTACTGAAATTCTGGGGGGCCACGGGGGGCGGTTGTTTGATATTGTGCGTGAGCAGGAATCTTTGGCGTATGATGTATCGTCTTTTTCGTTCGATGGGATGGAGCCCGGTTTTATCGCGTTTTACGGCGCCACGTCGGTGGGCAAGGAGGAGCGTTTTGTGTCGCTCATTCTGCGCGAACTTAAGAGACTGAAAAATCAGCCGCCGCCTTCAGCGGAGTTGAAACGGGTGATTCGCTTCCTTATCGGTTCCCGCGAAATATCACAGCAGCGTTTTGCCGCGCGCGCTGCGGATTTGTCGTTGAGTTATCTGTACGATTTGGGGCTGGATTCTTCGGAACGCTATGTGCGCGAGATTAGTAATATCACCGCTGCACAGGTGCAGAAAATCGCCGCGAAATATCTGAACTTCGATCAGATGATTGTCACGGCGGTGGGCCCCGGGGCCAAAAAATTAACCTTCGGTGGATGATTTTTTGTTCGGAATCAGGTGAAATTGAAAAACCGACAAAAACGGATTCTCCGGTACAGGTCTCGGTGTACAAAAGCTGAATTTTGTGTAAAAACCGCTTTTCAAATTGACCAGTGAAGCCCCGAGGTTTTTTGAATTCATTGGGTGCGACACAGTACAACGAAACCGAAACCATAAAGAGGAGGTTTTCCGTGAAGATCCTCGTGCCAATGAAACGGGTTGCAGACCCGGACAACGCAAACAAAGTGAAAATCAGTGATGATGCCACTCAGGTAACTTCTGAAGGGCTCGAAGCAAAACCCAATCCGTTCGACGAATATGCCGTCGAAACGGCTATCCGTATTCTGGAAGACGGCGTCGGCAGCGGAAATCTGCGCGGCGAGGTGGTTGTGGTCACCGTGGGAGGAGACGACACCATGCGCCAGGTACGCCAGTGTCTCGCCATGGGAGCAGACCGCGGCATCATCGTGGACGGCGATGACAATCAACTGGATGCAACGATTGTTGCCAACGCGCTTGCTAAAGTGGTTGAAAAAGAGCAGCCCGATCTGGTGGTCATGGGAAAACAGGCCGTGGACGGCGATTCCAATCAGGTATCTCAGGCTTTAGCCGAGCTGCTGGGATGGCCGCAGGCCACGTTTGCCGGCAATATCGAAGTTCCTGCTGATCTTTCCAGTGCGACCGTTACCCGCGAAGTGGACGGCGGCGCTGCGAAAGTGAAAGTGCAGCTTCCGGCGGTGATTTCGGTTGACCTGCGAATTGTGTCTCCCACCGGTGTGAACAACAATGTGGCTGCCGGCAAAGAATACCAGGACGGGCCCCGGTATGCGTCTCTCAAAGGGATTATGAAAGCCAAAAAGAAACCGGTTGATAAAATGTCGTTGAGTGACCTGGGTGTAGACCAGACGCTGAAAGTGCGTACGGTGAGCTTTACCGCTCCGCCGCAGCGTTCCGCCGGTGTGATTGTTGAAACCGTTGAAGAGCTCGTTGCCAAACTGCGCGACGAAGCGAAGGTACTGTAGGGAGGCCGCCATGAGTAATGTATTAGTTGTTGTACATATCGCTGATAACGAAGTGAAAAAGGCCGTTCTCTGCACTGCCGCTTTCGCCAAGACTGCGGCTGGAAACCTGGGTGGAAGTTATGACATCCTGGCCATCGGTGCGGACCTTTCCAGCGCCAAAGACGCGTTGACCACGCTGGGCGCACAGAAGGTGTTGCTGGCTCAGGGTGCTGACATGGGCGATGCCCTGGCGGAGCGTCTGGTTCCGGTGATTGAACAGGTGGTGAAGGCAGGCGATTACAAAATGGTGGTCAGCCCCGCGTCTTCGATTGCCAAAGACGTGTTGCCTCGTTTCGCGTGCCGCATGGGCGCCGGAATGGCGAGTGAAGTGGTCGCACTGTCTTTTGATGGGGGTAAGTTCACGTATGTGCGCCCCATGTATGCCGGGAACGTGAACGGCGCTGTGCAGATTGATTCCGATATTGAAGTGGTCACCATTCGCCCCACTGAATTTGAAGCCATCGAGCCCGGTGCGGCGTCCAGCGCGGTTGAAGACGTAGCGTTGCCCGCTCCGGAAGCGGTGTGCGGTAAAGTGGAATTTTTGGGATTTGAAAAATCCGTTTCTTCCCGTCCCGACCTGGCCGAAGCCGCAGTGGTGGCCAGCGGTGGTCGCGGAGTGAAATCGAAAGAGAATTTCAAATTAATTGAAGACCTGGCCGACGCCATGGGCGGCGCTGTCGGCGCCAGCCGCGCTGCCGTGGACTCCGGATTCATTCACAACGATTTTCAGGTGGGACAGACGGGCAAAATCGTTGCACCGGATTTGTACATCGCGGTGGGTATCTCCGGTGCGCTGCAACATGTGGCCGGTATGAAATCTTCGAAAGTGGTGGTGGCTATCAATAAAGATGAAGAAGCCCCCATCTTTCAAATCGCCGACTACGGTATTGTTGCCGACCTGTTTAAAGTCGTTCCCGAACTGACAGCCGAAATCAAAAAAATCAGAGGGTGATTATTTCGCCTTCTTTTTCTGAATAATGCTGATGTGGCCTTTGGCGTCCGGGCGAATGACGAGGGTATCGCCGGGTTCCGCACCTTTGGGGCCGGTAACCGTGCCGCGAATTTTAACCAGGTCGCCATTTTTAATGCTGCGTGACACAAATCGCTGGGTGCCTTTTTTTCCCACCAGGCCGCTGTCTTCCCAGCCGTTGCGAATGTCCAGGGCGTCGGCGTTATCGCATACCCATACTTTGCCGGAGTCATCTTCAACAAAAAAACCGTTGCTCACCAGTTTGGTGCCGCCGGGAACCCACATTTTTCGCCCCCGGCCGCGAGCGCCGGTTTTCCAGGCTTCGCTCATCATCCAGAAGCAGGCGCAGTGAATTTCTGTGCCGGGAATGGTAACCTCTTTCAGTGCGACCACTTTGCCCGAAACAATACCGACTTCATCTTTGGTGAGCGTTGAGATTTTCTGAGATTTTTTGAATTTTAGAAACATTGCGTTGCCTCACAGTTCTAAGGCCTCTTTACCGCTTTCGGGGGTTTTGGTCCAGCGCCAAAAGGCTGTCAAAAAATTTCACAGTTCCATCGTTCTCGCTGTTCGCATAGTAAGCAAAGGCGCTGCAACCCGGGTCGGCGATCTCCTTCCAACCCAGTAAAAAAAGGCGGGTCATGGGGGTGCCGGCGATTGCCTCGCGCCAGTTCGGTGACAGCCGATTGCGTTCCCGGGTGAGAATGTCAACGCCGAGGGCGCAGGTGGCGATGACCGCTGCCGAAGCGTCTACGGTTCGGAATCGCTTTCCTCGAAGGGTGCATCCGGCTGCAACCACATTTCCCAAAAAGCCGAGTTCCCCATTGCGCTGTTGAAACAGCTTTTCAGAAGAACCGGCAAGGGAATGCAACGCCAGCAGCAGTTCATCCGCATTGCGGAGGGTGTCGCCGGGAAGCAGCGCTTTTGCCGGGGAATCGGCGGACACCACCCCTTGTGTTTGCAGAATATTGAGAATATCGCGGTATGCGGATTCGGTGGTTGCCCTGGAAGTGGGTGTTTCCTGCGGTGCATAGTGCCGGAAGTACGCGCTGCTGATGGGATCGGGGTCGGATTTGTCGAGTATTTCAGCCAGGGAATGAACCTGCACCAGTCTCAGAAACGCGCGCGCGTCCAAGGCAGATACATAGCCCTTTGCCAGCCGACGGGTTTCTCTGTTGTCGGCCATATTTTCAAACATGGCTTCAATGTCGGAGAGTACCGAAAATAAGTCTTCTTCCTCCACCTGCTGTTCTCCCAGCCCAGACAATTGAGAGAGCAGGTCGAGCAACCGGGAATGGTGTTCTTTATCGAGCGCCACAAGAAGCGTAAACACCACATCCCAGGATTCGGGATTGCGGGAAATGAGCTGATACTCGTACAGCTCTTCGCACAAACAGCTCTCTAATTTCATGTCCACCTGGTGCGCCACGTCATCGTCCGTCTGGAAAAACGCTTCCAATTCAGTGGTCGGGTAGACAAAAAGTTGCGAAGCGAGCGCAAAGGTGAGTAACTCCACGTCCATTTCAATCACTTTTTCAAGCAGAACAGCCTCACCCGCGTCGAGTAGTACTTCCATCCATTTCCAGAAGCGGTCGCTATCGAATTGTTCGGCTTCGCCGGGAGTGCGGTTCGACCATACATCGATGTCGAATAAATCCTGAAGCTGCCTCGATGTGGCGAGGGACACCAGTTCGCCGCTGTCCTCGATACCGATTTCCTGAATAATGTGATGAAATTTCTCTGCCGGCAATGCTTGAATATTCTGGACCAACCTGGGCAGATTCAGCAGTTGATTCAATAAGTTGTGACGAACATGAATCAATGATGACATTGCGGCGTTGTACCAATTTTCATCTCATTTTGCCATTTTTTATCGCAACTTGAACCTACAATTCGATACCTGTCACCGCGAATGCATTTGTACGACGGAAGTGGATTGAAACAAACAAGCCGACAGGGTGCAGATTGATGTGACACTTTTTTGGGGGTGCGGTGTTTCAACTGACGGAGAGAAACCGCATGCACCCCAAATTCAACAATTTGCCGACTCAACCCTTCCGCCCGCCCTCGGGCCGTCCTCTGATTTGGGGTGTGATTTCTCTCTTTCTGGGCGTCGTTTTTTTGCTGAGCGGGAGTCTACTGTTCGCTCCGACCTCCTCCCGGCAGACAAAGAATCGGGATCGGGTACAGCTGATGAACAAACCGGCGCTGGATGTACCGGTGAAACCGCCGGACGCATCGAGTCTATTTCGGTCGGAGTCAAAAATTCGTCTGTTTAAACAGACAGATCAAAATGCGGCGGCGCTGCAAAGCGGGGCACAGGTATTCGAAGGGGATCGGGTTCAGGTGCAGTACCGGACAACCGATGCGTACGGCGTCATTCTGTCGGTGGACGGACGCGGTGTGGTTTCGCTGCATTTTCCGAATCACCCCGAACGGAGCACCCAAATTCCATCCGGCACGCATCTTCTGCCGTTTTCGTTTGAGCTGGACGATGCGCCGGGGTTTGAAACTTTCTTTTTCATCACCAGTCGTCATCCCCTCGATATGACGAAAATCATGCGGGCGGCGCGAAAGATTCGAACCGTTTCAGAACCGCTGCCGGTCGCGCAGAGCGGTATTCAAGTGCGACGGGTTGTGTTACATAAACAAATCAAACCACAGGCAGGACATAACGAATGCAAAAACAATCGATGACTACATGGTTTCTTTTTTTACTGACGGCTGTCACGGTCGCGTCGGTTGCCAGGCAGGCAGCGGCAGACGACTCGGTTCAAATTCGTCGGTTTGCGCTGGTGGTGGGAACCAACAACGGTGGCCCGGAACGCCCCAGACTGCGGTTTGCCAATTCGGATGCGCGTTCGTTTGCAGAGGTGCTGGTCGAATTGGGTGGGGTGCAGAAGCGGGATTTGCTGCTGATTACCGATGCCGATCGCAGTTCTCTGGTGCAGGCGTTTACAAAAATGACGCACATGCTGAACGATGCCAAAGCGCAGTCATATAAAACGGAGATGCTGTTTTATTACTCCGGTCATTCCGATGAGCGCGGGCTGCTGCTGGGTAGTGAAATATATACGTATCAGGAAATTAAGCAGCAGATTCAGAAATTGCCTGCGCGGGTGCGCATCGGGGTATTGGATTCGTGCGCATCAGGGTCTCTGGTGCGATTGAAGGGCGGTAAGCGTACCGCGCCGTTTTTGGTAGATGCCTCGTCTGAAGTGAAGGGGGTGGCGCTGCTCACGTCATCATCGGCAGATGAAGTGGCCCAGGAATCCGACCGGGTGGGCGGGTCATATTTTACGCATTATCTGGTGTCGGGCATGCGGGGCGCGGCAGATGAAAACCGGGACGGTCGGGTGACGTTGAATGAGTCGTACACGTATGCGTTCGATGAAACCTTGCATCGTACCGCTGATACCCAGGCGGGCGCGCAACATCCGAATTATGATTTCCGTCTGGCCGGCGCCGGCGATT
This sequence comes from Deltaproteobacteria bacterium, assembly GCA_016936575.1. Taxonomy (GTDB): domain Bacteria; phylum Myxococcota_A; class Polyangia; order JAAYKL01; family JAAYKL01; genus JAFGXQ01. The sequence goes on from JAFGXQ010000248.1 coordinate 9,914, forward strand.
TGGTGCTGACCGATTTGCGCAGCGGCGGTGCTGTGCTGTTGTTTGCGCCCGAGGTGGAAGGGCGGATTTTTGTTCGTGACAGCGAAGGGAATCTGCTGGCCGAAATCAATAAGAAGTCGGCGTATCCCGTGAAGCTCAGCGTGCCGCCGGGGAGGTACGAAGTCACCATTGATAATCAGGGAGCAATGCAGCGGGGAATGGTGAGGGTGTCTTCGTCGGAACCGACGCGGGTGAATACAAAGACACTGGCTGCGGTGGCGAAAGAAAAAACCCGTTCCCGAGGGAACACCGACGAAGCGGAAGGTGAAACGGCGTCAGGGGATGAGCCCCTTCGGTACCGGCCGTTTGCGGCCACCATTGCACCGGGTCTCAGCACCAATGGACGGCACCGGGTGCAGAACAGTTTCGCCCTGAATTTTATCGGCAACGGCGCCGTATTGAGTGGGATGGAAGTGGGGGCTTTTGTGAATACGCGTTCTGAAGCGGCAAGAGGTCTGCAGATGGCGGGGGTATACAACCATGCGGGAACGTTACACGGCGGTCAATTTGCCATGGTGAACACGGTCACGTCTAAAATGGTTGGGGGCCAGTTCGGATTCCTCAATATCAGTCATACCAGTGAAGGCGCGCAGTTTTCGTTCATCAATTTGAACCGTGATGTGTTCTGGGGCATGCAGGCGGGATTTATCAACACCACCGCCGGTATGAACGGGTCCCAAATGGGGTTTGTCAATCTGCAAACCGGGGACATGCGCGGATATCAGGCCGGGTTCATCAATATGTCGGCCAGTCAGATCGGGGTCCAAACCGGGTTTATCAACGTGAACCGCTATGTGTTCACGGGGGCGCAAATCGGTTTTGTCAATCTGACTCAATCGAGCACCGGTGCCCAGGTGGGATTCATCAATATCGCCTCCGGCGAATCCAGGGGGGCGCAGATCGGTATGGTGAACTACGCGGGGAACGGGATTCTGGCGCCCACATTCTGGGTGTCGGATACCGCATTGTTCAACCTGGCCCTTAAAATGGGAAATCGATACACCTACGGAATTTTCGGTGCCAGTCATCATCCCATCGGCGACCACCCGCACACCGGTATCATGGCGGGGTTCGGCGTGCATCTGGAGTTTCATCCCCTGTGGAGCGAAATCGATGTGGTGCATCATTGGCTGGCGCCCAATTTGGCCTGGCAGTTCGAGGGGCTCGATAATATATCGAAGCTGCGATGGTCGCTGGGCTATCGGCTGTTCGACCGGGTATCGTTGTTCGTCGGCGTATCCCTCAACAATCTGGTGTCGAAGGCGCGAACCGACATTGCACTCAGCAACGGACTCACCTTTCTGGAATACCGTGAAGACCATACGGCGTATCAGATGTCGCTCGGTTTCTTTCTGGGGCTCCAATGGGAACCCAAGCTGAAACAACACAACACCTGGCGCGGCAGAAAATATGAAGACAGCATCTGAGATGTTTTCAGATACCGCTACAGCATGAATTCGGTTTGGAACCCAAGTTTGGCTGCCAGTGCGGTCTGGGCGGGGTGAAGTGACAAAAAGAATACATCTTCGGTTCGGGGAAACAGGTACAGCGCACATGACAAGTGTTGCAGGGCGCCGCCTTCGATGTAATCCACCGCGAGTACCTGTTCGTGATATGCGGTAAGGTTGGTGTCCGGATATACAAAGCGCACCGGCTTGATAAACGATTTGGCCTGGTCGAGCAGATTTTCTTTTTTTGCCGCGCTGAAGAATTCCGCTTCCAGCAGGTTGGAACTGTACAGTCGGTCAAACGTTTTCACAGAGCGTCCGATAAACGCGCCGCCCGCATCATCAAATGCCATGGCGACCAGAACAGAGGTATCAATATAGCCGACTTTCATATGTCTCCTCGCGTCGACAAAAATCGCTTCAACGCGCCGACAGATTTGTCAAGCGGTTCGAACGGATCGCGTATGCGGGTGTCTCCGTCCACAACGCCCTGCTGTTCCAGCCGAGACAGCCGCTCAAGGGTGTTTTCCTGATTGTGCTGAAACGGAACCAGCTCTGCGATGGGGTTTCCTCGGCTGGTGATAATCACCCGTTTGTTTTTTTTGACTTTGCGAAGCAGCTCACTGAACTTCGCCTTCGCTTCATAGGTGGAATATTCATTCGACTTCATACCCCCATTCTTCACAACCTGGTCAGACTGGTCAAGTTTTTGACTGAATGACGCCGGCGGATGCGCATTTAGTGGAAACACTCGGTGAAATAACACCGTTTCCGGCGAAAGTGCCGCTTTGGGTATTGATTCGAATCCAGCCGGCGCCGCCACCACCACCACCCGCTCCGTTGTAAGTATCTTCATCATTTTGCCCGGCGGAACCTGAAACAGCCGATGCGCTGGAACCTTCTCCTCCGGCAGCCGCGTCGTCGTTTCTTCCTCCGAGCGCAGCATCTGAATCGGCTTGTCCCGGTAGTCCGTCTCCATACAATGCACCGGCGCCGCCGCCGCCGCCGTTCGCTGCGACCACTCCTTCAATCATAACGTTGGTCGCTTCAAGCAGCACGGCACCGCCGCTGCCGCCGCCATGTCCGCTATTGGCGCCGCCGCCGTTACCGGGAAGATTGATGACGCCAAGTGAGCCGATGCGCAGGGTGCGGGCCGACACCAGTTGCAGCGCACCGCCGCCAGCGCCGGCACTGCCCGGAAACCCTTTTCCGCCGGACGAACCTCCCTGGAGTGGAACGATTTCTGCGTTACCGTATGGGGCGCCGCCGAGGCCGTTGTCGTATGAGCTGTCTTCATCGACGCCCCCGTCGCCACCGGCCCCACAGTATGCGCCCCCGCCGCTGCCGCTTGAACCCAGACTCTCCTCTCCCCCGCCTGGACCGTTCCCTTCGGCAGGATTTGTACCGGATGCAGCGCTGAAACCACCGAGTATCCCGTCGTCTCTGTCAATGGCGTCGAGTGCGACAAGCGAGCCGTCGATGGAGATATTATTTGTTGCAATCAGAACGAGAGGGCGTTGTCCGAGCAGTTCAACATGAACATTTTGTGCAACATACAATTCTTCGCAATAGACCACCGCAATTTCGGTGTTGTCGGACTGGGTACTGACTTGGCAATGAAAGGATTCTTCATCGATGCAACGAGCGGTACAATCGTCTGTATTGATTTGCGCGACATGTTCGCAGTCAGATCCTTCAAAGCGCAGGTCACTTGGGGTTACCGGGACCTGAAGTTCATCAGGTACATTTGAAATTTGGAACGGGAAGTGCGATAGGGATTGGGTTTCATCCGCATGATCATTTTCTGTATCTGAGAATGTTTCCGGAGAGTCGGCACCGCGGTAGTTCGGTGGTTCCGAAGTTGAGCATCCGCCGATATACAGGCACCAACCGATACCTGCAAACAACAATATTCTTTGAAATCCGAACAAGAGTATCTTTTTTCTGACGATATTTTGTCCGGTCTTTGCATTGTCTGAATTTAGATTGTTACGTTTCATCGATTTTCCTTTCGTCTCGGGGTTACAGCAGGCTATCGGCCGCTTTGAAAAGGTGTTGCAAAAAAAATGGAAACCAAGTGGGAATATGGGACGAGTGGGAATATGGGACGTGCCGAGCTTTCTTACTTTATTCGTGAGAAGACTCCCCGTTTTCAAAAAAATCGAAGTTGGGTTCTCACGTTGCAGACGTCGGGGATTCCTCCCCCTGGAATCAGCTCGCATAAGGAGAAAAAAATGAAAAAATGTAATTGGAGTCATTTGTTTTCACTGCTGTGTATCTCGTCAGCGGTTAGTGTTGCGTGTGCAGATGTCGACGATGCATCAATGTATGCCTCGCCCGATGATGCCGATAGAACGACTGCCGGCATCGGCACCGATACCGACCCGGTGATAACAACGCAGGACACCACCGGCGAGATCGTGGAAACCCCGGTGGAATGGCAGGCGGTGGGAGATGAATGCATTGTGCCCGACCGCGACGAATTCATGGCGAATTACGGGGTGACCATGGATGACGACGATTTGTCCGATCCGAATGTGGTTGCCGCCAAACGGCACACCATTCTGTTTATATTTGACAAGTCGGGAAGCATGCAGAGCGCCTGGAATGAGGACGGCGGAAGCAAGTGGGATATTGCCAAAGACGCGATGATTGCTTCGGTGGAGCCGTTTCAGACCTATCTGTCGGCGGGGGCATTGTTTTTTCCGCTTTACTACGGTGGGGTGGAGGTGGCGCCTATCGATTCTGGACTGCAAATCAATTACAGTATCGGCAGTGCCTTCATGAGCACCTGGGAACAAAACATGGAAATATACGCCGCCGATGGTGGAACGCCGCTGATGGTTGCGTTGGAAGCGGCAAACGACGCTATCGCCTATGCATGTGATTTGAATCTGATGACGCAGCCGTTCAAGGTGGTGCTGCTGACCGACGGCATGCCCGACTACTGGGACGCCCAACGGGGGCTGACACTGATAAAGAGCTGGTACGATATGGGTATTCCCACCACCGTTATGGGAATGCCGGGGTCACAAAGCGCGGCGCAGCTGCTGGCCGATATTGCTGATGTGGGCAGCGGCGGTGAGGTGGATTTAAGCACGGGCACCGTGACAAGCGAAGGCGATGCCGACGAAATCATCTACACCAACGAAAGCACCTACGAAGATTTCGAAAGCGACCTGACCATCGCTGCGGAATGATGACGGTCAATTCAACATTGGTGAATGGTAGAAAATGTGGTTACTTCAACGGTTTTTCAGACGTGATGCGGTAAGGTGGTTCCACGTCGTGCGATTCACGAATCAATCCTTCGTCGAGCATTTCCTGATATACTTCCGGAGACGTTTTGTGCAAACAGGACACGCAAATACCGTGGCTCAGCATCGCTTGAGTATGCGTGGATAGATACGTTTCAAGACTCTGCCAGTACCCATTGTCGTCGCGAATTTTTTTACAGGTGGCGCATATCGGCAGCAGGCCGCTCAGGGTTTTTATATCGGCCATTGCGTCCTGGATTTGTTGCTTCTGATCCTGAATTTCTATGTAAAACTTCATGCGCATGGATTCCGTCGCGTAGGAAAGGGTGGTCACAAAAGCGATAGAAATGGCGTACCGGACGGCAAACCCATCACTATACGGAAAAGAATGAAAGATTTGAGGAAAAAAAATCATCGCAAGTGATGCCGTAAGGACAATGAAATTCCATATTAACCCTTCTGTTCGTCCAAACACGGCGAATGCGAAAACCGGAAACGTGTACATCCAAAGCAAGTCGGAACCTTCGCCTGGCGCAGTGTACAGGTTGTACAATATCAATCCGCCGATTGCCGCCATTGGAAAACGAAGCAAGACGGTTATTTTTTTTCGTTTTCGAATTGTCAGACTGGTGACCACAAGCAGGACAGCAACAGACAGTTCAGGCAGTGATGCCGACAAGCCGTTGTTCGAAAACAGGTCGCGAAGTCCGAAATAGAGCAAAATGGGCATGCTCACAAAAATACAAATTTGAATATAGAGCCGTTGCCGGTATTCTTCCCGATTCAAAGAAGCTTCCAATTGCGGAGGGACAATAATGTGCCTCCAGAGCGAATGTATATCATTCCAGGAGTGTCGGTTTGTCATGAATGTTTTCCCGGCGTTTGTTGCAACTGTTTATTATCTATAACAATGGCGCAGGTCGAAAGGAAGTCAACCGGATTTTATGTTGCCGAAACCATCTTAAGTCGGGATTGTGTGAAGGGATAGAGGGCTAAGAGGGATCGGAGACGCTGAGAGGATAGGGGGCGCTGTCATGAACGTAAAGTTCGTGTCAGACTATGAAGAAATCTACATTATTTGCACGTTCCAGAATACATCCCCTGTATTCACAGTCGTTCCACAGTCTTCAACAAGTTCTAGTTGCATTGGGGTGTGCTTATGGTAGGCGGAATACACAGCGAATTCCCATGTTTGTATGAGTAGCCGACCGCGCTCAAAATAAATGCTGTCGGCATCGAGTGCATCTAAGTCTGTGACAATATGCTGAGGGGTAGTCAGTTCGCTTTTTTTCATGTCGTAGATAATTCGACCCTCGTCGGAAGAGTATGTTGCAATTTTTGATGGGTAGCGGAGGTTTCCAATGTATTGAAGCAAACGGCGTCGAGGCATCTCGCGTGTTTGAGGCGCCGACACTTTGGGTAGCGTCACCATATCTCGCAACAAACCGCGAATATGGTGATGGGATAGGACATCGGGAATATCGATTGGGGAATTGACCACGAGCATCGCAAGATGGGTCATTGCGTCATTGATGTCGATACCATGCCCTATTGTCATTCCGTCATCATAAAGAGCTTCACCGTGGTCACTCACAAACACAACCACTGTGGATTTGTCAATTTTATGCTTTTTTAATACGTCCATCAACTGAGCGGAGGCCCGGTCCACGTGATGAACCTGGTCATAATACGAGTTGATAACCTGCTCCTTGTTCTCGGGTCGAATTTCGTCAGTTGGGATATGCCTTTCGCACAAGACAGGCGGATTAAACTGCTTGTACGGAAAATGCGGATCCACAAAAAAGCTGAATATAAAAAATGGCTGCTGCTTGTCACGCTCTTCCAGGTACGAATCAATCTGGTGCACCAATCTATACGCAGGTGTAGAATTGAGTTTTTTCTTTCCCTTCGTATTCTTCCCGGAATCAAAAATATAATCCGCCTTTAGAAATGTATCAAATTTCTCTTCTTTAAGGTCGTATCCGAAAAACAGAGCAGTTTGATATCCATACTGTTTGAATTCGTCGAGTACGGTTTCTCCCTTGGTTTGAAATCCGCCGAATGCAAATTGTTTCACACTTGCTGATGTATACCCTTGAGTCGCAAATGCATGCTGTGGTGCAAGTGCGCCGTCGCGTAGCAATTTGCGGAAAAAAGGCGTCACCGGGCGTCCGTTAATTTGCCTGCGGAATGAGTCAAATCGAACGCTTTCCATAAATACAACAATTAGATTAGGCTGACGCTTCAGTTCGACAACTGGAATGCCTGGCTCCATTTGCTGTGGAAGTAGGAAATCCCCTCCCAAAAGATTCTCATCGATACCATTATTGGGATAATCGATTGCAAAAGGCTTGCATTTCTTTTCAAACGGCTTGGTATCAGGGGGGATATCGAAATATCCCCATCCATCACCATCAAAATCAGTCACTCTCCCACAAAATTCAACAAAAGGAAACCCGGCTGAAGTTTGTGAAATCTGATTCAGCGCTTTAGGCCATGTTGTCACAAAAACGGTCACCATGAGTAATGAAATTACTGTCGAGATCACAAAAATCGAAAAAAATGATTTTGCTGGCAACGGTTCATCCTGAACAATTGAAAATTTTCCCTTCAATACAAATACCGTCGCGATATTCAGCAGCAGCGAAGCTCCGATTATGTACATGCAGAACAAAAGATCACCGGAGTACCAACTCCAAATGTAAGAAAACAATTGCTCTGTGCTTTCCACTCCGGCAAATGCCGTGTCCAGCGAAAAATGATTTCCCATGACAGCGGCGATACGTAATCGGACAACTGCATCGATTGCAACCAGCCCGAGGATAAAAAACAAAATGGAAATCAACCTGGTTAGCGGTCGTAATCGAAACATTGCCAGGATTCGAGTGCCGACAAGCATCAATACACCAGCCGAAGCAAGCGAATAAACGAGCATCATACTAAAAAAGAGTATTTTATCATCCCACTCGGGAAACAACGCAGGTTTCAACCATGCACTGGTAAAAAGAGGTTCACTGAGTTGCAGTTCCCATATGGCGGTCGCAGCGATGATTGTTGAAAGGGCAAGATAACAAACAGTAAACAAATTTCTGAACATTTCAAAACGCCTTTGTGCAGCAAGTAACAGGCTTGATGCTATATATCGTCCCCAAAAAAAAATGCAACATGCCGATTCGTTCAGAAAAAAAAACATCGCTTACATAGTCGTCCCTGAAAAAAGGGTTTCGTAAATCACGCGATGGATGGAGCTGGTTCTCGAATTAGTCTCGGGCTGCTGAGCTTCCACA
>JAFGXQ010000249.1 GCA_016936575.1 Deltaproteobacteria bacterium
GTTGAGGGCTTTGCTGTATATCCGAACATCATCCACGCTCAAATCGCCCCCCCATACGGACGTGGCGGCGTCCGGCGCCGCAACGCCGATACGCCACTGTTCCACATCATAGTCTCTGGGGGCAGAGGGGACGCGCCGAGCTTTCTTACCTTATTTGGGAGAAGCCCCCAAAAGGTCGAAATTAGTCGGCCCGACCCCAACGTTCAACGGATTGCATGTACCGTCACCGCAACACGGCGCACCAACGCCGTTGCTGCAAATACCCATTACCGGCTCTCCGCATGAGCTGTGAAATGGTGCTTCCTCCACGGGTTGAAAGGTCGAAGCTTTTTAGCAAAGGCGGATGAAGGCGCCTAATTCAAGCAGGCATTTTTTTGAGAAATAAAAATCTCAAATCTGCGTATTGCTGCGCCTTTGGGTGGATATGAAGTGAAAATTTTCAATGACTCGGAATATCAAAAACAAATTCTGATGTAATTTTCCGGCGATAAATGCTAATTTCCGGGGCATGAATTCAAACGCGGACGAAAAATCAGCAAATATGCTGAGTGGACGGTAGAAGTGAAATGGCTTTTGTCGTGCCTAAAGGTCATTGGGAACACCGGGGTTCAGAGAGTGGAATCAGGGATTGTTCGCAAAGCGTGCAGAAACAACGCGAAACGGCAGACATGTCAAAACCGGGAGAAAGCAGCGCGTTACATGCGAGACACCTCGGCGTATACAAAAAATGAAGGCCGCCGGTCACAATTGATTCAATCGTATTTTTCCATTTCATATTCCGCTATCGACCGTTCACACCATTGGTTTCAAAAAAAATGAAAAACCTGGTCAGATTCATTCGCCGCTGCGAAGGGCGTCTTCAATTATTTTTCGCACGTAAATACTTGCCCCCAGTTTGCGAAGATTTCCATAGCAGCCCACGTTGACCCGTTGCAGCAGCAACAAGCGATGGGGAATAACCAGTTGCTTCCGGTATTTTCGAAATTTGGCCATATCGCTGAGCACTCGCAAGTGCATATCTGACCGAGCAACATCGAAGGGCGCTTCGGGGTGAAGTGGAATTTTCAACATTTCGTCCAGCAACTGAAAAAATTCGATGTCGAGTTCCGGGCCTTCCGGTGCGAGGGCGCCGATTTGTTTCAGCCCACTGGAAATGGTGAGAGGGTCCGAATCTAAAAATCCCCGCAGCAATAATGCAATGGCGTCAATCTCGGCGCGTTCAAACGGCTTGATACATCCGAAGTCGTACAGAATAATTCCACCGTCCGCGGTGAAGGCGTAATTGGATGGATTGGGGTCGCCGTGGAGCAGCCCGGCGCGGAAAATCTGATCATATAGTATTTGTAGCAGCCGCGCGCCGATTTTGTCGCGCACCGGCGCCGGATAGGTAGATGCCTGGTCCAGGGAGTCACCGACCAAAAAAACAGACGTCAGAACCCGTGTGGCCGATAATTCAGGCAACACCTCTGGAATGGAAACAAACGGATGGTGCTTTTGATGGAAGGCGCGCAGCTGGGTTTGATTTTGTGCTTCGAGACGAAAGTTCAGTTCCTTCACCAGGTTGGAACGAAATTCGGCCGCCACCTTTTTCAGCGCTTCGTTTTGACCGCCGGCCACCCCCACCGCTTTGAGTACCATTGTCAGCGATGAAACATCGGCTTCCACATACTGGTCCATTTTGGGAAACTGTACCTTTACAGCAACGTCGCGGCCGTCATGTGTGGTGGCGCGATGAACCTGCCCCACAGATGCCGTGGCGACGGGGGTCTCTTCGAATGCGGCAAACAGCGCGTCGAGGGGCGCATGTAATTCCGATTCGATTTGCTGTTGAATAACGGGAAACGGCTCCGGCTCCGCATCTTGCCGAAGGGTAGAAAGCGGCGCAGTGAGCGCTGCGGGGAGAAATCCGGACTGTATGGACGCCATTTGTCCAAATTTCATAACCGGCCCCTTAAGAGTTGCCAAGGTTCTGGCAATGGCCTCTCCGGACTTGCGATAACTATTGTCGATGTTTTGAGTCCGTTTTTCTTCCGCGGCTAGAACGTTGGCGAGTTTTGTGGTGAAATGCCTTCCGGTCACACCGGTGGTCATTGCACTGATTTTAAGGAATCGGGATAATTTACCTGCCATGGCAGCAGTGTAAACATCCGTGCCGGAAAAGAAAGCAGTATCCGTACCAGATAACAATACGACGAATAGTATTTCGAATTTTCTGAGGTGTGATATAGGCGAATCATGAAATCGAATGGGACCCATACTGCTGACGTCACCCCACTTCGGGTTGACCAAATCACAAAGACCTTCGGGGAACTGAAAGCAGTCCAGTCCGTTACCATTGGATTTCATACCGGAGAGCTGATGGCATTGCTGGGGCCCAACGGTGCCGGAAAGACAACCCTCATTCGTATGCTCACCGGTATTTTAAAACCGGATTCCGGCGCTGTTTTTTTGAACGAAAATCAACACCCGGGCAGAGATCGAATCAGTCGTTCCATTGGGTATTGTCCCCAGCGCATTATTGTGTGGAAGGATTTAACGTGCCTCGAACAACTCATTCTGATGGGAAAGATGTACAATCTCTCTCGCGGTAGTGCCGTATCACGGGCAAGTGAATTAATTGAACTATTCAACCTAACGTCCAAAACCAACGTTCTTGCCAAAACCCTATCCGGTGGAATGCAGCGGCGATTGAGTGTCGCCCTGGCCATGGTCCATCGTCCTGCCGTTCTCGTATTGGACGAACCGGAAGCGGGACTGGATCCCCAGAGCCGGGTGCTTATTCGAAACGTTCTGCATCATTTATGCACGGAGGAAGGCACCGCAGTGGTATTGTCCACTCACGATATGGCGGAGGCAGAGCTGCTCTCCAGCCGGGTGGCCGTTATGCATCGCGGGCAATTGTTGGCAGATGGATCACCGGCCCAATTAATTCAACGCGCTGGAAGCACCTATTTGGTAGAACTTCGATTGGAAGGTTCCGCGAAGGTGGATAGGGAACGTTTAATAAGCGCTCTCGGTCGGCTGGGTGCGCGAATCGACAGCAATGAACGCACGATTTTTTTACATAGTGATGCCCAGGGCGCGTTGGTTCGACCGATTCGAACTATCGCCGCGAGCGAAAGGATTGTTATCTCAGAGTTGCGGCATCGTAAAAGAACCCTTGAAGATGTGTTCTTATCGTTAACCTCGACCCAGATGGAACGAGGTGCGGCATGAATCGCTTCGGCGCAATCATAGGAATGGCCGTGAAACAGAAACTCCGCGACCGGGTGGCACTGTTGCTTTCACTGTTCACAGCACCGTTGTTTGTACTTTTCTATTGGGTTCTTTTTCACGACAGTTCAAAGAATTACCAGGTGTACGTGTTGGACGATTGCGCGGCAAATGGTTCCCACTGCGCCCCTGATACCGAAGGGACAAATGCGGATTCGAACTCAGTGAAATCAAGTTCCAATTCGGCGCATATCCAGAATATTCAAGCTTCGTTACGTCAAATTTCTTCAAAGCAGGGTGGGTTCACATTTGAATTTACCCCTGTACAGAGTCGTCGCGCAGCGTTGGCGGATCTTCGAAGAGGGGCGGCGGATGTGGTGGTGGTTTTTCCCATGCCGCTGCCGGCGCCTGAGGGTCGCCAACCCGGGAATCGAACAGCGGCCACGGTTGAATTGTTGGGGGATGTCTCGTCTTCGCAATATCAGTTTTGCGCGGCGATTATTGAAAAGGGAATATCCGAATACACCGCACGTATTCACCACATGCCGCCGCATGTTTTTTTCCACCGAGTTGCACTTGGTGTATCTGCAAAAAAAACGCCGTTTGAGGCGTACGTTCCGGGACTGCTGGTCTTTGCGGTGATCATGCTCATTTTTTCAAGTGCAATGTCTGTGGTAAAAGAGATTGAAGCGGGAACTTTCGCGCGAATGCATATGACACCGGTCGGGACGTTCGAGATGGTGGGCGGATTGAGTGTGGTGCAACTTGCGGTGGGCATCATTTCGGTGGTGCTGACCTTTTGGGTGGCGTCGTTGCTCCACTTTCAAAGTGAGGGCGCCATTGTATCCGCCATGATTATTGCCACCATCGCTTGCGCGGCCAGCGTGGGAATCGGCATGGTCGTTGCCGCTGTCGCCAAAACGCAGAGTCGGGCATTTTTACTGTCGAGCATTGTGATGTTTTTGCTGGTATTGTTTTCAGGAATTATTTTTCCGCGTCCGGAATTGACCATGTTTCACGTGGGAGATCATGCAGTTGATTTGTTTGACGTGTTACCGACAACCCATTTGGGAAGTGCATTGAATAAAATTCTTGCCCTTGGCGCCACTCTGTCCGATGTACTGTTTGAAACCGCAGTGCTGTCTGTGATTGCATTTTTCAATTTTATTTTCGGCTGTTTGCTATTTGTACGATCTGGCAAACCGGCCTCCACCCCATGGGAGGGGATTCTATGAACCGACTCAAAGCATGGTTAAAGGCGTCAAGATTGCCTTCTCAGTCGTACATCTTTATGCCGCTGCTCGCCGGACAATTGTTTTATCTGATGACCGGTGGAGAACTAAATTGGACAGTGTTTGCAATTGTTCATCTGTACGGGTTGTTTATGCAACTGTACATTGTATATGCCAATGATTATGCCGATGTGGAAACGGACAAGCTGAACAAGACGTTTACGATTTTTTCGGGGGGTTCCCGGGTATTGGCAGATGGCGAGCTTTCCCGACGTACGCTGGGGGTTGCGGCCTTGATGATGGCTGGGTTGAGCTTGACGATGGGAATATTGCTGGCGGTGATTTTCGGACGAGTCTGGGCGCCGGCGATCATCTTTGCGGGCATTGCTCTTTTATGGATGTACAGTTTTGGACCGGTAAAGCTGTCTTATCGCGGCGGCGGCGAGGTGCTGCAGATGCTTGGGGTCGGCGCAGTATTGCCTTTTGTGGGATATTACGCGCAGGGTGGTTTGCTGGCCGATTTTCCAATGGAAACTCTGTCTGTTATCTTACCCACTCAACTCGCCTGCGCCATGGCGACCTCGATTCCGGATTTTTTGTCAGATAAACAAAGTGACAAACGCACATTAACGGTGTTGCTGGGGCAAAAGAACGTTCGACTTGTGATTATTGCACTCAATTTATCGGCCATCGCGGCCTTCTTTGCCATTGATTGGGCGAACCTGACAGAACTTGCGGTTGCGCTTCCCCTATTGATCTTGGCAGGGATTACCGTTTCCCTGGTGTTTCTGGTTCGTTCGATTCATCAACAACGGGCAATTGTATTGTTTGTTACGTTGTCTATTGTTCTGACCATTGGACTCATGGCGCAACTCGCGTATGTGGCGTCGAATCTGCAACCGCAAATGTGAATGGGCTTTATCCCCCATGTCGGAGTCAAACGTGAGACAATGACCTATTCTTTTTTTATATTGTGTTTGCTCCTTCTGATTCCCGGTGCTGTCATTTTTGCGGTGCGAAAAGACCTTCGACATTCCATGGCCGTCGTTGCGGCATGCGCAGTACCGTTTGCGTTTACGGAATTCCTGTTTTATCCCTCATACTGGGAACCGAAATTTCTATTCCATCTGGCAGATAAAATCGGTTTCGGCATTGAAGATTTTCTGTTTGTAACGGGATTGGGCGCATTTACCTCGGCAGTCTATCCCACGGTTTTTTTTCTCCGATTGCAACCTTCGGGGATTGCCCCCGGTTCTGCTTTTTTTCGAGGGGGTGTACTCATCGCAACGGCTTTGTTACTGGCAGCTCTTTTCGCTCTGTTCGGTGTGCCGATGATTTGGGGGTGTGTTCCCATCATGGTACTGATTGCCGCGGTAATCGTGTGGATGCGGCGCGATCTGTCCGCAGCGTCTCTTTGGGGGGGAGTACTGAGCGCAGTATCGTATTATTTGATGTGTCTGGGACTTGCCGCTATCGTTCCGGATGTGTTTATTTTGAACTGGCACGCAGAAAAATTCAGCGGCATATACGTGACCGGTGTTCCGCTTGAAGAAATCGGCTATGCATTCGGCGCTGGAACCGTTGCTGCGGTATTTTACCCGTTTGTATTTTCGAACAAATTTGAACCCACAATCAACCAACGTTTTCGTTCAATGAAACCGTTCAGCAAGAGCGGTTTAAAGACGCATCACTGAGAGAATTTTTCAATGTCGGTTTCTTTTTATGTGAACAAACAACACGGACTTGTTGAGATAGAGCTCAAGGGCACTGCTGACTTCAGTACCGTAACCGGCCTGATGCAAAAATTAATTGGTCATGAAGACTATCAGTCACATTTTTCTATTTTGGTCAATTTTTCAGATGTGACGTATGTGCCTTCATTCAAGGAAATTCGACAATTTGGATCACTTTATCAAAGTGTGAGCGGCGCCTTTCGCGGTAAAGTGGCATTTGTTGTACGAGATGTGACGCAACTGCGCGCAGGGCAGTTTGCATCGATTATCGCGCGCACGCTTCATTTTCAGATGAACGTGTTCCAAGAAAGAAACAACGCACTGGCATGGATTACCAATACACAGGAGAACTTGATGGACAGTTTACAAAAAAAAATCTTCGACGTTATTTCGCCATTTCAGCTTGCGTCGCTGGCAACGATTCAACCCGACGGTTCGCCCTGGGTACGCTATGTAACCACTCGTGCCGATGACAAGATGACGATTCGCTTTGCAACGCCGCTTCATTCCCGCAAAGTAAGTCATATTGAGGCCAATCCCAACGTACACATCACCTGTGGCTGTAACGATTTGACCACTGCCTCCGTGTGGGTTCAAATTGCAGGCAATGCTTCAATTAAAATTGATGAAGCGTCCAAAAAAGCGTTCTGGAATGATTTTCTGAATGCCTATTTTACAGGGCCCAACGACAAAGAGTACGCGGTTGTTGAAGTGACGCCGTCGAAAATCGAGTACTTCACCATGGCAAGTCTTCAACCCGAAGTATTGTTTGTTTAGATTCAGTCGCACGTCAGTCGCAGTGCCGGCAGCATGATGGCGACAATCAAGGGAACGCCACCCAGGACAATTGCATGGGCATTGAAGCGCGCATGGACGTCGTACTGGAATGGGGTGTATGCGCAGATGGATGTGAACGCGCAGGCAGGGGCGCTGAGCGTGACCAACCCGCCGCCGCAGCGGAAAACATTGCCGGAAACCCTCCGCGTATTCCCGGTATTTTCCACATGAACTTTTCCGCCCCCGGCGATGCTCTGCGGGTGGCGTCAAGTGTGTCGCGCCGGGTGTGCGCGCAAAACGAACATCAGTTGTCGTTGTTGGAAATTACCCTGGCGACCGGCGAACCGATGTCGGATCATTACCGGTTGGTATCTGATGTTTCGGTGGTGGTTGAAAATCAACTGGAGGTACTGACGCCGGGAGAATACATGCCGTTTGTTGATGACGGAACGTTCACAATTATGCCTGCGGCGACAGAGAGGCTGGGTGTTGCGCAGTGTGTTTTTGACAAGATGGACTGTACAACGGTCGTATTGGCACAAACGAGCGAAGCGTCCATATTGTCATCGGCATCGACCGGGAAAGTCATCGGTCGTGTAAAATAGATGTGTACACCGGGCAATCATTATTCATAGAGGTATTAA
>JAFGXQ010000250.1 GCA_016936575.1 Deltaproteobacteria bacterium
TTAATACCTCTATGAATAATGATTGCCCGGTGTACACATCTATTTTACACGACCGATGACTTTCCCGGTCGATGCCGATGACAATATCAACGCTTCGCGCGTTTGTGCCAATACGACCGTTGTGCAGGCCATCTCGTCAAAAACAAACCGCTCAACACCCAACCTCGCTGTCGCCGCCGGCATCAATGTGAACGTTCCATCATCAACAAACGGCATGTATTCTCCCGGCGTCAGTACCTCCAATTGATTTTCAACCACCACCGAAACGTCAGATACCAACCGATAATGATTCGACATCGGTTCGCCGGTCGCCAGGGTAATTTCCAACAACGACAACTGATGTTCGTTTTGCGCGCACACCCGGCGCGACACACTTGTCGCCACACGCAGAGCATCGCCGGGGGCGGAAAAGTTCATGTGGAAAATACCGGGAATACGCGGAGCCGGCTCCAATGAACGCACTTGTTTCAGAATTATCCGCGCTGCTTGTTCGTCTTTCTGAGTTCCGTTCCCGGGCCAAGGGGCGGCCATCTTGCGAAACTCCAAATCCAACGTGACAAAACGAGGTGCGGTTTCCGCAGAACGGATTGCCGCCGCATTCTGTTCCCATTGCTCAAATACCCGCCGACAAAGCAACAGCAACGCTTCAATATCTTGCTCGTTCAAAACGTCACCACGAACGCCGTCCACCGACGACGAACGTACCCGCTCGATGGTATGGGAACCATCCTGTTGCAGAATCACGCGGAGGGTTTCCGGCAATGCATTCCGCTGCGGCGGCGGGTTGGTCACGCTCAGCGCCCCTGCCTGCGCGTTCACATCCATCTGCGCATACACCCCGTTTTGCCGAGAATACCGGCCTGTCCACCCTCGAAATGTCACCACGCCGTTGGCCAGTTCCCATTCATCGTCAAACCGCGCATGCACCACCACCCCCATCGCTCCGGTGGTATGGTCGATACCCGCGAGCTGCCGCTCCTCAAACGCTTCGAAATTCCAGTACGACGCCCATGTGCGCTTCAATGCCCACGCAATTGTCCTGGGTGGCGTTCCCTTGATTGTCGCCATCGAATCTGATAAAAACCCCGTGCTCGATACATACAACCCGGCGCCGTTGAATCCATCAATGTCTTCAACCGTACTCGATGATCTGAATCGCAGTCCCTGGTTGTTCGGGTAGGAACCGAAAATCTGCCGCAGCGATTTCGTTATTTCTCGCAGCGCCTCTGCCGGTATGGGCAGCCTGCGAATGTTTCCTTTTATACCACCGTCATTTCCCATCTGATACAACCTGGGGGCGGATTGCTTCAACCGTTCAATGAACTGCTCGTCTTCCCTACTGTGAAACCGCGTTTCGAACGCCTGCTGTCCCTCGAGCACAAAATAACGCACCTTCATCGAATTCAAAAATGCCGGATGCGTCAATATCGCATCGAGTTTGGGTTGAAGCGATGCGATATGCTCCGTATACGCACGAGTCGTGACGAACAGTACTTCAGAGGGGATATGCGCTTTTGAGGCGGCGTACAACACTTCAAACCCCGCTGCCTTGCCACCGATCAATGCGTTTTTATCGGCCCGGGTAAATTGCCGAGCTTCATCGAGGGTGAACGTGTAGGGGGAGTGAGCGTAATCGGCCACCGGGTTGAATGTTATCTCCACCACATCGCTTGAAAACCGCTTGTATTCAGCTTCGGTCAACACCCGAAGTCGAACTTCCTTTTCGCGCGCATCGAGCAACACCGGTGCATATCCGTCCGCCAGCTGTTTGACATACGCATTCTCCGCGACGCCACCTACATATACGGAAGGGATTCCCCGGTTCTTTGCCAGCAGGTTCACATGGGACAGCGGTGTCATCGGCACCGCGGTAATCAACCCCGCAGCCGGTGGAAGCTCATCCGGCACAGAAGTCATCACCAATATCTGTGTGCGGTCAGAAAACGCAGAGGCATCGTTGTCGCCGTCCACCCATGTCAATCGCCCGACGCTCACTCCGCCGTGATAAATTTCGGCTTCACCTTCCTCTGCCAAATCCGCATATGACAATACCTGTGCCGCGGACAATCGATTCTCGGATATCATTTGCGACGCCAGCTTTTCCTGGTACGGCGACCGCGTAATCCATACCAATCGCTTCGCCTGACGCGATTCCAGTGCCCTCGACAGTTCTTCAAAATATACCAAAATATCCGCGGCGGACGGCGTATCCATGTACTCCAGCCGAAAACCGAAGCGGCCATCCTCCGCCGGCGATGAACCCGTGTTCGGCAAAAGCACCAACGCCCCCAATCCGAGAGGTCGTTTTTTTTGCAATGCCAGTTCGTAAAACCGATTGGCGTATAATCGATCGTCGACAAAACTGAGCCCATTGGGAGCGGACGGTTGCGCGCGAACCCAATCCACACAGGACCGCGGCGTGTCACACCCGGGGCTGCCTGCCCAAGGCGCATCTCCCAATGCGAAAAGACCGTTCAACCGTTGAAACCAGTACCATTCGTCATGATACATATAGAATCGGCCATCCATAAAAAGAATTTTCCGTTTGGCGGAAAGCTGAAAATCGATAATTATAAATTTAATTGCTGTTAACTTGCCTTCGGACACCGGTGCAAATGAACGGAATCGATCCAGCGAATCAATCCTGGAAACCGTATGCAGCTCTACCTGCGAAGGCGGGGCATGCTGAACAGTGACACTTTGGGTGCATCCGACAAAAAGCAACAACACCAGCAGGTACGCCCATCGTCTGAGTTTCAATGTATTCCGAGTTCGTTGTTTTACAGCTGCCTGTTCCATTCGAATTCAACCACCGTGGGAAGCGTCCTTCTTCTTTCTCAGTATTGGACGCCCGTGCTGAATAAATGCACCATTCCAAAGCGAAAAAACAGGCTTCGCCTTAATTTTCTGCATGCGGCGACGTATACATCATAAAGTTATGGATTTTATCCATTCTAATCTAAGGAGATGCACAATGGCAGAATGTGAATGCTTACCCAAATGCCCGTTTTTTCACGACAAAATGTCCGGAATGCCCGATTTGGCAAGCCTCATGAAAAAAAAATATTGTCTTGGTGACGCATCCGGTTGCGCCCGACATATCGTTTTTGAAGCCAAGGGAAAAGGAA
>JAFGXQ010000030.1 GCA_016936575.1 Deltaproteobacteria bacterium
CAACCTTTCTGTCGATCAACTCACTCTGATCCTCTCAGGATTTGGTGTCAATATTTATGATGCAGATTCCACGAGACCCTGTTTAGACAAGCGGTGCTGGGACAACATGCTTTCTTTGGTTCCTATTATGACAGCGGGTCCGAATCGCTATTATATGAAAATCGGTGCAAATTCAATTTTTGGTATGCATATACTCCGTATGCTGAATATGTGGATGTTTGCAAAGCATGGAAATTGTCTGGACCCATACTTGATCCTGTCAGGATGAGTTGCATGTTTGCTGATCGTGCTGGAATTTTGTATGAACAGAAACTTGATACAGATGGTAATGTAGACCCCGAACTGAATATCAGAGCGTGTACAAGAGGCGACGGCAAAGTGTTTTCAGCGCCGCATAATCGTCCCAAAGTAGCGGTTCACGAGATGGGTCATTCCATTTTTGAGTTGATTGATGAGTATTGTGGATTGGTCGAACATGTTGACGATCGTGGTAATTGCGATTCTGCATATTCTGCCGGACCTAACGTGTTTTCTTCGGAACAGGACTGTAAGGAGAGGTCTACTGTAAGCTCGAATTGCTGGAACTTCTGTCCGAAAACAGATTGTTCGTGGGTCGATCGTTTGACTTGTGTATCTAGTCTGATTCCAACTTTTACTTTTGAGGAAGCTATGGAGATGTGTGAGGAAAATTCCACCACCGGAGTAGTATGCTCTCCTCATTATTGTTTTGATAGATCGGATACGAACCTTGAGAGATGTTGCAATGCGAATGATGACGGGTGGTGGACGTCAGATAGCCAATTGTTTTTCATCCCGGATGCAAATCAACGAAAATGCAGGATGCTAAGTGGAAATGAGTTTGAGCCCGATTGCGCATCGCATATTGAGGACGTTCTTGATAGCGGTTTAGTTAGCTGCTGGGATAGCAAGAGTGTCACAATATCAAATCGTAAAGTTGTATGGTTGGATGTAAACGTTTCTCATAATAAGATGGTTGCAGAAGGTCTGGGAATTACACATAGCGCTGCCCCGAATTCTTTGAGAACTCGGGGGGATTATCATATCCAAGTGGTCGGGTCAGACGGAAGTATCCTTGCAGAAGATTATATATGGGATCCGTTGCTGCACAGGATTGCGGCGCTAAGCGACGATGAGTATCCGAGTCAAATGCTTGCAGAAAATTCAGAACTGTTTTTAGTGTTACCGTTAAAAGTCAACGCACGAAAAGTGATTGTTGAGGATGAGAAAACATCAGTGACTGTTCTCGAAGCGGACTTAGCAGATGAAATTAAATCTTTCTGTGAGTCGATTGATTACAACGATGTTGATTGTCAAATATCTGATTTGGATGAAGACGGGGTCACTGATGAGGTTGACAATTGTGTGTTGTTCCCCAATGAGAATCAAGAAGATAACGACGGGGATGACATCGGGGACGCATGTGACAACTGTCGGGGAACATATAATCCGAATCAAATTGATGCTGATGATGACATGATCGGCGATGTATGCGACTATGATTTTGTTGCGTATTCGAAAGACGAGAGTTCCGATAATCATTTAAAAACAAGATACTACTTTGCCAATAACGGTTCGATGCCATTGGATGGATTCACTGCGGTGTTCGAGTTTACTGCGCAGAAAGAGTTTTCTTTTGATGCTTGGTATACTCCCGATGTAACGCCTCAGATTGAAAATGTTGGTGACAACACCTATCGAGTTGTTTTCGATTATTCAAACACGACAATTGCCGCAAATACTGAGGTTCCCTTAGGAGGAGCTAGTAACAGCGGTTCATTTGGTATCAACTATACTGACTGGTCTTCATGGAATGCTCAAGATGACTACTTTGTTTTCGATAGCACGGATTTTGAAGAGAACCGACGTATTTTGGTCTATGATAATTTTGGAAACCTGATTTTTGGTTTGGAACCCAAAGTGGAAACCTGTGGGGATGGAATCGTCGATTTGAACGAGCAATGCGATGATGGCAATCGAGTGAATTACGATGGATGCGATGAATATTGTCAGACTGAGCCAGGAGTAATTCTTTCTGTTTATACTCGCGACGAAAGCAACGAAAGCACGCTCCGTTTTAGGAGTTACGTTGAAAATAACGGCTCTCGGGCGCTAGACGGATTCTATCTATATTATTATTTCAGTGCAGAGGCACCGTTCCAATTAGAGGACTGGTATACGCCTGATTGTGATGTGTCTGTCGAAGATCTTGGTGGGGGCAACTATCGCGTGGCGTTTGACTATTCGAATGCTGTGTTGGATGCTGGGGCCAGACTTCCGGTTGGCGCAGGAAACTCCGATATTTTCGGATTGCATTACATTGACTATCAGCCGTGGGATTTTGGCAGCGACGGAAGTTATTTATATTCCACCGAATTCGAAGAGAATGTATACATGCACGTAACCGACGTTGATGGAAACTTGCTTTACGGCCAACTGTGACAGTTTTAAATTCGATAGCGATATAAACCTACATTACCGTATTCCATCCTTGACGACCTTTGGTCAAACTGCGTAAATGGCCAGATGCAAATTTCGCATCAGGGCTGCGAAGCCTCTTACTTTTTATCATTTTGGATAGGACGATTGTATGCCTCGTTATGATATCGCCATCGTGGGGGCCGGGTGCATTTTTCCCGGCGCTGATAACATCGAACAATATTGGAAAAATGTACACAGCGGCCAAACCTTTGTTCAGAAGATGCCGAAGCGTCTGTGGCACATGGAAAATTACTACAGCACCGATGTGAACGAGCCGTTCAAGACCTATTGCAATGTGGGTGCGTTTGTCGAGAACTTTACGTTTCCTTTTTTTGAATACAAACTGCCCCCAAAGGCTATGGAGGGAATCGGCTCTGCGCAGCTGGTAGCGATGGAGGCCGCAAAGCAGGCGCTGAAAGAGGCGGGGATTGCACCCCACTCCAAAATTCTGGAGCGTGGTGTGACCGTGGTGGGCTGCAGCGGCGTTGATGTGTTTGCCCACTCAACCGCCTATTTCGGACGGGTCAAGTTTTGGCAGCGGCTTCGAAAAAAACTCGAGGCCAAAGGGGTGGCGTCAGAAAAAACCAGGCAATTGCTGGATGAAATGAGCGAACAGCTCAAAGAAATGACCCATTACTGGTATCCGGCAACGATTGCCATCGGGTCTTCCGGTTCGTCCATATCCAACCGTCTGGCGCAGGTGTTCGGGGTACACGGGTTCAATACCACTGTTGATGCGGCGTGCAGTTCCTCTCTGGTAGCCATTGATGTCGCCTGTCAGGCGCTGATGGCCAAGGACGCCGATGTGGCGTTGGCCGGCGGAACCGACATGGGGGTCAACCCGGCGATTTACGTTGGATTCAGCCGCGTGGGCGGTATCAGCCGTTCGGGAATATCCAATCCGTTTGACAGTACCGCCGATGGATTGGTTATCGGTGAAGGAACCGGCATTTTTGTGCTGAAGCGGCTTGAAGATGCGTTGACCGCCGGCGACAAAATTAAAGGGGTGATTCGCGGAATCGGTTCCACCAGTGACGGCGGTGGTCAGGCCATTTACAATCCGTCGCTGGAAGGTCGGGCGGATGCGTTTCGGCGGGCGCTGAATATGGCCGAGGTTTCCCCGGATGATGTGCAGTTTATTGAGGCCCATGCCACATCCACCGTTGTGGGCGATGCCAATGAATACGATTCTATCGCAACGGTGTACGGCAACCGCAAGTCAAAGGAGCCGCTGTACCTTGGAAGCGTAAAGCATCAAATCGGTCACGTGAAATCCGCAGCGGGGTCCGCGGGGTTGCTGAAAACGGTGCTGGCGATGGAGCATGGTGTGGTTCCCCATCTTCCCGCATTCCGCAGTTTGACCCCGCACGCGAAAAAAGCGACCGACAAACTGGCGATTCCGAAAAAGCCGATTCCGTGGAAAGCAGTAAACGGCAGGCGAACGGCCGCGGTGACCACCAGTGGATTCGGTGGAATCAACTATCATCTCATTGTGGAGCGGGCAGACACCTACGATACGCCCAAACCGCGCATGGTTCCTTCGCGAAAGCTGGCGATTGTGGGGGCGAAAGCAAAAGTGGCCGGGGCCGATAGCGTAGAGGAGTTCTGGCAGAATTCGGTGTCAGAAAAAGATGTATTCACCCCAATAGATCGAAAAAACCAAGGCTGGATAGAGGACCCCTCGGTGCAGCCCGAAAACGAGCGGGTGGTGACCCAGCGCATCGGTGCAATCAAGCCGTTTAAGTTCAACTCATTAAAATACAAAATTTTTCCCAAGTCTGTATCGCAGATTTCACCGAGTCAATTGGTGGCGTTGGATTTGGCGGATCAATTGCTCGAATCGTATGGTGCGGATAAGTCGGTGCCCAAACGGATCGGCGTCAGCCTGGGCGGGATGCACGACGATTATTATCCGACCATCTCTGATCCGCTGTGCGCAGATGAATATGCCGCAGCGGCGGCGCAGAGCCCGGTCGCCCAAGAGATTGGAACCGAATTGCTCAAGGAATGTCTGACTGAGACGGTGGCTGAGGTGCACGAGAAAGGACCACCCAGCACGGAACACACGCTTCCCGGCTGGATGACCAACATTACCCCGGGGCGCATTTCGAACAAGATGAATTGTACAGGTCCCAATTACGTGGTGGACTCCGCGTGTTCTTCGGGGCTGGCGTCGATGCTGCCCACCATGTATCAGTTGATGTTCACCGATGTGGAGGCGGTGATCACCGGTGGAATTAATATTCAGTCCAGCGAGGTGTTTTCAAGTGCGGTGACTCAGATCGGCGCAGTGGCGGAGCATACTGCCCGTCCATATGATGCCGCGGGAAAAGGATTTTTGATCGGTGAGGGAGGCGTTCTGTTTTTGGTGAAGAGATTGGAAGACGCCGTTCGTGACAACGATGATATCCTGGCTGTGGTTCACAATATCAGCGGTTCATCTGAAGCGAAAAGTAAAACCATGCTTGCTCCCACGGAAGAAGCCATTCGTCTGGCCATTCATCGCGGCGTGACGAATTCCGGCATTTCACCCGATGATATCGGCGTGGTGGATACCCACGGGTCGGCGAATCTGCTGTCCGATGTGGCAGAGGTGAATGCGATAGCTGCGGAGTTGCGGAAAAACAGCGATAAGCCGCCGGTGCAGGTGCTGGCAACCAAATCGCATATCGGTCACCTGTATGGGGGGTCGGGGGCCAGTTCGATTTTATCGACGATTTTGTCGCTCAAAAACAGAATGGTTCCCGGTGTTCGAAACTTGAAAAATAGGCGACCCGAACTGGATGCCGTGAAAGACAAGGCGTTGCCGCAACAGGGAAGCGCCCCGCTGAATGAACAGGCCCGTGCCGGCGCAGTCAATTCATTGGGGCTCGGAGGGTCAAACTACTTCGGTGTGTTTACCGGGCCGGAGTGGATTCATACGCAGGAAGTCAAGTCCTCGAAAAAAACGTCACAGAAATCGTCAAAGGGTTCCAACCTGTCGGCGGCATCCAACTCGGTGACGGTATCCACATTGCCCGCTGAAGCGTTGCATGCTGAGTTTGCCGACTATCTCTCTCAGGAAGAACCTGCCCTGTCGGCCGTATTCCAAGAAGCCTATCTGCGTTTCTTGAAAAAAAACAAAAAGTAACGCCGTTTTGCTTTGAGTCTGTGTGAGTGCTACCAGAGAGTGATTTCCACGGCGAGATTTACACTCATCCATGGGCGTCCAATGTATGCAACCGTGCGTCCGTTCACCGCCACGCGCGTTTTTTCGGTGCTGATACCCAGAATGTAATCCATTCGAAGAAACAGCAGTTCCGTGGCCTGAAAGCGGAATCCGCCTTTCATATAGGGGATGGGAACAATGACAGATTGCTCTTTGGTCTGCAGGGTAATGGATTGTGATTCTTCAAACGAACGAGACTTGCTGGCTTTTGAATAGAACACCGCGGCCCCCATACCCATTCCGAGTATGGGTCGAAATCGTCTTGAGGTTTCGCGAAACAACGCAATCGTTTCGGCGCCCCAGTAAAACGGATAGATGTTGACGCTGCCCTCGGGCAGTGACAATTCGTGGGGCGAAAACGGGAATTGTCCGACAACGCTGAATTGAAACTGCTCGTACAGTTCCAGGGTGAGCGAAGTGTGCCCGTGTCCGCTGAACCCGGTGTCCGAACCCATGAACGCACCACCACCACCCAGTACGAGGTGAAGAGATATTCGTTTTTTCGATGTTTGGGGGGGCAGTGCGGCAGGCTCTGCAAATTGTTTGGTACTTTCGTCTACCGCCACCTCTCCCGGCGGCTTTTTTACCGCATAGATTTCCATCAAACTAGCGCGGAGTAATTCCACCGCTGCCAGGACGACAATAGAGTCTTCGGGTTCTCCTCCTGGTTCCAGACGTACGGTGCGCGCGACGATTTTGCCGGTTATCCGGTCAGCTACCCAAACCTCGACCTGTTTTCCTTTGAGATTCAATCGAATGGCGGCAGATGCATTTTCCCGCCGGGCCACCTGCTCCAGGTCCATATCGTCGGGCGCGTCAATAATGTGAGCGTTGAATCCGGATGCGTTCAGTTCTCTGGCCAGCGGCTCATACATTTTGTGGCCGGTCTCTCGAACGACCACTACTTTATTGGCTGCCTGACTGGTTGGTGACTGGAAAATAAGGATGGCGACGATTGCAAAAAATAGCAGAAAGCCGGTTCTCATGGCCCGGAGAGCTCCTTTGCGCGAATCGAGTGTGGGCCGTTCGGGTACTGCTCCAGATATCGTTTCGCCGTTTGTTTGGCCGCCTCGCCCATATTCGATTTGAACTGTGCTTCCATCAGGCGACCAAGGGTTTCACGATGCAATGTACCACTCTTTTGTTCATTAAGGTAGATATTGAACCACTTCACCGCGGCGGGATATTGGTGCTGCTGGTCAAACGCCATCCGTCCCAGGTACAGCGCAGCCGTCGCAGCGTGACCGGAACCGGGATACACCTTCCGCAGCTGTTCATACACCTGTTCTGCGGTGTTGAAATCTTTGGCCTGCCTTGCGGCGTTGCTCAACAACAGATAGGTGGACGGCGAGGCACCGGACAACATTCGCTGCAAACCGTGTGACTTGATCGTTTTCGAGACAGCGGAGTAGTTACCGGCTTTCGCTTCTGAAATCCATGCGGTAGAAATAACGACGGATCTGGATTTTGTTGCCGGCGACACTTTTTCTTTGCTTTCACCCGGTACGGCATTCAGTTTTTCATCATCGGTGCCTAATGCCGCTTCTTGGGGTGTTTTTGTTGATTGCTGCAAATCGGTGTCCCTGGCATCGGCCATCGAAGACAGCTGAACATTCGATGTGGTCGGGTTGGCGGTCAATGAGCGATTCGCGATGACCGCGTGACCGTTTTCCAGCATGGGTCCGGTGACCAACACAGAACCCTCGAATACATCGACCTGGAGTTGACTTTCCTGGGGGTTCCACTTCACTTCAAATTGTGTTCCGGTGACCGCAACGCGATACGGACCGGCGAGAACATGCCAATCTGTTTGGTCTGTATGAGTGACTTTCAAATCCACGCGCCCGCTTTCCAATGTAACTTCGCCCTCGTGAACGGCGAGTTGCGCCACACGACCGGTGGAGTTTTCGTTGAATCGAACCCTGGTGCCGTCTTCGAATTTCAACGTGTGCGAATCATCACTTCCTACCTGCACCCACTGGGGTTCCAGTCCGGGGGTGGTGGGGGTGAATACCTGAAAATACACCGTAGCGGTAATCGCAATGCCAAGTACTGCGGCTGCGGCGATGATACTGAATTTCAACAATCCCGTTGTCCGTTTCGGGGGATCACCGGTCAGTTTCATGATGAACTGCGCCCGCGCCGCTTCGTGGTCGAAGGTCGCAGCCACCTGGTCATCTTCCTGACGCGCAACGTCTCTTAGAAGTGTTTCATATTGTTTCATCTGTTTCTCCATTTATCGCTTGCCTCCAGATAGGTAGCGATGGTGGCATCAGATTGGGCCATGCTTTTAAATCGTTTCTCACATTGTGCCAGACGTCGTTTTGCGGTTCGTATCGAAAATCCGCATGCTTCTGCGATTTCTGACAGTTGCATTTCTTCCATATAACGCAGCGTAAATATCAGTCGTTCTTCGACCGGCATATGCTCGATAATATCTCGAACCGCCTTGCCGGCATTTTTTGCACCGGGTTCATCCGGATATACAGTGGGTTCAGGCAATTCTTCGTGGGGGAAAAACCGTAACCAGTTTTTGCGCTTTCGCTTTCGAATCCATTTGCGACTGGTAAACACGGTAATTTGAGTCATCCACGCCTTCAGTCGCTCAGGCTCCTTCAGTGAGTGAATTGATTTCAATGCCTGAAAAAACACCTCGTTGGTGATGTCTTTCAGCTCGGGGTCCACCCCCATTACCCGAGTGACCACCCGCTGGACATGGCGCACATACTTGTCGTAAAAAATGGTGCCGGCGCCCACGTGACCCGCGCGCAATCCCATCACCAGTGATGTATCATCCTGTTGAAATTGCAGTGGTTTCAGTTTTGCCGCTTCTTCTTTTATCGACATTTCCATAGTGTATTCTCAATTCGTGCCGTTGCACATACTGTGAGTGTTGAATTTTTCAGTGGAGGTGCCAAAAAAAAAGGAGAAGGGAGTTTTTTTTAATCGTACAGAGATAGAAGGCCGTCTATCGCATCTGAATTGCCCGGGGAGATTGTCAGCGTCTTTCGGTACCAGTACCCCGCTTCTTTTTTTTCATGTTTAAGGTGTTGAAATAAAAAACCCAACGCGTTGAATGCGATTTCTTGCAACGTTTCGTCTTTTACGTTTGTAGCATGTCGCGTAACGATGTTTATGATAACGTCGCTTTTTCCCCAGTTCGATGCGTTTTGTACCAGCCACTTGGCGCTGTGGGGGTGGCAGATGAACATATCAAAATACCGGTCAATCAGTTCGATCGCATCACTGTGGCGTTTCAGTTTTTCCGCTGCGATTCGTGCACATTGGAATACCCGTTCACTGGTGAGGTGGTTCTTCGGAGTCTGTTCCAGAAAGCGGGAGAGTGCTTCATACGCCGGAATCCAGTTTCCGGTTTGTGCAGCCACGTATATCAGGTGTTCCGCAACGGTCTCATCGTCGGGAAGTTCTTCGGCGATTGCGTTGTATACGCGCTCTGCCTGCACCCATAAATGATCTCTTTCAAAGCAACGCGCCATCTCCATGCGTCTTTCGATATGAGCAACCCATTCCGCGTCAACGCTTCCGGCGTATTCCCGCTGCAGCGATTCAAGCGGGTGCGCCCGCATTTCAGATAAAGAGGGTCGTTTCATTTTTTTTATTGGTATTTTCGGCATTTGTCGGTTTCCCTTTCGCGAGACTTGTTCGAAGCGTTCGCAAGGGGTGTGCCATGATTGAAAAACGCAATATTTTCAATGTCTTAAATCAATGATGAGATTGGAGGGAACCCATGGATATGCGGAACCGTATGATGGGACCGTATGATGTGTATGATAGATTTTTGAGGAGAGGTTATTTTCGCTCGAAGTTTTTCCAGAGCCATTTGTGAAACGGTTTATTTCTCAGGCGTCGCTTCAGTCCGGCGGTCCATGTGGATTTGTAGCGAGGGCTCAGAATGTGGCGCATCGTCGGTGGATACGCATAGAACGCGATTCTGTTTTTGGTGTGGGACCATCCGTCGAAATTGTACAAGTCGCCGATGCGAGTCGCCTGCTCCAGGGTGGGTTTGGTGACCAACTGCTCAATCGGACGAATAATATCGCCGAGGCTGAGCGGGAGATGGTACTCGTTTTGAACAGCGGCGAAGTCCTTTGTAAATTGTTGAATGCCCTCATTCAGCAGGTTCACGTATTTGGCCTGGGTGTCATCGTTGCCGTTGTCGGGGGCAAAAGTGGGTTGGATGGTGCCATTTTCACTGTGGAATCCGACCACGGAACGGTGCGGTGCGGTGAAGAATAACTCCAGAATGGCACGATGGGTCGAGAGCAGCCCCTGGGTTGTGCGTTGATGTCCAGGAGAACACAACCATCCCTTGAGGGTCATCTGTTTTTGTCGCTCCCGAAGGGTGGGGGTGTCCAGCAGTGCCATGTAGTATCCGGTGATTTCCACGTCGGGGTTCACCTGGTGGACGATTTGTTCAAACAGTTCCTGACAGCTGGCTTCCCAACCAATGTCTATAAAAGCCACCTTTCGCGCATTGTTCACCGCGTCTTGAATATATGCAAAAGCGGCTTCCCGCGTTTGCGCGGCTTTGTTGATGATGATCTGCTTCATTCGTCGAAACAGCGTCACGATTTTTACATGCGTGCCCACGTCGTCGACGATGTCTTCATATCCGCGAAGACCGCACTCTCTAATCAGATCGATGTCGGGCAGAGGCAACAGGAATCGATTGAAGAATTCAAACAGTGAAAGTCGCGCGTAGCCGGAGGTCAACAGGGGAAGGTAGTCTTCGAAATTGTCAGCGGTAATCAGCGGTGCTGCGAATGCGGTTCTGGATCCATATAGGTATTGGTGAGAAATATCACCGAACAGTTGTTCGTACATGGTGTTCAGCAGGTATCCGTCCCGTGATACAAACAGGATTCGATCGATGTTATCATTCTTGGCGGTTTTCGCTATCCAGCTTAAAAAACCGTGGTGCAACGGCCCGGCGAACCGATATCCGAGTTGACGCCAGAAATATTCCTCGGTGGAGCAGTCTTCCGGATGCTGCAGCTGAAAGCCGTTGTGGCACCCGTCGATAAAACTCCGGGTCACTGAATTGTGAATCCATTGAGGCGCGTCTTCGTGAGAGGCCGCCTTACTGGGTTCAACATAGTGATGCGCCTGCACGCCGTGGCGACGGGCCATCGCTACATCACCGATAAGGTTGTCGCCGATATGAAGCATGCGGTCCGGCGATACGTTCATATCTGCGAGAATGTGCTGAAACAGTTCGCCGCTGTCCCGTTTGGTTTTTTGTTCCTCTGCGGAAACGTACAATTTGGAATAGTCGGTATAGCCGCAGCGGGACAGTATGGCTTTGATGGTACGTGCGTCCAGATACATGTCAGTCGTAACGATCACCCGCTTTTTTTGTTTGAGCGCGTATTGGAACGCATCGAACATCACCGGGTTGACGACGCAGAGTTCGATTTCCAGTTTTTCTTCCAGCGCCTGCAAAGTGTCCGCATCGCCCACATCCGGCGGGAGGTGACGGTAAATGTCGGAAAGGGTGATTTCCCGGCGGCCGTCGATTTGCATCTGAATGAACGCTTCTTTCTGGGCATTTTTTCGAATTGATACAAAATCGCCGGTATCGCTCAGGTGTCCGACTAACTGAAATACATCTTCGGGCGTGGCGACTTTGCGCACCACCAATGTGTCGAACATATCGAAGGAGATGACATCGCATGAATCGATTTCTGTATACAGGGTCATTTGCTTATCTCCCGAACAACGAAATCGATTCTATGGCGGTGAAGATTGCGGTTATAGAACGGATCATACTGTAAAAAGTACGGATTTTTCTGATACAAAAATGCGCGCTCCTTTTCGAGCCGTATTCTCTTTTGGTCATCCATGTGGTCCACGCCGCGGCTGACCGATTCGTAATGGATAAGTTGTACCGAGTTGCAGCAAACGTTGTAGTAACCGGCGTTGAGCAACTGAAAACACAAATCCACATCGTTATACGCAATGGCGAGTTCTTCATCAAATCCCTTTATCTGGAGGAATTTTTTTTTGGAAACCATCAGGCATGCGGCAGTGACCGCACTCCAGTTGCAGTCGAGTTTGTTGCGCCCGAAATAGTGGATTTGGGCGGCCGGAAAATTCAGGAAGGCGTGCCCCGGACCGTCCTGAAGATTCACCAGACCGCAATGTTGAATTGAGGCTCCCCCCGGGTAGAGCAGTTGGGCGCCCACTGCTCCGACATGCGGTTGCTGCGCCATTCCGAGAAGTTTGTCGAGCCAATCCGGCTGCAGTACCTCGGTGTCGTTGTTCAGAAACAGAAGGTAGTCCCCCGTGCATTTAGATGCCGCCAGATTGTTCATTCGAGAAAAATTGAACGGCTCATCAAACGGGAGAATCCGTATATTCGGACTTTGGGTCAGCTCCTTGAAGTATTCGTGGGTTTCTTTTTCCTCGCTCTGGTTGTCCACAACAATAATCTCATATCGTTTGTAGGCGGTTTGCGACAGAACTGAATCGATACATTGTTTTAAAATGTCGGATTTGTCCCGAGTGGGGATGATAATAGAGACCTTCGGATTTTCGCTCACGTGATAGTCAACGCAGTATTGCCCGGGAAATTCACGAACTTCGCGCAGCGTTCCTGTTGTACCTCGCCGCTGCAACGCTTCCATTTTTGCGGACTTCAACGATTCCACCGCGTAGTTTTTCGCATCCATACCTCCGGCAATCGAGGTTTCGCTGACGCGCCAGTGATAGAGGATGCGCGGAATGTGGATAATGGTTCGCTTCCCTTCTGATGCGCGGAGCATCAGGTCGTAGTCCTGAGCGCCGTCGAATGCTTTTCGAAACCCGCCGACGTCTTCAATGACCGCTTTTCGGTACACCGTGAAATGACACGTATACATCACGCTCATAAATGTGTCGGGCGACCAGTCCGGTTTGAAGTGCGGCGCAAATACCCGTTTGGAGTTCTCAGATATTTTGTCCTCATCAGAGTACAGGATGTCCGCGTTCTGATACACATTGAGATAGTTGATCATTTCAAACAGGGCATCGGGACACAGCAGGTCATCCTGGTCGAGAAGCCCCACATAGGTTCCAGTAGCCAGTTGCAGCGCCGCGTTGGAGTTTTCAGAAATCCCTTTGCGGGTGTCGTGCGACACATAGCGGATTTTCGGATGGGACGCGGCCAGTTTCGCAATCTGTTTTTTTGTTTGCAAATCGGTGGAACTGTCCGATAGACACAATTCCCACTTCGAATAGGTTTGTGACACGACAGATTCCACCATTTCCTTGAAAACGCGAAATGGCGGGTTGTATACCGGCACGACGATGGAAACGGTGGGTTGAATCTGAAATTTGTACGTTCGTTGGAATGCCAGTTCGGGTTCAGACGGGGAGTGGTGTCGAAACCATGTTTCGTAGTCGGTACTTTCAGGGGTGACGGCTACTTTTCTCTTCCCCGCAGATTTTTTCTGTGTGGAAGACGCCGGGGGAGCGGTTGCACCTAGACGACCTTCCTTTTTTCCGTACTTCATATAGTGGCGAAGGGGGTCGACACGCGCCGCCTTGATGTCAGGATAGGTCTGCAAATAGAATTCGAAATTAAATAGCGCTGACGGGGCTCGGTGTTCTTTCCAGCCGATTCTGAAAAAATGGTGAAAACAGAACAACGCAGGTAATTCAACGTCGGGATTGTGCGCTTTGTAATACGCGCTGTTGAAAAGTCGTCCCAATTTGAACCGAGCGCGAAGCAGCTTCAGCAAATATTTAAATTTTTTCACGCATCACTCCGTTTTTCCGCGCTGTTTGGTATTTGGTGCAGCATTCCTTTTAATTGATTTTCCCTGTTTTGACCACTCAGTGATTTTCTGTTGAATGAAAGGACCCGATGGAATGAATCGTTTCGCCTGTCGCATGAAATACAATGCGGCAGAATCCCGTCGATGCGCTTTGCACAACAGGGCCAGTTCCCGGTAAAATGTTCCCGGGGCAACTGCGGACAAATCACCGACGTTTTCGAGAAATTGTTCCATGTAACGAAAGCCGGGGACGGCCCGGTTTTCAATTCTTGTTTTCAACTGCTCATCAATCCCGTTTCCCTGTGCACTTTCGGGATAGGTTTGCTGTATCTGTCGTTTCAGTTGGCGGAGACGGTTTCGCCGAGGTGGGGACCATTTTTTTTGCTGAAGCAGCGTTGTCAGATATCGAACCACCAGAAAACGGATCACTTGGGAACATTCTGGAAACGCTGCCAACAAATCTGTGCAAAATGGTGTATCGTATAATTGACTGGTATTCAGCGTGGATTTGGGTGCGGTGTATTGGATGCCCAGTTCTCGTTTCAGCCAGTCTCGGTCTTCCTTTGAAATGTTTTCAATCCGACGAACCTGCGGCGGTGCGAACTGAAACTTCTCACCGCGGATCGATTCAAGGGGTTGGGTGTCTCGTCGACTGCGTCCGGTGCTGATGGTTCCTTTTTCAATCAGCGGCAGGCAGGTGTTGATATATTCAAGCATTCCCACAACTTCATGACTGACACTGACATTTGTTTGCTGCTCGGTTTTCGAAATCAGCGGCGCTATAGCGGTTTCAGCGATGCCGAGATTGGATAGAAAGGCTCCCATCAGACCCAACCGATGCTCGCAGGCATCTTCGAACGTATATACGTGAACATGGGATCTACCGAATACCTGAAAAAACTTTCCGATATTCGAACGAAAGAAGGTTCGGAATTGTTTGAACAGCGCATTCCTCGAGACAATGTCGCCGCTTTTAATTGCCTCCTGATGGAGCGAAGCCGCAAGCGATCCAGGTTCTCGGGTGCAAAGCAGAATTCGGATGTCCGCATCAGGCAAAACCTGGCGAAAAAACGCTTTCAACGCTTCCAAATTCGGTTCGTCCAGTCGTGAAATATCTTCGCCTGAAAAAAGGATGTGCCGACAAGCCGTCGCACGCAACTCTTTGGTGATTTGCTTTTCTACTTTTGTGATATATGCGTCGACCTGCGGCCGTGTGTTGCGGCCCTTTTTAATGTTCATGCGGTATTTCTCTGGATGTGCGCAGAACATGGAATACAACGGTATACTGTGATTTCGTTCCAGTGTCGGTGAATAAAAATATCCCTCTCCTGTTGACGCCAGCTCTTTTTGGTGCGTGAACAGCACTTCCTGAATGGTGCTGGTTCCGGTTTTGTGGAATCCGGCATGGAGATAGATTGTTTTTTTGCTCATCTGGCTCGCTTTCCGCAGCGTGATTGATAGTCAAATGTTGCCGCAATGTATCAGCGTTTGTTTAATTTTGTTATTTTTTTTTAAGAGTATATCCTTGGAAACGCAAGGTGACGCCGTTTTTGCCGTTGTGGATGACTTGAAGTGTATCGCCGCGGTATCGGCCGATTCCCATGACCACCGCTCTCTTTTTCCCTTCGGGTTTCAGCATCAGTTCGAACGAACGTACGTTTGTGTGGTGCCCCGCAATGTCCACAATGGCGGTCAGAAAGTCCGCGTTGCGCTGAATCCGAATGGACTGAACATACACAAAATCAGAGTCCTGCGGTGTGTTTATATAGGTACCCACGAGATGGTCCCAATAGGGAGAAATGGGCACAGGGGAAATCCGATGCGCGAACGGGATTCGCTCGCTCCCATCGAGTGTGGCCAGAATGATGTGGTTTTCGACGTTCACAAACTCAAAAAAAACGCCGGCCAGATCATCGCTTTGCCAGCTTACGAGAGAATTGAGTTTTCGTTTCATTTGAAACCTGCCGTCTGTCAGGGGTTCCAGCACAATGGGCTGACCATTCTTGAAACCTTCCAACACTCCGTTTTGAGCGGTCAGATGAAAGATGCCCGAAGCGGTATCGTAGTACCCTGCATAGGGCGCCAGTTCGTCGTCGGTCAGCTTCCCCGATGCTGCGGATGAGGCTATCGAATATCTTTCCACTCCCGCTTTCTGCCACAGTAAAAGTTTGATTGCTTTTTGAGCGATGCGCTTGACGACCGGTTTTCCGGCATCGGTGTTGGTGGCGACGATAACACCCAATTTGTGTCTGGGTAGCAGTAGCAGGGAACTCGAAAAATGCCAAATCCATCCATCGTGCCAAACCGTCGGCCCCGCATTTCGGTCTTCCGGCAGTTGATTGGTCAGCTGCCATCCGAGCCCTGTCGAGATGTCCAAATCCAGCGGAACATTTTCATTCTGTCGCGTAAGCATCTGTTTTTGGGAATCGGCGGAGACCAGCGGTACTCCGTTTCGAAATACTGTTTTGATAAATTGGGCCAAATCTGATGTGCTGGAATACAGCGCTCCGGCGGAGACTTCACGCACTTTGTACGGTATACCCGGTGTGCCGTTGATATATCCGGTGGCCAGCAACGGCTGGATATCCGCCGACGCAAAGAATCGCGATTTGTTCATATGGAGGGGCGTAAAAATGTGCTGCTGCATATATTCCGAATAGGATGTGCCGCTGACCACCTCAATGATTCGTCCAAGCAGCGCATAGCCGATATTGGAATATTGGAACACTCGTCCGGGCGACTGGGCCAAGTTTTCTTTTTGCAACTGGGTCACCAGCGTTTCCAGCGAAACAGGCGTAAGTGAGTCTGCGCCTTTCATTAAATCAGTGGGAAGCCCCGAGTGGTGTGTGAGCAGCTGTCGAACAGTGATATTGGTGGGTTGTTGAAAACGACTTTGAATGCAGAACTGCGGTAGGTATCGGGTCACGGGCGCATCCAGAGCAATGCGTTTCTGCTCCACCAGCTGCATAACGGCAACAGCGGTAAGCACCTTTGAAATCGACCCCATCCGATACACCGTGTGTTCTGTCGCCACGGTGTTCTCCTCCCGGTTCTGGTGCCCGAAGCCGTGCGAATATATGATTTGCTGGTCATTCACCACGGTGATGCTGAGTCCGACCACATGATGGGTTCTCATTTGGTCGTGGATAAACTGTGTGAGCCTGGATAGGGTTTGGGGAGACGGGGTGAAAAGTGGGGACGGTGAATTGGATGCTGCGAATGCGGTTTGGGTGCACAGCAGACAAACCATCAGTGTGGCCGTTTGGATTGTCCGAAGGAACCGGGGTCTATGCATTCATCGCCGCTCCCTGGTCGACTGGTTCAAGGCGCGTCACTGTCGCCTTTCAGTAAGGACGATTGTGCTGGTGAAAAGTTCCCGTAAAAACCGGCCGAAGCGTTTTGATTTTCGGTTTGAAGGGAAAAGCGGGTGGATTTTCTCAAAAAAGAGCGGTGATGAGAGGAACTGCCGGCTATTGGGTAAACGGAATGCCCATGCCGTCGCAGGAATAAAATACGCTGTAATCATCGACTGTTTCAAGGCCGTAGTCTTCAATCCAGTTGGCGGACGCGCAGGAGGGTCTGCAGCAGTCTTCCATCGTGGTGGTCTCATACATGTGGCCGTTTGACCCCGAGGTGACAAACGCGCCGCTCGCTTGTGCCTGTGCCGCAGTGGTGATATCTCCGGTGGCCGTGGGAAGCCCCTGGGGGGCGAGTTTGCAGCCGGTCACCTGGGTGAGATGTTCGGGACACTCCACTTTGCGAACGTATATCGACCAGTTCAGGTGGTACAGCGATTCCGGCTGATTGGACTGAATGCATGAATTGCGCGCATAGGCGGTGATGTTGTCGTCGGTATGGCTGATTTCGTTGCAGGTTTCCGAAAGCAGATTCTGGCACGCTGTGGAGGCCAGTGTTTCCTCTGTGACCCAGTTATATGCGTTTTTGCACTCTGACCAATGGGTGGCGGGTTTCACGCCGCCGGACCATCCCCCTTCCTCTGGGTAAGATGTATATAGGTACTCTCCGGATACTGAGGTTTGAGTGAGCCCCGGGCCGCATCCGTTGTGAGCCCCGAAACCGCCGCCGGCCATGTATATGTCGAACGTATTTTTGGTGGCGGCAGTATTGAAACTCTGCACAATCAGCGGTTTGGGAATGGGAACCGCCGATACCGGATTCTCCGGATGGTCCGGATCGGCCAAAACCTGCTTGTCGTTGTACGGGCTCGGATAGGCGTAAATAAACTGGTAGCACTGGCAGCAGGTGCTTTCGTCGGTACCGTCAATGAAGCCCACGTCCGCATCGTGCCCTACAATGCCGTAATTGAATTCTTCCAGACCGTCGTCAACAGCGGCCTGCATCATTTCAGGACTGTACAACATGAAACGGGGGCAGATAAAGTTGGTCTCCGCATTTTCGGCGCCGGTTTTTGAGGTTTGATCCTCGGCACATGCGTTTACGGTGGTGCAGACGCCGCCGCAGGTCGACGCGGTGTTGCCCGGTTCGCATCCGGCGACCCACCAGTAGGCAAGACACGGATCAGGGGGCGGCAACGCATAGTCCACTTCAGAATCAGTATCGGAATCAGTGTCGGCATCAGTGTCCGCGTCGGAATCGGAATCGGAATCTGCGTCTGAGTCGGCGTCCGTATCGGAATCTGCGTCTGAGTCCGTATCCGCGTCGGTGTCGCTGTCTGCATCGGCGTCGGTATCGGAGTCACGGTCAGCATCTGAGTCGGTGTCCGTGTCGGAATCGGCGTCTGAATCGGCGTCGGTATCCGTATCGGAGTCTCCATCGGAATCCGTATCCGTATCGGTATCAGAATCTGCGTCGGTGTCCGAGTCAGCATCCGCGTCGGAATCACCGTCCGCATCGGAATCGCCATCACCATCGGAATCGGAATCGGAATCGGCATCGCCGTCCGTGTCTGAGTCCGCGTCGGAATCAGAATCGGTGTCTCCATCCGTGTCGGTATCCGTATCACCGTCCCCGCCGGTGTTCGACGATTCACATCCCGCTGCGGACATCACCAACAGCAGAAATAAAATTGTTAGTATATTCGGGTTCATTATGACCTCC
>JAFGXQ010000251.1 GCA_016936575.1 Deltaproteobacteria bacterium
GAATATGCCCACATGGTGAGAAATCTCACCGCGCTCAATCACAATCTGCTACTGCTGAAATATGATGATAGACATCAGTTCGGCAAGCGGGAACGGATAGACATATGGTGGGGAGGGTTGGACCACAACGGCGAATTAATGCTCCTCTGCGCCTGGCTCATCTCAACGGCCGATGAATGGCGGCGCGCTGAAATTCATATCCATGTGGTAGTGCCGGATGAATCTCACCGCAACACCGCCGCAGCCAGTCTTGAACGAATCATAAGTGACTCCAGAGTGAAAGCCACCGCGAACATTCAACTGCGTAGCTCAAAAGATAAAAGCATGCCGCAGATTATCGGAGAAACGTCGGGGGAAAGTGACCTGGTGATAATGGGGCTCCGTGCGCCCGACCCCACTGAAGCTGACAATTGGGTGACCCATGTGAACCACCTGCTCCAATCGCTGCGCACGGTTCTTCTGGTTCGCGCATCCGGCCGATTTGAAGGAGCCGATGTCCTTTTTGACGAGGAATAGAACGCAGCCATGTTGATTATCGAACCTGCCATTAAGAGAAAGGCATCACCCAGATGAAAATTTTACTGGTAGTGGCAAATGCAAAAAAATGGCCTCTGAATATTCCCGACTGCGAAGTGGTCTCTGCGCGAAAATATCTGACTGAGCCGGTGTTCTCCAGGCTGACCGGGGTTCGGGTGTTCAACCTGATGTACCCGTGCCGGTACCAGAGCCAGGGATACTACGTATCATTGCTTGCCGAAGCGCGCGGGCATCGGCCGGTTCCCAATATCACCACGCTCCGCGACTTGCATACACCCGCAATGGTTAGAATGACCGATGCAGCGATTCAGGAAATCGTTCAAAAGTCACTTAGCGGTATCAAGTCTGATCGATTTGAACTGAGCATCTATTTCGGACGCAACCTTGCCAAACGATACGATCGACTCTCCAGAGAGCTGTTCACCCGCTTTCACGCCCATTTCCTGCGTGCCGTGTTCGTGCGCAACAAAGACGCGTGGGTGCTGCAGAATATCAGCCCCATCAGTATCAATGAAATCCCCCAGTCTCATCACCCGTTTGTCGAGGAGGCGGCGGCCAACTATTTTGCCAAAGCCGGATACCGACAAAGAAAGATTCAGAGTTTCAGGTACTCGCTGGCCATTTTGCATAATCCCGAAGAAAAGGACCCCCCTTCCAACCCGGCGGCCCTGAAAAAATTCATTCGCGCCGGTCAGAAGCAGGGGTTGGATGTGCAGCTTGTCACAAAAGAGGATTTCGGCCGGCTCTCCGAATTTGATGCCCTGTTCATTCGCGAAACCACCAACGTCAACAACCACACCTTTCGATTCGCCCGATATGCGGAAGCCGACGGGCAGGTGGTGATCGATGACCCCCAATCCATCATCCGCTGCGCGAACAAGGTCTTTCTGGCGGAGTTGCTCGAACACCAGAGAATCGCCACACCGAAAACAATGATCGTCCACAAAGACAACGTGGATTTGATTCAGCATACGCTGGGCATTCCCTGCGTGCTGAAGCAACCGGACAGCGCTTTTTCAATGGGTGTGAAGAAGGTAGACAATGGGCGGGATCTTATCGTGGTGGCGACCGAGATGCTCGCGAAATCTGAATTGATTATTGCACAGGAATACCTGCCGACAGAGTTCGACTGGCGGGTGGGCATTCTCGATGGGAAAGTCATTTTCGTCTGCCGCTACTACATGGCGCAGAACCACTGGCAGGTGGTGAAACGCGATCAACACGGCAAAAAAGAAGAAGGTGAAGCCGATACGCTGTCTCCCCTGGAAGCACCGGACGAAGTGATTCGTATCGCATTGCGCGCGGCATCTCCCATCGGCTGTGGGTTGTACGGTGTGGATATTAAACAGGTGGAAAACCGGTTTTATGTTATCGAAGTGAACGACAACCCCAATATTGATGCCGGTCTGGAAGACGCGTTGCTTCAGGACGATCTGTACCACCAGATTATGGTTGTATTTCTTCAACGGATAGAACAAAAGAAAATGGTTTCAAAGGTGCAAAGATGAATACTCGACAACAAACACGTCATCTGTTCGAGGCGTATGGTTTGGAGCTGGAGTATATGATTGTGAATCGCAACACATTCGATGTAATGCCGATTTCCGACTGGCTGCTTTCCCAGGTGGGAGAACCGGGGGCACGGGAAGTGGAACAGGGCAGCGTTGCCTGGTCGAATGAACTGGCGATGCATGTCATTGAACTGAAGGGAAACGGGCCGGTTTCTCACTTGTCAACGCTGACGAATCCGCTGAAGGACAATATTAAAAAAATGAATCAGCTGCTTGGCGAGAAGAACGCATGCCTCATGGGAAGCGCGGTACACCCCTGGATGAACCCCGATACAGATACCGCACTGTGGCTTTTCGAAGATGCGCCCATTTACGCAGCTCTCGACAAAACCTTCGGATGCCGCGGGCACGGCTGGTTCAATCTGCAATCGGCCCATTTGAACCTTCCGTTTGCGAACGATGAAGAGTTCGCGAAGCTGCATGCAGCCATACGTATCATACTCCCGATCATTCCCGCGATTGCGGCCGCATCTCCATACCTCGACGCGAAGGACACGGGGGTGGCGGACGCGCGGCTGCTCACCTATGCCGAACACTGCAATCGGCTTCCCGAAGCCATCGGAGATGTGATTCCGGAGCCGGTGGACAATCAACAACAGTATGAAGATATTATTCTTTCTCCCCTGTATGCCGCGCTGAAAAAGCGAGAGCCGGAAGGTGTGCTGCAATATGAATGGAGCAACGCCCGCGGGGCGATTGCGCGATTTGACCGAAACACCATTGAAGTTCGACTGATTGACGTTCAGGAGCACCCCGGCATGGACATGGGCGTCGTGGGTGCGGTATCCGCCGCCGTTCAGCTTTTGTCTGATGACCGACGGTTTGATTGGGCGGCATTGAACGCTGTCCCCACCAAAACGCTGAAAGGCATTCTCGACGATACCATTCGCCAGGGGGAACACACATTGATTCAGCGCGGGGCATATCTGGGTGCCGTCTGCGACACAACGTCTCCCTGCACGGCAAAAGAGGTTTGGCAATGTCTCCTCGAACGTTGTCCCTTTTTCGCCGGCCCCCCGCGCCAGGCCGCCGAATGGGTGGTGGCGCACGGTACCCTGGCGTCGAGAATGCGCAACTTTGTAAAAAACACCGGTGATGAAAATTTAAAGAAACTCGCCGGCGCACTCTGTGCTTCGCTTGAAAAGGAAACCGCACTCTTTGATGAAGAGGTCGATGCGTTGTAATGTCAGCATTACTTTGGACACTGAAACAGGGAAACGGCCCCATACTCGGCACGGCTATCCATTCAGGCCATATTGTCCGGCCGGACATCGCTGACATTCTGAACGTCGATGACGCCACACGTTTCAGAGAGGAAGACCCGTATACCGATGAGCTGACCGCGATTGTCGATTCCCGGTTGATTGTTCACCGCTCCCGGTTTGAGATGGACCTCAACCGAAACCGCAACTGCGCAATCTATACGAAACCGGAGGACGCATGGGGAATCGAGGTGTGGAAACACCCTCTGGAACAACGCATGATACAAATCACGCTGCAACAGTACGACGCGTTCTACCGCATGCTCGATGACGCACTGGCGACGATGCTTCAGCGCCATGCGAAAATTGTGGTACTCGATTTTCACAGTTACAATCATCAGCGTCAGGGGCCGAACGCCATGCCGTCGCCCCCGGCTGAAAACCCCGAAATTGAAATCGGTACCGACACCATGGATCGGAGATACTGGACGTTTATCGTTGATCCGTTTATCGCTGCATTGAGAGACCTACCCTTCCGCGAGCGTCGCCTGGATGTGCGCGA
>JAFGXQ010000252.1 GCA_016936575.1 Deltaproteobacteria bacterium
ATAACGCTTATTATACGACTTGGTGAAATTGCTGCAATTAGTTGGACCTATTTTAGGAAATTTGCAAATTTACTATAAAATTTTGATTCCCATTTTCTAAATTATCG
The DNA here is from genome assembly GCA_016936575.1 of Deltaproteobacteria bacterium. Lineage (GTDB taxonomy): Bacteria > Myxococcota_A > Polyangia > JAAYKL01 > JAAYKL01 > JAFGXQ01. Next base: position 108 of record JAFGXQ010000252.1, read on the forward strand.
CAATTTCAAATTTTTTTTTTAACCTCGTTTTATCATCACCTACTGATAATATGTGAAATAATTATCAACGTTCTTACATGCCATGTTCATATAACACTCATCATCTCATTTATCTTTCAACTCCTTTGATTGCAAAAACCACTTTACTCTCTAAAATACTGCCATTTTTTTTATACAATTATTATCGGACACAGCTGATAACACTGTGATGATTTTCGTAGAACGCATTTTTCGAAAATCCTTCAACACCTTTTTTTCAATTCATTTTTTTTGCAACACTTCCGTTAAACGGTCGATTGGTATCCATTCTTATGGAGAAGCCTATGACAAAACAGTTTTTTATATTTTATGGTACGATACAGAACAAGCTATGTTTGTATCTCATCGTTTGGTTTTTCAGCAAACAAAGATGCAATGAATTCGAAGGTTTATTTTTAGTTCTACTTCATCATATAGCATCACTTCACATCGCTGTTTTTCGTTCATCGAAAATCTTGTCAATCATAAAACGCGCATTTTCATTATTTAAAATAGTCACAATTTGTTTACCCCAAAAACTATTCCTTTACCGCCGCGCCACTAGGAGTTATTCATGCACAATAATATAGAAAATTTTAGCGTGTTTTTATTGGAACAGGCTCTTATCCCCGAACAAACGGTTCCATGGATTATTTATTGGATAAAGAAATTTCTCATTATTTCAACGCGCTATCCAAATCGTTCCCTCGCACAAAACATACAGTTTTTCGAACAATCAACATTTTCATCTGGTGAGTATAAGCCGTATCAACATCAACAGTTTTTAGATGCTATTTCTTTGTACTTTGACCACTTCATGCCCGTATATAAACCAAATCACACGCTTTCTACTGATTGTTCAGAGCCACAGACAAGCCGTTCAGAAAATCTGCTTACAAATAACTCCCAAACTTTTCCGAAAAGCATCGGTACTCCATCCCAGGAAAAAACCGCATCGCAAACACTCAGCGAACAGCAACACCGACGACCTAGTGGCAGTTCGCATCATAATAACAGTAGTGAAGACGAACAGCTCTATACCCGCAACGTTATAGATGAATTGAATATTGAAAACGCTCTGTACGGTTTACAGCAAGCGATCAGACTAAAACACATGTCGTTGTCTACAGAGCGAGCCTATCTCGGTTGGTCAAGACGATTTCTCACTTATTGTCATAAAATGAAGAATACACCTTATCCTGAAGCTTCTGATGTTCGCATGTTTCTTACGCATCTGGCAATACACGATAAGGTCAGTGCATCAACCCAAAACCAGGCGTTTTGCGCACTTCTCATGCTTTGCGACGAAATATTGCTAGTTGACCTTTCGCAAATTGAAGGGTCTATTCGGGCGAAAAAAGGCACCCGGCTCCCTGTTGTTCTCTCCCAACCGGAAGTGCAACGTATTCTCCAGCATACGCCACTCAAGTATCGGCTATTGTTGTCGCTGATATACGGCACGGGGCTACGCCTTTCCGAAGCACTCAGATTAAGAGTGAAAGATATTGATTTTGAGCTGAATATGATTACCGTTCGCGATGGCAAGGGCGCAAAAGACCGTACTACGCTTCTTCCGCAGTCGCTGATTTCAGAACTTCAAGCTCAATTGCAACGTGCCAGCCAGTTTCATACCGATGACCTCTATCACAACAACGGCGCAGTGTTTCTTCCGCATGCACTCGAAAGAAAGTATCCGAACGCTTCCCGAGAATGGGCGTGGCAATGGGTTTTCCCGCAGGAGACCCTTTCGGTTGATCCTCGTACGTGCGCTGTGCGACGCCATCACATTGCACCCAAAACATTACAACGTGCTTTTTCAACTGCGCTTCGCGAATCAGGCGTTCAAAAACACGCGTCCGTACATACACTTAGACACAGCTTTGCTACACAGCTTCTTATCGAAAATGTAGATATTCGACAAATACAGGAACTCCTCGGGCACAAGCATTTGGAAACCACAATGATATATACCCACGTTACCAAAGGCATTCGCCAACCCTGCAACAGCCCGGTAGATATTATCGCAAGCCTAAATCATACTCACTCCACCGAACAATAACCGCAATCCCGCAAAACCGGCTACCGCCCCACCAATATCATTTCTTTGGACCGATTGTTTTTGCTCAGCGCGTACACATAAGTACCACAATCTATGCGCTCGACTGTTTTTCCGTTTCGCTTCAACACCTGAGTCAACTCATCAATGCTGGGAATTCCATCATTTCGGTACGAAATCACAACTATCGCGTGTCTGCATCTCTTCAGCACCATTTCAAACTGCCGTAAAATATCGTTCGGCTTACACCATTGATTGTTCCCTCGTCCTGCCAGTGGTCTGTGCTTGTAGCGCATCAGCATTTGTCGCTTCCAATCACCAACATCAGACATGCACAGCCCCTCCAGAAAATGATAGTAGTCCAGATAATCTACTCCAGTACCGCGTTTGGACACATACGGCGGGTCAAGATATACAAGTTGCGCATTCGAAAAATCGCTATCTTCAGCCCGCCTATGATTCACTGTCATTTTTCTTTCAGACACAAACTGAGCTCGGGCGAGTTCCGCCGCATTTTTTCGAATCAACGTCTCGAAAGATGCGTCCCAGGTTGTTTTATTTCCAAACGACCTTTTCACATCGTTCGTTCGCATATACAGATTTGCTCGGTGAAACAAATTGTACGGACGCTTCGCTAATGCCGCCTGAAACAATGCAAACATCACAACGTCCTTTTGCGGCTGCGACAAAGTTGAAACAGCCAGCATAAATCTATCGAGAAAGCAATTCTCTTCATCTGTAAAAAAAACATCTTTAAAATTTTGTTCAACGAATCCCGGCGCTGCGTTCGATTTGTCAATACTGTCAAAAACCTGTTGCAAAACAGTATCCAGATTCGTCACAGGAGAAGACAGCACCGCTCTCGTGCCAATGACATTCCAATGAAGCGCGTCCTGAGCAATCACTTCTTTTCCCATCGTTTTCAGCAGATAGGATACCGCGCCACTGCCGCAAAACGGATCTGCCGCAACGCTGAAATTCAATTCCGTGAACACCGCATGAAGCGCCGGCAGCAGCTTGCGTTTGGAACCCAGATAGCGTGTGGACGGCATTCTTGAATAGTGCGGCTCATCGATGTCATTCTGATGTGTTCGCGGGCTTTGGCGGTGATTCAAAGATTTTCCTCTTGTTGCTGTTTATCTTGCATTCTCTTTCGCGCGCTGGCGCACCGCAAAATTTCTACTTCAGTCGCCTATTCGAACTCAATCGGATAATGCACGACCATATCCGGGCCGCCGAAACTGCGAAACTTCATAGCCGACACAATACGGCGAAAACACGCACCCGGTTCGCCTTTAATCATCGCATTCGGCCCTTTCAGGTTCACCTTGGTCACCGAGCCGGTATTCGCAACATTCATTCCGATAACCAACCGACCTACCGTCGGTGCGTCGGGTGGCAACAACGTTAGGCATCGTTGAATACCGTTAAATCGCCGGTCAATCGCAGCTTCAATCTCCGCGTTCGACAGCTGGTCTTCGGCACCGCCGCCCATTCCCACGCTTCTGGCACCTCCAGACAAATCGTCGCCGACCTGCCCATCTCCCGTTTCATATCCAAGATCATCTGTCATGGACGCCCCCCCTGTGCTCCGCGCTCGCCGCCGATGTCCCCTGCGCTTCTTTTGCTTTACCGGTGCAGTATCTGTATCCGCAACCACCACTGTCGCCACTTCCTCCGTCTCTTCAATCTCTTGAGGTGCAGAGAAAACTTCAACCCATCCCTGCGACTGCCCATACAACACCCCCAGCCAACCCAACGACGCAACCAGTACACCAAATAAAAAATACTTCATACCCATCCTTCGAAACCAAACAGAAATTTCAATCTCATCATAATCATATCCGCCCCTTTATTCAAGGGGTCAGACCCCGCCTATTGAGCTTTAAATACACTCTCTTAAAAATTCGCCGAAAGATATATTTTCCTCAATAATTTCAACACCAAAATTACACGAGGAAATCCGCAGCACCGAAGTTATTTAGAAAAGGTCAATAGGCGGGGTCTGACCCCTCTAATCGGACCCCTCAACGCGGTTGCGGCCGTTGTTTTTGGCGGTGTAGAGGGCGGTGTCGGCTCTTTTAAGAAGGCTGTCAGCGGGTTCCTGCGGCGATAAAACGGCGAAGCCCACAGAAACGGTTTGATGGTAATCGAGCTCGCCGATGGGAATGGAACGGTCGGCAATCTGCTTTCTCACGCGTTCTCCCAGCATGTACGCGTCTTCCGTGCCGGTGTTGCGACATAAAATGGCAAACTCCTCCCCGCCGTATCGAAACACCATGTCATCCTTGCGGGGAAAGCATCGAATCAACTGCTTGCCCACCTCTTTGAGCACCTGGTCGCCGGCCGGATGCCCATAGTTGTCGTTCACTTTTTTAAAGAAATCCAAATCCATCATGTACAGGGTGAGTTCCATGGCCGATGCATTGGCAATATCGACCGCCTGCCCGAATGTATCGTCAAATGCCCGCCGATTCAGCACCTCCGTCAGCGGGTCCCGCTGCATTTCCGATTGCGTTTCGAGCAACTCCTCTTTCATAGCCCGCAGCTGCCCCGACAACTCCTCCAGCTGCCGTTGGTCCCGTTCCCGCTGCACCGTCACCACGTTCTTTATCTGATGCACTGTCTTCGAACACACGCGTCGAATGTTGTCGAGATTTCCCTCCTCCACCGCCTGTTCCATTTCGCTCAAGGCGCGCACAATTCCCTCATCGTGCCCGCGGCGCTCTTCAAGGGTTTTGCGCAGCCCCGCCACCAAATCCGCCACAATGATGCTGGCGCTCTGGCGGTGATTTGAATATTCCGCCGACTCCGCCTTTCGCTGCGCCCGCACCTGCTGGCGCACCTCCGCATAGATTTTCTGCAGCCCGCGCGCTGCAAAATCCCCCTCCTCCATTCCCGCACCCACCAGCATTTTCTTGGCCAGCGCTTCCATCGACTCTCGAAAATCGTTCACCGAAAATTGTTTTGTGGGCAACGAAAACTCACCCAGAATACGCAGCACCGACGCCAGCGTGTCGCGGCTCATATCGTCGCCGGCCGCTCCGGAATCTGCATTCGCAACGGAATCATCGGTTAATTGTGACGTGGATTTCTTTTTAAAAAACATATTGTCGCTCCAGTATTGTCAAACGCCGGAGCGGCGGATTTATTAAGGTGTAAAAGAGTGGTTCCGTTTGGCAAGACGCCTGCGATTCACCCAGAACCCCAATCCTCCACAGCCCGCCCCGAGCAGCGCGCCCACCAGCACATCGAGCGGAAAATGCACCCCGATGGCAATACGCGACACCCCCACCAGCACCGCCAACAGTAAAAACACCGGTGACAGCATCGGATACAGGCAGCTCAAATACGCAGCGGTAGAAAACGCCGTCTGGGTATGTCCGGACGGAAAAGAATAGTCTCGCGGTGTACCGGAAGGGGTGTGAACCTGCTGCGAAGACGTAACGAAATGAGCCGCGGGACGGGGACGCGCCACCGCTTCTTTGACCCCCACCACCAGCAACCCGCCCAGCGCCGCCGTGATCACCAGCGCGGGCAGATGCTCCCGCAGATGTGCGCGTTTGAACAGAAACAGCAGCGGCACAATGAACGCCGCCTGGGTCCAGCCGTTGCCGAAATGGGTCACAAAAGCGAAAAATCGGGTCCATCCCCAATCGAAAAACAGTTGATTCAGGTGTACAAACAGATGAACGTCGCTATCTATCATTCCCGACTATTCACCGACTGTCTTTTCGACAGAGTCTGATATTTGATTGTCGCGTTTGATTTGAATCACCAGAATGTGATTCAGCTGAGCGGCGATACGCGTTTCCCACCCGCCGTCGGCCTCCACGTCGGTCATAGCGCCCACACCGGTGTTGTCGTTGAATACCAGTGCAACATCATCAAGCCCGTACCGTTCATCCGGGCCGCCGGAAACGGTCACATATCCATCGGCATCCGGAACCGATGTTTGAATCAACGTGGCTTGCGGGGGCGGAACCGGTACGGTCGGCGATGAATTACAACTGCCCAATAAGGCGATTGCCAAAAGACCCACACTTATACATATCAGTTGCCGCACCATCTGTTATCCCTTTCGTCCCGAATAAACGACCAGTTCAGCCTGGACTTCGCATACACAGTCGATACAAATTCCATGCCTGTTCATTGGTAGCGATATTCCACTAAAAATGCTATTTATTCGTTCGCTTTTTCCAGAATCCGACAACAAAGTTGCAGCGCACGCACAACAGAATTGGCACCCGGCTGTGGGCAGGCCCGAAAATCAGGACAAAATCGTTCACGAGAGACTCGCCTTTAATACGTATTTAATAACTATTAATATTGACTATAATCATTGAAAAAGTACTGTAACAATAATCAGTAAAAAACTATCCCAAAACCCCTAAAAGAAACAGTATGACAACAGACGACAAGAATATCCGAACCGAATCCAGTATCATCAATACCAGTGTTGAAACCGAGATGAAAAACGCCTATCTCGATTACGCCATGAGCGTCATCATCGGGCGTGCCCTGCCGGACGTACGCGACGGCCTCAAACCGGTTCACCGGCGCATCCTCTTTGCGATGCATGAGCTGAAAAACACCTGGAACGCCTCTTACAAGAAGTCTGCGCGCGTTGTGGGCGATGTGATAGGTAAGTACCACCCCCACGGCGACGCGGCGGTTTACGACGCACTGGTGCGGCTGGCACAGAACTTCTCCATGCGCGAAATGCTGGCGGACGGTCAGGGAAACTTCGGTTCCGTCGACGGTGATCCGCCCGCGGCCATGAGGTACACCGAGGTGCGCATGGCCAAACTGGCCGGCGAACTGCTCAAAGATATCGAAAAAAACACCGTTAATTTCGCTGACAACTACGACGGCTCCCTCAAAGAGCCCACCGTATTGCCCGCCGGGTTCCCCAACCTGCTGGTAAACGGCTCCAGCGGTATCGCGGTGGGTATGGCCACCAATATTCCGCCCCACAATCTGGGCGAAGTGATTGACGGCGCCATTATGCTGGCCAACAATCCGAACACCACCGTCGAAGACCTCATGTCGGTGATTCCCGGCCCGGACTTCCCCACCGGCGGCACCATCTGCGGTCGAGGGGGTATTTACAAAGGGTTCACCACCGGGCGGGGCTCCATTGTCATTCGAGCGAAAACCAAAATCGAAGAGATGAAGTCCCACGGCAAAGAGCGACTGGTGGTATACGAGCTGCCGTACCAGGTGAACAAGGCCCGGCTGGTCGAAAAAATTGCCGAGCTGGTTAAAGAAAAGCGCATCGACGGCATTGCGGCGCTGCGTGACGAATCCGACCGCAAGGGAATGCGCATCGTTATTGAAACCAAGAAAGACGCATCGGCGCAAATCATCGAGAATCAGCTGTTCAAGATGACCCCCATGCAGTCGTCGTTCGGCATCAACACCCTGGCCATTCTGAACGGCCGACCGAATACGTTCTCTCTCAAGGGGCTGCTCAAGGCGTTTTTGGATTTCCGCGAAGAAACCGTTCGTCGGCGCTGCATGTTCGAGCTCACCAAGGCCTCGGCCAGACTGCACATTCTCGAAGGGTTGAAAATCGCCCTCGACAACATCGACGCGGTGGTCGACCTCATCCGCAAGTCCCGCGACCCGGAAGAAGCGCGCATCGGCCTGATGGAAAAGTTTTCTCTGACCGAACTGCAGGCCAAAGAAATTCTCTCCATGCGGCTGCAGCGCCTCACCGGTCTGGAGCGCGAAAAAATTCTCGAAGAGATGGAGGAACTGCGACAAATCATCGCCCGTCTCGAAGAGCTGCTCTCCAATCGCGAAAAGATGATCGCCCTGATTGTGGAAGAGCTTGAAGACATCAAGAAAAACTACGCGTCGCCGCGTCGCACCGACATCATCGATGACTATTCCGACATTGAAATGGAAGACCTCATCGAGGAAGAAGACATGGTGGTCACCGTCACCAGTCTCGGATACATCAAACGCACCCAGACCAGCGAGTACCGGGCGCAGCACCGCGGCGGCAAAGGCCTTTCGGGCATGGACACCCGCGATGACGATTTCGTGGGCAAGCTGTTTATCGCCTCCACCCACGACCACGTGCTCTTCTTCTCTGACAAGGGCAAGGCGTACTGCAAAAAAGTGTACCAGATTCCCCAGGGCAGCCGCACGGCGCGGGGCAAGGCCATCGTGAATTTTGTGGGCATGGAGCCCGGCGAAAAAGTGGCGGCCGTGCTGCCGGTGAAGGAGTTCACCGAAAACAGCTTTGTGATCACCGCCACCCGGAGAGGGTACGTAAAGAAAACCGACCTGATGGCCTACTCCCAGATTCGCCAGACCGGGATCATCGGCGTAGTGATTGATGAAGGCGACAGCCTCATTGACGCGGCCATCTTAAACCCGGGAGAGCACGTGATGCTGGGCACCAGCGGCGGGCAATCCATCCGTTTTGAAGGTGACACCCAAATTCGCCCCATGGGAAGACAGAGTCGAGGTGTACGCGGCATCGAAGTGCGCAAACCCGACGGCGACGACGACGAAGTGGTCGGCATGGCGGTCATTCCCGCCGACACCCAGCAGACCCTGCTTACCATCACTGAAAACGGATATGGTAAAAAAACCAAATTCGACGAATACCGCCTGCAGAATCGCGGCGGCTCCGGTCTGCTCACCGTGAAACGATCTGAAAAAACCGGCAAAGTGGTGGCGGTTCTTCCGGTATACGAGGACGAACACCTCATGCTCATTACCAACGTGGGTAAAATCATCCGAATGGAAGCCGCTTCCATCTCCACCCTGGGGCGAAACACGCAAGGGGTGCGGCTGATTCGCATGAACGACGGAGAATTCGTCATTTGTGTGGAAACCCTCGCCGAAGATGAAGA
>JAFGXQ010000031.1 GCA_016936575.1 Deltaproteobacteria bacterium
CAATTTCGTATAGGTTGCCGTCGCTCAACTGATGGCTGGTTTCGAGATCCTGCAGGGTGAATTCGTCTTCGATGGGTATGTGAATGCCGCCCAGGTCAAGCGCGACGAAGCCGTTTACAAATACCCACACGTCATCGTCGCCGGCAAAGTTCAGGGTTTGGTGTCCACCGGACTGGTATGTGAACCAAAATCGAATTTCGCTGGTGAACAGGAAATTGTGGTTGAAGGTGTAGCCGGAGGGGGGCGTGACACCCGTTCTGTCAAGATAGGCTTCCTCTTCAGGCCATCCTTCGCCGTTGTAAATCGGCTCCGGGATGAGCGCGATGGGGGTGTCACTGTCTATGCCCAATCCGTCAATGGGAAAGAACACAGGAGTTCCGTCGTAGGTCAAGTCGTCCTCGTCGCGCCAGCGGGTAGCCCCTTGCCAGCGATTCACATATTCGCCGCTTTCATTCTGGTACAAAGTGATGGGTTTCGCAATTATATCGTTGCCACTGTCGGCGGTAGACATGTGGTCAAACCATTGTGCAAAGGTACTGTCTCCCGATACCTTGTCGAAGGGGCCGGATGCGTCGGGATTGTTGCCGGACGGTGTGGTATAACTGCTGTTGTATACGGGTTTTCCGGTGGTGGCGGAGAGCAGCTCTTCCACCATGCCCGGTGAATTATCCACGCAGTCCACCAGGGCGTCGTCTTCAAAATCACCGTTGAGGTCGCCATCCACGAAATCCCTGTACACCGCCAGAACTTCCATTGCGGCGCCGAGCGTATCGAGCACGTGGCATTCATAGCCGGTTTCCACCGTACAGGTCGAGCTGCAGCCGTCGCCGTTTCGGGTGTTTCCGTCGTCGCATGCTTCGAGACCGACAACCAGACCGTCTCCGCATACCGATGTGCAGCCGCCGCCCACCGTACAGATCGGCTTTTTTTTACATTCCGGAGAGCAGCCGTCGCCCACTTCCATATTCTTATCGTCACAGGCAATCGTGGTGCGCCAGAGAGAGCCCAATTCGCCGTCGCCGCATTCATGAACAATGCATTCGTAGGTGCTGGAACCGGCGGGTTTAATGTACTTGCAGATTTTGCCGTCTTCCCACTCACATTGACTGGTACATCCGTCGTTGTCGATGTCATTGCCGTCATCACACGCTTCTGATGCGGTAACCACACCGTCGCCGCAAAGTGGTATGCACGGAGCGCCCTGATATGGGCAGGTATAGCCGATTTCAAGTACGCACCCGCTTGAGCAACCGTCATCGTCTTTTGTATTGTTATCGTCGCATTCCTCATTCCACTCCACTTCGCTATTGCCGCATTCTGTCGGGACAGGCACACAGGTGCCTCCCCCCACCGGACACGTGTATCCCTGTTCAAGCGTTCGGCAATCCGATGAACACCCATCGGAATTCAGCGTATTGCCGTTATCGCAAGCCTCCCCTTGACCGTATTGAGCGACGCCGTCTCCGCAGTACGGGTCACGTACACAGGGCTCACCGGGAATAAAACAGTGGTATCCGGTATCGATTACGCATCCGCTGCACCCATCGTTCGCCACCGCGTTCGCGTCATCGCACTGTTCCTGTACATTGACCACGCCGTTTCCGCAAATACCGTCGACACCGGTATCGAATTCGGTATCTGCATCTGAATCACTATCCGCATCTGAATCACTGTCGCTGTCTGCATCGGTGTCTACATCGCTGTCTGCATCGGTATCGGTATCTGCATCGATGTCAGTATCGGTGTCGGTATCGGAGTCGCCGTCGATATCGGCATCCGCGTCACCATCCGCATCCGCATCTGTATCAGTATCTGCGTCGCCATCGGCATCCGAGTCGGCGTCCGAGTCCGTATCGGCATCGCCGTCAGCGCCGGAATCGGTGCACTGATACACCCCGCCAGAACCGTACATATCTGTCCCCGCACGTCGCAGTCATCCCATGCCTGCCAGACACCGTTTTGGCATAGCTCCAATATGTTTCCATCGCACCGTTTTTCGCCGACCTGACAATCGCCGCCCTCTTCGAATGTGCAATCACACGCGCCGTAGCCGCCGCCATCGTCCGCGCAGGTTTGAATGCCGTTTGTCGAACCGTCGCAGGCGCAGGAAAGCGCTTTGCCCGGGCTGCAAACTTCCTTAGAAGAATTGTCGTCCGTATTTGAATCGGAGCTGCATGAGACAGCCGCCCACAACACCAATGATACATACCAATATTTTTTCATTATCGCTTTCCTTTCGTTTTCAACGACCGGCCACGTCAAAAGGCAATCCATTCCATTCCATCTTGTCTATATGAATATCGATAATCGATTATATCGCTATGTTTTCAAAAAGGAAACCGCTAACCGCGGTTTCGAGGAGTTCGATTAAACGTTCCCAGTGCCGGTCGGGGGCAGCGGCGGGTAATCATTCATGCATCGGATTTACCTCAAAGCGGTACTGGCCGAGTATGTCTTTTAAATGAGCATGCGAAGCTGCGATAAAGGTAGAAGACCATTTCACCGAGGGCTGTTACTTGTGGGTCAGATGCACATCGGGATACAGCTCTGCGGCGCAGTCCGGGCAAATTCCGTGACTGAACGATGCATCGGATCGATCGCTGATGTACGATTCGATTTGCAGCCATTCCCCATTTTTGTCTCTGATTTTTTTACACGCAGCGCAAACGGGCAAAATCCCCTCCAGGGTTCGAATTCGACGAAACAGGTTACGGGTGAGTAAAATCGTCCATGCGCCCAGTATCAGAACGCACCCGCTTTCCACCGCAGATTCGCGCCAGTTGACGGGCGTTTTTCCTGAATTGAACAACAGATGCGGGATGTCCAAAAGTTCATTTGCCCACAACAACCCGATGATTGTCGCGAACGCAGCAATCTCGCAGCTGAGAATGCGCTTCATTACCATATGTGTTTCGGTGTTGCTCATGCCGGTTATTCTATTTTATCCGAGAACTCACAGTACTACATCAATCTGTTCAGGTCTCTCTATATCTGCTCCGATTTGGTCGAGGGGGTGTTGCGTACTTCGTCAACGTCTTCTTCAATTGTCGCGCAACCGGGGTTTCTTTCGAAGTTTAACGGCAAAGAAGCACAAGTCGTATGAATCCCCGCGCCATGGCGGAAAACTTTGTAGATAAGATGTGAGCTGAATTTTTCTTTCGGGATACTGAACAAAGTAAACAGATGTGATATATTTTTTTTTATCGATTGAGGGAACAAATTGTCAGTGTTTGCAGATATTCATTACGGTACTCCAGTCGGCGCGGGATACCCTCGCCCCCTATGAGAGCATCGGAAATACGGCGGTTTCAGCCGTCTTTTGTATCAACAGAAAGAGATTCGGCATGAGTAAAGGTGTAATTCAATATGTACTGATCATTTTCTTCGCTGCAATGGTGCTTACGTCCTGTACTCAGGATGATACATCCGACAGCCGGCAAACCGGTTCTGATGGAGATAGCGACGCGGACAGTGATGCCGACGCGGACGGCGATAGCGATGCGGACGGTGATGCCGATAGTGATACCGATACGGACAGCGACAGTGATGCCGATTCAGATTCGGATAGCGACGCGGACACGGATACCGATACAGATGCGGACAGTGACACCGATTCTGACACGGATTCTGACACCGATAGCGATACGGACAGCGACACCGATAGCGATACGGACAGCGACACCGATAGCGACACCGATAGCGACACGGACAGCGACAGCGATAGCGACACGGACGCCGACACCGATGCGGATACAGACGCCGACACGGATGCGGATACGGATGCGGATACGGACAGCGATGCGGACCCGCCGCGGATTTGCATTTTGCCGCTGGGGGACTCTATCACCCAGTCCAATAGCGACCATGTGAGTTATCGCTATCCGCTTTGGGAAGGATTACTGGCGGACGGCTGGGATTTTGATTTTGTGGGTTCGGAATCGTCGAACTACGGTGGGGTTCCGGTGTATCCGAACGATGCGTTCGATAGAGACCACGAGGGCCATTGGGGATGGCGCGTCGATGAAATTCTGCAAAGCCTGCCGGGATGGCTGAGCGGCTATACACCGGATGTGGCGCTGATTCATCTGGGAACCAACGATGCGTTTCAGAATCAAACCACAGACAGCACGATCGATGAGCTTACGCAGGTGATTTCGTTGTTGCGCGGCGACAACAGTCGGGTGGTGGTTTTGCTGGCGAAACTGATTCCGTCCTCCTGGGGACAGGCGGCAATCGATGACATCAACGGCCGACTTGATGCCCTGGCGGCTGAACTCAGTACCAGTGATTCGCCGGTGGTGATTGTCGACCAATCGGTTGGGTTTGACGTGAGTGCCGATACGTTTGACAATGTTCACCCCAATGAATCGGGCGAGCAGAAGATGGCCGATAAATGGAAAGCTGCATTGGAAGCCAACTGGCCCGCGCAGGGCGGAGAATGCGATTATTAAAAAACGCGAGTATGGTCGATCCGTGTCCGGTGTCGCCAGGGGACAGTCGTTTGAGTTCTCTTGTCTTGACGCAAATGTGAGTCTTGGAACCAATGGCGTGATCAATACAGTTGGGTGCACTGGGCGCGGCTCGGGAGAAGAAGACCTTGTCGGTTTCACCGAAGCGCTTGAAAGTTGAAGACTGAATCGCTGATTGCGACTGGGAGGCGCCGTTTATTTCGCGGTGCTTTTCTTCTCGATGGGTTTGGGAATGGGGGTTTTGCGTATTTCGTCGACGTCTTCTTCAATTTGAACGGCTTTTTTCACCAGTTCTTCCACGCCTGCATCTTTCTTGGTCAGCTCTTTGGCCTCTTCAACCACCGGGTCGCCTGCGCAAACCTGTTCGACTGAATTGCTCCAGTTGGTGACTCTGGTGAGGGTTCGTTTTTCTTTGGCTTCCAGCTTTTTGATTTCTTTTTTCAGCGTGGTGACTTCTTTTTTCATTTCGATGGCGGTTTTGCGATCGGCTTTTGCGTCTTCGACAATCTGATTGCACTGATCGACGTCTTCTTGTTTGGCGGTGTCAATCGACAGCTTGGCGCAGTTGATTTTTTCGTACGATGTTTTCTGGGCGACAGATTTCTTCTTCAGGCCGGATGCGGCCGTTTCTTTGGCGGCGACTTCTTTTTTCAATGCGGCGGCGCTTTGTTCAATCGTGGTGAGCTCCTGCTTGAATCCATCCTTTTTCTCTTTTTTGGCCTCGCATTTGACGACCGCGGTACATACTTTTTGAGATTCGGCAGTCGCCTTCTTGATGGCGTCTTTTATTATGGTGATTTCGTCGGTTTTGGTTTTCTTGCGATCTTCCAGCGCGACGATGGCTTGCTTCACCGAATCGATTTGGTTGTCGATATCTTTAATCTGGTTCTCGATATCTTTTTTGCGGTTCTCGTCTGATACCGTTTTGATTTCATCTTTTTTGGTTTGTTTCCGATCTTCAAGCGCTTTGATTTCCTGCTTTTTGGCATCGATTTGGTTGTTAATGTCCTTTACCTGATTTTCCACGTCCTTTTGTTGGTTTTCTTTGTTTCCGATTTCATTTTTCGATGCATCGCATGCCTGTTGTGGGGTTGTGGCAAGTGCATTGCCAGCGGCCAGGGCGGCAATGAGCAAACCGGTAATGATAGATGTCCGTTTCATGACTCCTCCTTGATTCGATTTTATGTATCGCGGTTATAAACTTCGTTTTGCGCCGAATCAATAATTTTGCGTTTGCCTTTTGACAAACGTTATTCGAAAAAATTCAATAAGTTGAATTTTCTTTACCTGCCGAACTTTTGCCGTCAGTATCGCGGCATGAGCGATGTGAGTCAAAACCCCAATCTGAAGGTTGTATTCAGCGTCACTCTGATGGCGGTGATGGGGGTGGCCAGTATTACACCGGCATTTCCAACCATTATCGAACAGTTTACTCTGGCCCCGCCCGATGTGGGTATTCTTATCACCGCGTTTACATTGCCGGGAATATTTTTGACCCCCATTCTGGGCGTGCTGGCGGACCGACTCGGGCGAAAGGCGATTCTGGTGCCCTCTCTGTTGTTGTTCGGTATCGCCGGGGGGGCCATCACCCTGACCGATGATTTTCAGGTAATGGTGATTTTGCGGGTGTTTCAGGGCGTCGGCGCGACCTCCCTGGGGCTGTTGAATGTAACCCTTATCGGTGATTTGTTTCCCCCCAAAGACAGAGCCGAGGCCATGGGATACAATGCCAGTGTGTTGAGCCTCGGCACTGCCTCTTATCCGGCTATCGGTGGGTTTCTGGCGGGGCTGGCATGGTATGCGCCGTTCTATCTGCCCCTGATTGCCGTGGGGGTGGCGCTGCTGGTGTTGTTCAAACTGGAGATTCCCCAAATACAACAGAAACAGAATGCCGGAGAATATCTGCGCAATGCATGGCGCAATGTGAATCATGCGCACGTGTGGAAATTGTTCCTCATCAATGTACTGACATTCATCATTCTGTACGGTGCGCTGTTATCGTATTTTCCCATTCTGATGCGCCGCCGATTCGACGCCCCCGAGTGGCAGATTGGGCTGTATATGTCGCTGTTCTCTGTGGCGACTGGTGTCACTTCCTCGCAATTGAAGCGGTTTGCGCGCCGTTGGTCCACCCGATTTCAACTGAGTCTCAGTCTGGTGCTGTATGCGTTTGGACTCGCGCTGGTGGGACAGGTGTCGAATCAATGGGTGATGCTGCTTCCCATAGTGATATTCGGGGTAGGGCATGGACTGTTGCTGCCCACCGTGCAAACATTGCTTGTGGGGTTCGCACCCATCCAGGAACGGGCGGTATTTATGTCTGTGAACGGAATGGTGCTGCGCATCGGTCAAACATTGGGGCCGTTGGTGATGGGCGCGTTGTTTATTTGGGGCAACCTGGAGTGGGTGTACCTGGGCGGCGCCGGTATCGCACTGTTGATGCTGCTGATATGGTGGCTCACACGGCTGCCGAAGAGCGACAATCCGTAACGCAGATACAATGCGCGAAATGTTTTGTTCGCCAATCGCGGTTCCATTGCTCCGCCCAGGTGAGCATGTTTTCCAGCCCGGTTGCATCGGCGCATTTGATTTTTCAATCTTTTCAGGAGGTTTCCGGTAAAATTGAATATGCTTCGGTTTAGATGGGTTTGAAGGAGGGGAAACAGGGAGTCTGATGTCAACGAAATATGTGTGGATCTGTAAAACGGTGATTACATTTGTTGGCGGCGAATGCCGTTTCGGCATGTCGGACAGTGAGGATCTATTGATCTGAAATAACAAATTAACCGGGGGGCAACAATGACGTACCAAACAACTCATGGAGTCACGTCGCAGACGAGTGCGGGACAAACACATCATCCGCTCGCCTGTGCCAATTGTCAGACACCGCTGATTCCCACACCCGGGGAATCGGCCATCACCTGCCGCAATTGTGGTCAGCAGCATAATTTTTTGGAGCCGCCGCGCACGAGCGAGGCCGGCAATTACGGGTTGGGAGACAGCGTCGCGGTGGAGTGGGGAGGAAAGTGGTGGAGCGCCCATGTGGTCGAAGTGGTTCAGCCGGGATTTTACTGGCGCGTTCATTTCGAGGGGTGGGCGCCGATTTTTGATGATATCGCCGGGCGAGACCGTGTTCGAACATTGGATTATGTTCCCGGCAATTCCATCGTTCCGCCGCCGTTTCAGCATGAAGCGCTTGAAGTGAAGCGCAACAGCGTTGTGGTTCCGATTCTGATCTTTATGGGGTTGCTGGCCGGTATCGCACTGGCGATTTATCTGGCGGTGGGCACCCAGCTGTTCCCCGAGACCTCGTCAGCGGATTCGTTGGTGCGGGTGGGGGCGATTGAGGGTCCGGTGTCCACCCGGGAAGTTTCACCGGGCATGAACATTCAGCACGGCCGGAAATTTCATGTGAAATGGGGGGAACACTGGTATCACGGAACCGCCGTGAATGTGAGCCCGGCCGGTGAAATCACCATTCGCTATGACGGCTGGGGCCCTGAGTATGATGAAGTTGTTTCGCGAAGTCGCCTCCGTCTCGCTGATTAGGCTCTACATTTCTGCGTAAACGGTTTTTCTCGGCGAGTCATACGGTGCAGATGGACTGGGTATGGTCGGTTGGCGCCGGTCACGTGAAATAATCTTCAAATTCCATTTTTTTTCTTTTCCGAAACACAGATTGTGGTAATCATAGCGCCATGAAAAAATCGAAGTTTGAAAACAGGCAGGGAGCCTCATCCCGTGCGGAGGGCTCTGAAACCAATCGTGTCAGCCGTCGACGGTTTCTGCAGATTTCAGGTGGCGCTGCTGCAGCGGCAGCGGTGGGAACAACCCTTTACCTGCTCAACGAAGAATCGTCTGATTCAACGTTGAACCGGGAGACTGATGTTTCGACTGCGGCCCAAACCGCATCGCATCGGTCGGAGATGCCTCAGTTGTCTCCGGAGGAAGCGATTGCCATGCGGCGCCTGCGACAGCGCAGACAATTTTTAGACGGAACGAGCGATTCAATTTTAGGCGCAAATGAACCATGGGAACGCGATTGCATTCAGTCGTTTATCGCGCACCAACTGTAATTTAAGGAAAGGAAAAAGTATCATGCCAATACCAGCGTATATGTTTATTGATGGAATTCCGGGGTCTGTAACAGTTGCCGGCCGTGAGGGTTCGGTTGAAGTACTCGCATTAGACCATTCTGTTGATGTTCCGATTGATGTGAAGGACGCCACAGCAACCGGAACGCGCCGTCATAATTCATTAGTGATCACCAAAGTAATCGACCAGGCATCGCCGTTGCTGCAGGAATGCGTTTGCAGGTCGAAAACGATTCCCAAAGCTGAAATCAAATTTTATAAAATCGACGATAGCGGGACAGAAATACACTATTATTCCATTACAATTGAGAAGCTGCGTGCGGTAGTGGGTAAAACCGAACTGCCCAATGTGGCTTATCCTGAAAACGCCTTGGTGGACGTACGGGAAAAGTGGGCGTTCCGGTATGAAAAAATTACCTGGCTGTATGTGGACGGTAGTTTTGAATTCTCTGATGAGTGGAAGTTGCCGCGAGTATAGGTGAGACTCGATAACCTACAACACGTGAAGGAATCGTGATGAAAAAAATATTTTTTGTCTGTTCGGTGTTGCTGTTGTTGGGGGCGCTTCCGTGGGAGCCGAGCACAGCACTGACGGTGTATACCAAAGATATTGACGGTACACCCGAAGGACAGAATATGCGCAGGCTGGGTTTTTTAATTGAAAACCGGAGCAATGCGCCGGTGAACATGTCGGACGTGGTGGTGGAGTACGAGCTCGACGGCAGCGGCGGCCCTTCATTCGAAACGCAAATCTGGCAGTACGTGGTTCATTCCGCGGATTGGTCGGTATCCGGCGGCGCGGTGTCTGAGGTTCAGGTGACCTTTGAAACCACCCTTGAGAATACTGTTTCAATGCAATTGCATTTCGCGGACCGTATGTTGCCGGCGGCGGGGCAGGCCGAAGTTCAGTTGGGCGTGTATACCTCAGACTGGGCGTTCGTCGATGAAACGCTCGACCCATCGTATGTACAGTCGGGAAGCTATGTCGAAAACACGAATGTGTTTGTTTCGGATTGCGGTGACGATTGTACCGTTGTGGATACCGATGTGACAGACACAGATACCGGCTCGCAATGGAATGTCGGCGTACAGACCAAAGACCTCGGTTGTGCGGTATCCGACCCCAATTGGCGACGGATTTCGTTTTTGGTGACCAATAACGGAGCGCAGACGCTTGACCTGGGGTCGATGACCGTGGAGTACGACATCTCATCACCCGCAGTCGACGAATTGACCGCATCGGTGTGGTATTACGGCGTCTTTGATAATGGCGGTAGTCTTTTGGGGGGCGCACCAGTCGATGTGAGTGTGGGCCTTGTGGCCGATGCAGACTACTCGACGATTGAGTTGAATTTTTCAGCGTTGAGTTTTCCGAGCGGCGCTCGTGCAGAAGTACAAATCGGTGTATACTCGTCGGAGAGCCGGCCGGTCATTGAATCGAACGATGCGTCGTATCTGGCCACGTGCACGTATCTGGATAATCCAGGGGTCCTGATTGACTACTGCGACGATTGCGGCGGCGGTGATGGCGATGCCGATGCGGATACCGACACCGACGCGGATAGTGATACCGATACAGACAGTGACGCCGATGCCGCTGCGGACGCCGATGCGGATACCGACGCCGATACGGATGCGGATACGGACAGTGACACCGACATCGATACAGATGCGGACACCGACACGGACACGGATACGGATACCGACACAGATACAGATACAGATACGGATACAGACACGGACACGGATACCGACAGTGACGCCGATGGAGATAGTGATGCCGATTCAGACACGGATACGGATTCCGATTCTGATTCTGATGCAGATGCGGATTCCTGCAGCGCCGCATTCTATTCCTCCGATGGGAGCGTTACCGGGCATCTGCTTTCCGGGCGCGTCTATTCGTCCGGCGGTGCATCGTTGGGAATGGTCTCGGGAGGACGCGTCCACACTTCTGACGGAGCATTGATAGGAACGGTAGTAAGTACCGGGGATGTTTATGCTTCAGCGGGAGAATGGATGGGCGTGATTTCGGCAAGTTCATTGATAACTTCGGACGGCGCGAAGGTCGGTGCTATCGTAGGGACCGATGTGTACGACTCCGGAGGTGCCAAGGTCGGTTGGGTATCAACCACCACTGAGTGCATGGACAACCTGGCGGTTCCCACCGTTCTGGCGTTTTTCGGCGTTATTCCGCTTTAGTCGGTCTATTCCCCTCAACAATTTACTATTAGGTAGTTTGATTTTTTGTGGTGCCGTGTGCTTTTACAGTACACTGGCCGTACGTGTTCAACTGATTTTTTTGTAAGGAGTGGTTGTATGATTATCGGGGTTCCTAAAGAAGTTAAGTCCGATGAATATCGGGTGGCCCTGTTGCCGGTGGGGGCGCAGCTGTTGGTGCGGGACGGGCATACGGTTTTAATTGAACAGAATGCGGGGATTGAAAGCGGGTATCCCGACGATGACTACATTCGCGAAGGGGCTCAGATTGTGGAGCGCGCCGAAGATGTTTACGGTCAGGCGGAGCTGGTGGTGAAGGTGAAGGAGCCGCAGCCCGCAGAAATCGCCATGTTACGTTCCGGGCAGGTGTTGTTTTGTTATTTTCATTTCGCCAGTTCACGGGAGTTGACGCGCGGATGTCTGGACGCGGGAATCGCCGCCGTGGCGTATGAAACGCTGGTCGACACGAAAGGCCGACTGCCGTTGCTGACACCCATGAGCGAGGTGGCGGGAAAGATGAGTGTGCAGGAAGGAGCCAAATGTTTGGAGAAGCATCGCAACGGGCGCGGACTGTTGCTCGGGGGAGTGGCAGGCGTGAAGCCGGCCAACGTGGTGATTCTGGGTGGCGGCGTGGTGGGTACCAACGCAGCGTGGGTTGCGGCAGGAATGGGTGCGGCGGTGATTATCATGGATATTCATCTGGATCGCCTGCGCTACCTTGAAGAAGTGATGCCCGCCAATGTGACCACCGTGTTTTCCGACCCGCATGCGATTGCGTATCATACAAAGTATGCCGACCTGGTAATCGGCTCGGTGCTGATTCCAGGCGAAAAAGCGCCGGTGCTCATTTCTCGTGAAATTGTGCAAACGATGAAACGAGGCGCCGTGCTGGTGGATGTGGCGATTGATCAGGGCGGTTGCTTTGAAACCAGCCGTCCCACCACTCACGGAAATCCCAGCTATGTGGTGGACGACGTGGTGCATTACTGTGTGGCGAATATTCCGGGAGCGGTATCGCGCACCAGCAGTCAGGCCCTGTGCCATGCGACGCTGCCTTATTGCCGTGAATTGGCGGCCCGAGGGCTGGACGGGTTTTTGGGAAAATCAGACGGGTATCGCGCCGCACTGAATATGCGGGATGGGAAAATCACCCACGAGGGCGTGGCCGACGCGTTTCCGGAGTTGCGATAGCGCGTTGTTTCAATCTTCAAATATCATGCCTTCCAGCCCGGTATCGGTGTCAGAAGCGGGTGATGGTATGCCTCTCTCCCCGAATTCGACTGTGATTGATTGTACGAGAAGCGCAAAAAGTCAACGGATTCGGCAGAACAGATAGGTGCAACAAGATCAACTGAAGTCCGAACAGGTATAAATAGCGGTATTGTCGGATTGTTTTTCTTTCAACAAAAGTTCTATCTGCTATGCTTTTGTTGTTTCAAATTTACGATATTTCGCTGAACTCGCGCAAGTGATTGCTTGCATTGCTTGCATTGGGGTCAATGAAACGGGGTTGAACGCATGAATTGTTTCAAAAGAGTGTTGCATCTTTGCGGCTTGCTCACAATTAGTGGATTAATATTGAATTGTTCGGGGGGCGATAGTATAGCTTCCCTTTCCGGAAGTGCCATGAAGCTCACCGGCGCCACTGTGACTGCGAATGACGCCGGGCAGCAAGTGCTCGGTTTTGAAAACTCGAATGACTGGAGCGGCATTTCCGTTACCGATAGCAATCATACAGAAGGCCGCGTTTCGGCTCAGGTGTCGGTGAGCGGTTGGATGCAGCTCACCAGTTCTCATCTTTCCACGTTGGTGGATTCCAATGAACAGATAAGCGACAAGGCGGCCATTGACGTGTGGCTGCCCGAAAGTGTTGGCTGGCTGGATTTGAGGTTCATCGTGGATATTCCCTCACAGGGCATATATTGGCGAGAGCTTGGGACGGAATCTCAAGAGGCGTTGGTAGTGGGCGAGTTTACGAGTGTGGTGTTTCCTGTTCCAGATGATATCGCAACAGCTTTAAGTGGAAGCTACGATGATTTGCGCATTGTGGTGATAGTGAACGGTCCGTCCATGAGCGCACCTTTGCTGCTGGATAATATTCGGTTTGCCAAAGAAGCGGTGGATACCGACGGCTCACTCGGAGAACAGGTGCGTTTTGCATTTGATCTTCCTCAAGATGTGAAATTGTTGGAAACCGTTGTGCAGGTGAATGAATCATTTAAAATCGCTACCGCCGCGCATCCGCAGAATCAAACCGCCAATGTGGTGACATGGGCCCGGGTTTGAGTGAAGTTGCCGCAGATGCGATGATTGACGGCAATTTGTACGCTCAGGGCAATTGTTGGTTTGGCGAACGTGCGTTGTTTCACGGCGCGGCCATGTGTGCGAAAACAATTGAAGAGCAAAACGACGTACACGCCGATGACGGAATTACGCCCAACGCAACCGTTGAAACAGGCAACTCTTTTGAGTGGTCTGTGGCGTGGCCTGTCACAATGGCGGAAGGTATCGAGCGCCAAGCGGATGCCCCGGCGATAGATGTTCCCCCGGGTAATTACGAGTCGATTAGTTTGCACCCCAGAGCAGAGATTACCCTCCGTTCGGGCGTGTACTTTATGAACAGCTTGTACGGCGACCCGGAAGCGATAATCAATATTGAGAGCAACGGCGATCCAATTATACTGTACGTAAAAGATTCCGTGACCATGCGCTCCGCATTACATCACAGCACAACCAGCGCCGACTTCATCATTGTGTACGCCGGACCGGACACAGTTGATTTAGGCGGGCCCTTCGCTGGAACCGTGGTTGCCCCAAACGCGATGATTCGTCTTGCGCCGTTAAACGGCGGGGCGCACGAAGGGTCGTTTTTCGGCAAACGCGTGGAGCTGGAGGCGCACACGCCAATCAATTTTATTCCGTTTGACCACTGGGACTGGTTGATGCCGCCGACCATTTCAGTTGGCTGCGTATCTCGTTCTGCACAACTTCACTCCGCAGCATTGTTTTCGTTTGAAAATCCGCTTGATTTTGCGGTGGAGATTCCGCGAGGAATTCGCAATGACATCGCAACCGACGTAGAAAAACATGCACCCTTGCAGTACTTTGAACCCGGAGTGCATGAAAAACATTATTGGATACCGTTTATTGGCGAGGAATTATGTTGGACGTTGGCGGGCGAGACCGTTTGTGCGGATTCAAGCACCATTGGGTGTACGTTGACAGACTATAAAAATACGCTGGTGAAAAATGATGTTCAAGCGCTGGAATACAAGGACAGCTATCCGTACCTGGAAGACTTGGTTGCACCCGATGGGGACTGGAGTTTTTTACCAAATTCCGGTGGAACGTTTGATTTTGGTCTTCCAACTCCTACCGTCGCATCGAATAGCATTTGGACATTTGAACTGGAATGGCAAATGCCGCACTATCCTTTATTGTTGGATATGAGTTATGTAATTTTCAGCATAGGGGATGAGAGCTTTTTAAAACACGGGCTCGACCTCGCTTGTGACGATTGTCAACCGGGCTATTTGATGGGAGAGCCGGTTTATCTTACATTGTCGAACCCTAATTCTGCAGCAAATATTGAATCCGGGTTTTCACTTAGACTGTTTCCCCCAAATGGATTTCCTGTCTTCAAAGAGGAGTTTGAAGTTACACCGGACGGTAGTCAACTAATTGTAAATTCAAATTCTTTTAACTCATACGATGGGTACTGTTTTTTTAATGATATCTGGTGGGAAAAGACCGTCTGCGTGAAGCGGCTTTCTGAAAAACCGAGGTTTTGTTTGAACTGGGAAGTGCAGTTTGCCGGTGGAATCGGTGAAGATGAATTGGCATCGACAGCGATTCAATCTGTTCCGGCGAGTTATGTGTACGCAAAATTAAATATTGAAAACGGTGCAGATCCGTTTGATGCTTGGACGAATTACTACCCCTTGGACAAAGATGGGTGTGTTCCCGACGAATTTGCCCCTACGCCTGAGCAACTCACTCCGTTAGATTCGAGCATCCCGGTGACAGCCGAGATTGAACTTGCCGGTAAGTTCGAATATGTAGACGCAGCAGGAGCGAGAACAAATACCGTATGGACGCTGATAGATGAACTTGACGATGTCTTCGTGATTAGAAAAACATTTGAGGTGAACGATTACATGAGTTCAAACCATTTTATTACTGTTCCTGTGCGGAACAGCGCGGGGGAACCGTTTAACAATGAGTTCACCAAGGTTGCCGCAATCATCGGGCAGCTTTTTCAGGCGCATGCGAATGGGAAAGATATGGGTATTGTGGGTTCTAATGAAACGATTCACGCGAATTTTTCCGAAGCAGATTTTCCGTATTATAGACCGAGTGACGGAAAGTTGTATCTGCGGAAGGATGGCAGCGGAGCCGCAGGGAGCAATACGCTTCCTTTTGGAGACGCGTCGAGAAAATTTTCGGTAGCACATGAGTTCGGTCATCTCATTCAATATGCGCACGTGGCGAATTTTGGCACGAATGATCCGTTTGACTATGTTGTCAGGCTGAGAGATCCGTTGACGGGGAAGGTTGATACGAACAAATCACCGTTTGTTGCGGTAGATGAATGTAGATGCTTTGTTTCTAAAAATATGTCTGATTTGCATTGTATGCAGTCGTTGGCGTTGCCGAACACTGGAATCGGCGAAGGGTTTGCCAATTTCTATTCCTCAATGCTTTGGAATGCGTCCGACGAAGACGATTGTGTATATGGTTACCCCAAAAGCATGTATGTACCTGATTGCCCTGCCGGGGCGGTGAATTGCGATGTTGATAATTGTGATGACCCGGATGTTACCTTGCGTTGCTGGGATGCGGAACAAGTGTTGGCTACAAATAATCGCGAAGTGTTGGACTACTTGGGAGGGTTTCCCTCAGCGCCCAAGTCTGGGTGGAAAATCGTCGAAGGAATGGTACCGTTGGAATGCAATACGTCGGGCGCTCAGAGCGAATGGCAAAAATGGAGAAACGTCCAATGTCTTGACCCTGCGGTGGCCACTCCGGATATGAAACAATTGGGCGTGGAGATGGATTGGACGCGTTTTTATTCAGAGCTGAATCGGATCGCAGACACCGATGAACAATGGTCGGTGTCTGATATGCTGCGTGTGCTCGGTTACGCCGCGGCGATCAACGACACCGACAACGTTGCCGCCAGCCCCTTGATTGTGACGTATGACATGATGCTGGATGAGGCCGATAAGGATACGGATATA
>JAFGXQ010000032.1 GCA_016936575.1 Deltaproteobacteria bacterium
AGCGCGGAGAGAGGTTTGAGCAGGGTGAAAGGTGGGTGAGATATAGTTTCAGAAGGCGGGACAAGTCTCACGAATGGTGATGTGGGTGGTTATCAAAATATGTTGTGAAACATGTCGTTGCTTCATTCGTGAGACGGAGACGCGTTTTGAAAAAAGTTCTCACCCACGGTTCGTGGCATTAGAACCTGACTTCACGGTCGCAGGTTTCCTGCAATGGAGGGATTGCGGACCGTGCGCGGGACCTTTCAGAGAACGTTCATAAGCTCATGCATGTGAGAGGACCGGGGCGCTCCAGGCGCTTCATTTACACTGGGCAACGCTCATTGACATGGTGTCATATAGTGAATATATTGACGTCATGAGGGTGACGATAGATACGAATGTGTTGCTGGAAGGGTTAAAACGTAAGGGGCATTGCGGTCAAATTGTGGATTTGTGGGCGGCGCGAAAAATTGAAGTTTGCGTGTCTACGGCGTTGGCCCTTGAGTACGAAGCGGTGCTGAAACGCCACGGTGGGCCTAATCGGACCAATCAAGTAGAAAAAGTGCTTCAAGCATTGCTGTTTCGCGCCACCTTCGTGCCTATTATTTTCAGTTATCGGCCGGCATCTCCCGACCCGGGCGACGATATGGTAATAGATTGCGTAATGAATGGTAGAACAGTGCTCATTACGTCTAATACCAAAGATTTTATCGGCGCTGCCGAGCAACTTGGTTTTGAACTGCTTACCCCAAAGAAGTTTTTAGCGAAGTACCCCAAGCGGTACCAGGAGAATTGATAATGGCTAGAGTAACACTCAGGGTTCCAGACAGCTTGCATGCTGCGCTGGCAAATCGTGCGAAGGAAGAAGGCGTTTCGATGAACCAATTTTTGGTATTCGCCTTGAGTCGCATTGCAGCATCTGACGACATTGCGTTGCAAAAAACGCGATATGATCAATTGCTTGGCCGCCATTCTCAAGCCGAAGCCGACGCCTCGCTGCAAGACATGCTCGCATCGAGAGAGTAAATCGAACCGTCTCCTTTGCCCGCTTTCGCCGGAGGCTTCGGCGTGGCCTACATAAACGAAAAAACCCCCGAAGCTGAGGCTCCGAGGGTTTCGTTTTTGTGGCGGGGTGGACGGGACTCGAACGGCCTCGGGCAGGAAAAATGAAACTTTAACAGAATCGCGAAGTTACCCGTAACCTGCCGAATTTGTTCGTTAAACCATGTTCCCTGTAGCGTCCTTTCGCGTCCTCTCGATCCCTCTTGGGACATTCCTATGACACAAGCGTGGCACAAGCGGAGAGGTGAAAAACAATGAGTTGCTCATCTTCTGCCGGATAACTCAAATCTGAAATAAATAGAAAATGAACATTTTGAATCGAGAGTAGGCATTAACAAAAAACGATAAATCGGCAATGAAAATGCTTGTCAAGTTTTTGGCTAAATGGCACAACCGAATACGTTACATATACGAAACTTTGCATTCAATCTGTAGTCGTTTTTGACACATTGAGACACGTAACCGTTTCACCTGTGTCGGGTTAGGGGGAACCGGCAACCTGTTGAGTGCCTTTGAAACGGTAGATGTTTGGTTAATGTTAAATTCTTTTAGATTCTCTCCCCGTTTTGGAACACTTCGCTGTGAAAAAATCGCAATCCGTCGGCTTGTTGGTTTTGTTTTATTGTTTCTATCATTGATACTCGCGTCATGCAGTGAAAGCGGCCAAGTAGATGTGGAGCTCACGGTTACGCCGAATACGATTGCGCGGGGGCAGTCGCTGGAGGTTCGGTTGGTGTCGGATACGCAGTTGGACAGCAGCTCTCCGGACATATCGATTGAGCCGATGGACGGGTTCAGTTTTCACGGTCTGCAGAAAATTGACGCCTACACCGTGACGTTTCAGCTTTCTGCGGGCGTTACCGCACCCCTCGGAAAACGTATCGTCTCTTTAGATGCCGGTAAAACGCAGGGAATCGCGGAAATTACGATTACCCCGGCAGTCCCCGATACCGATTCAGATACCGACAGCAATACGTCGGTGGACAGCGGTAACGATACAACCAGCGACGGGGTAGATACATCGTCGGACAGTGCCGTTTTGCAGCCCACCGTTGAACTGCGTCCCGAATCTGTGTTTGTCGGGCAAACCAAAACCTTCAGCCTGTTCGGCACCAACACCCACTTCAGCGCCTCCACCGAAATCTCCTTTCCCGAGGGCGCCGGGTTGGTGGTTCTTTCTAAAGAGTATTTGGGCGTAACCAGTGACGGCGAACAATTGTCGTTTGAACTGGAAGCAAGTGCAAGCGCAACAGTCGGCAACATTATCGGTACTGTGACCAGCCCGGTGGGTGACGGAATGGAGACCGCCTATTTTTCGATTGAAATATTTCCTGCACCCACGTTGGTACTTGGACCGTCGAGTGGGGTGCAGGGCGAAGACGTAACGGTTTCGTTGCACGGCTTCAACACGCATTTTCAAGCTGAAGCGCCCGCCACCCTGGTGCTCATTGAGCCCGCCGCGCAGGGGGTAAGTATTAATCTCGACAGCATTTACGGAATCACCGATATGGAAACCACGGTATTCATTTCAGACGACGCCGTTCCCGGCGCGTACACCATCAGCGCCACCACACAACTTGACGATGAAGACGAAGTCGTCACCGCTGTGTTTACCGTTGAAGAGGCGGCGGTTGTAGATACCGATACCGAAGACACCGATACCGAAAATGCGTCCAGCTGTAATGATTTCGAAGTCGTTCCAAGCGCTCTGCCCATCGGTACGTATGCTAAAGGGATTCGCCTGGAAGCCTCCGGTGCGGTGGAATGGATCACATACGATAAAAGCGTCACACTGGAGGGCGAGAACGAGCATATGTACCTGGCCGGTCTTGATGTGGTCGCCGAGAGCAAGTGCTACGCCAGTACCAACCAAGATATGTCGTGCTCATTAAATGTGGGGCTGCAGGCGGTTCCGGGCGACTACGAAATTCAGGTCACCAGCGGCGGGGCCACCTATTGCGGCACACTCACGATTGTGGCTGATGACATCGGTGATATTGAAATTCCCACCGACGAGTTACCTACCTACAACAGCTACAGCGGTACGCTCGACGCAGAAACCAATGTGTCTGACTTTTACGCCTTTACCGTAGACCCCGGCACCACCGCCATTTTTCATGCCTACTCCCTTGACCGTACAACGATGGACCCGGTGCTTCGTTTAATTAATGAAGTTGGGGATGACTGGTTTGTGTTTGAAGATGATGAAACGCCGCTGGGCATTGACGCGCGCATGGTGCATTACTTTGCCGAAGGCGGCAGCTACTTTCTTGAGGTAGGGCCGAAGCTTTCTGACAACGAAGGCGACTACCGGCTGTATACCTATCTGCTGACCCACGGCAATACCGTTTTGGAGGCTGCGGGTGACAACGATTCGTTCGCAACCGCCCAGACCATTGCCGACCCGGTCGGCACCGTTGTGCACGCCGCTGCCGAAACCACCATCGATATGGATTACTACTATTTCGAAACCACCACGCCGGTGGCCATCGATGTGGTGGCCCGCCGACTGTCGTGGGTGGAAGGCGCATTCACCAACACCTGGATTACCCTGTACGACGACACTGAAACATTTGTTGATGAAGAAGGGAACTTTCTCGAAACACCATCAACCGCCGACCCCAGAATGTTTGTAACAGAGCCGGGAAATTACTACCTCACAGTGGAAGCCGAAGATGAAACCAGCGGCTTTTACGCTCTGAACATTCGTCCGCTGGTGGTGATTAACGAAATCAATAATACGGTGGGCACCACCAATCCCTGGGTGGAGCTGACGGGTCCCATTGCGTACAATCTGACCGGATTTGAACTGTGCACCTTTGACGGTGACGGCAACGAGATTGACGCCGCCACTCCCTGCGTGGATTTGAGTGACCTCACTTTAAACAGCAGCGGGTATCTGGCGCTGTATGCCGATGATTTTGTGTCAACCTCACTCATGCTTCCTGAAGGAGCGGGCGCGGTATCACTACTGTATCAGGGCACTGTGATGGACAAAGTGCAGTACGGAACCATTGGAGCAAACGCATTGGCAGAAGGAACCCCCGCCGAAGTGGGAACCTACCGAACCATCGGCCGTGCCGCAGGTGTGGACTCAAACAATAACAAACTTGATTTCGTATACATGGCATCGCCCACACCGGGCCTGCCCAATGATCGAACCTTTCAGTCGGCAATTCCATTGTATGGAGAACCGGCGTTGTAGCCCTCTCCCCCGACCCCTCTCCCGAAATGGGCGAGGGGAGGGAATTGGGGGGATGTAGAAAATTGAATGATTGATTATGAATAAAACAAATGTAAAGTCGAACCCGCGTGTTCGCCGCAATACCGCGACAAAATCCCCCCAGCCCCCTTGTCAAAGGGGAGGCTGTGCTGAATTCCCCCTTGAAAAAGGAGGTAAGGGGGATTTTGAAAAAACAATATTCACCCCGATAATTTTGTTGTTGTTACTATTCCTCCTCCCCACCTGCGACAGCGATTCTTCTTCCTCGGCAACCGTCATCATCGCGGCCAATCCCTCCAGCATTGAACCGGGTGAACAGATGGTGGTGGAACTGCGTGCGCTGGAACCGATTTTTACCGACAAAAAAGTAGTACCGCTCCGCAGCGAAAACGGCCTCTTCTTTAAAGAGCTCACCGTGATTGATGAGAAGAACGCATTAGCCACCTTTGTTGCCGGAGCGACATTGACAGAAGTGGGGCTGCATTCATTTGAGTTGAAATATGGGGAGAAGACTGCTTTGGTTGAGATGAGTGTGGTGCAGGAAGCGGATGGGCCGGGCACGGTGTCACTCTCCCGCTCAACGGCAACTGCCGGGGCCCGAATGGCGGAGTTTCGTATCAACGGTGATGGAACCCATTTTGATTCTGCGGTCACCGTGACGATTGACGGCGCACCTGGAATGGAAATCGTGGGTATCGATTTGCTTACCGGCAGCTCGATGGATGTTTTTTTCAACATTGACATAGAACAGGAACCGACCACTGCGACGGTAGTCATTACAGACGGACCGTTTTTGTATGAACTTCCATTTATCATTACCGCCCCACAAGAGTTTGAGAACGAGATGCCCGGGCAGATACTCGTGCGCGGACAGGTGGGCGTACTTGATTTCAGCGGAACCGGACCGACCCTGTACGAAGGAACGCGACCGGTGAACTTGCCCGAAGGCGTAGAAGTGGGGGATACGGTGGACGCCATGCATGGGGTATCCATGGCCATGCGACTTCCGGCGGACTTTGCGCCGGATACTTTCTCACTAACGATGTACAGTTATCTGGAAGGCGGCGCGACTTTGGAGATCATGACCACAGAGATTGAAGTGGCGGATCCCGCCTACCTTGTGCCGAGTCCGTCAGTGTTGTTGTCGGGCAGCGGCGCAGTGGATTTGTCGTTTGTGTATTCGGGATTTGATTTTGCAGATGTTACGTCGCTGGAGTTAGAAGGCAGTGACCTTTTTGTGATGACAACTTGGGATGCACTGGATGCAACGGCGTCGGTGATTAGTTCGGTGGGGACAGAAACAGATAGCTATTCGCTCATCGCCCAAACGGTTTCTCGGGAGATTCCCGCTCAGGTGGTGGTGGTTGACGATGATACATTGGGAACGACCTACCCGTCATTCCCGGATGTAGTTGAAGGCGACCATGTGTTTGTGCCGGTCGCCGTGGCGTCCAGCGGATTTGTAAGTGGAGACATTACCTTTACGGAGACGGCCAATATTCATGTGGCGGATGTGATTTTCATAGATAACGGCAGTGTAGTGTTTGAACTTCAGATCGAGCCGCACGTACAAACCGGAGAATTCGGTTCGCTTGAGCGATTAGAGGTGTCCAGTGACGGGAGAACCTATTCGGTGTTTCTGAACATTGTGGATAGTGGGGTGGAGGCGCTATGAGCAATTTTTTAAACGCTTGTTTAGTTGCGATTTTGTCTGCGGCCATGTTTGTGCTCGGATGTGACGGTGACAAAAGCGAAGCCGGGGAATGTAAGGGGAACGTGGATTGTGGGTTAGGCGCCTGTGTACTTGGGGAGTGTGTTGTAGAACCGGCGGAGTGCCAAACGCTTGGTACATTTGTAGATGGGAGTGTACATCCGTTCTCTGCTGTGGATTATCTTGAAGAGGTTCATGTGCTTGTCGACGATGAAGGGGCAGCTCACTATTGTTACAGCGGCTACAAAGACAATGTATTGGAGACGCGCTATGGGAAACAGACCTCATTCGATGAATTTGAGGAGATAAACCTAAAGGTTCCCGGCGAGGAACAAGTTAAGTGTGGAGCAATTGCGCTGTCGTCAGAGGGGGTTCCCTATGTGTTGTCGCGCAGCTTGCCCGCTTTTGTTTATTATGAAAACGGCCAATGGTATCGCAGACAACTGGATAGTCTGCAGGAGAGAGAAGGCAAGGGAGCCGTAGCGTCTTCGCAGACGGTAATTCATTTGTCTCCGGATACGGACGGCGGCATGTTTGTTTCGATGTCGCTTGGTTTCGATTTGGGAAGTCAACCCATATACATTGCGCATATTTTGAACGGAACCGTTGAAGAACTGGTAAATGGCTGGGTGGAAGAAGGTACCGGTACGGTACTTGGGTATGCACCTCAGGTTATCGGTGATTCTGTGGAGGACGCCAGGTATCTGGCGGCAGATGACAATTCGTACAATATGCAGTGGATGAATCTCGACGGAACGGGTGCCGTCATAAAAGAAGGATTTTACCCCAAACTGGCACAGGGAACACAAGGATACAAAGCGGTCGCGTATGTGGATCGGAACTGGTTCCTGAAGGTCGATTCGTTATCCACAGGGTTTACCGATGTCGCAACGGTGGACCAGATAGATTTGAGTATTGATCTGGATGGGCAGATTCCCTGGGATGTCGCTCAGGATGTGCGAGGCAGGACACACCTGATTTATGAAAATACAAACCAGGGGTACGGAAGACTCAGCTACCGACGAGTGAACGCGACGGGGGTTGTTTCAGACGTGCTGATGGTATCAGACGCCTTGGTTCAGGGACTGCCCGGAATGCAGCGATATGCGCTGAACACCGACGTATGCGGTCGTCCGACGGTGGCGCTGATTGAATATGAATCAGAGGTGAATGATATTACCGGAGAATCAACCGATTACCCGGTGCTGAAGATTCGCGAAGGGTACTAATGAATGTAAAAAATGTACGCAAAATTAAGCGTGTGACTGATACGCGGCGTTTGTATAGCGTCGTGGAAAAGGGGAAGCAAGCATGAAACAGCTTTTGTACTTGTTATTACTGATACTACTAATGACACTGAATTCATTCGGTTGTTCCAAGGTAGGAAGGGCGGAAGAGAAGGATACGGAGACGGATACGAATCCTGGCGCGGACGGCGATAGTGACAGCGATTCTGATACGGATTCAGACACCGACACAGATACTGATGCTGATACTGATACTGATGGTGATAGTGACAGCGATTCTGATACGGATTCAGATACGGATACTGATACCGACGGTGATGGTGATTCTGATACGGATAGTGACGCAGATACGGATGCTGACACGGACACGGATACAGACGCTGACTCCGATAGCGATAGTGATACCGACAGCGATTCGGACGCAGATGCTGATACGGACGCGGATAGCGATACGGATACAGAGAACATTACGAATCCGTGTCCTACAGGAGAGCATGCGGAGTGCTATGCGAATGGTATTTGGTGTTTTGCAGATGACGAGCCTGTCAGTTCACTTAGTTTATGCAATGTTGGCCTGGGCGAAGAATGTGTTCAGTTGTCTCCGGTAGCTGCTGAATGCATGTGTTTGCCAGATCATTATCGGGGCTGCTACGGCGGCGATGTGTGGAGTTATAACTCATGTGATGAGCTGGAGTCGAGAGTGATAGATTGTGTAGGAGACCAGCAATGCTCAGATTTGGATTCAGAGAATATTACATGCATCGACTGTAATTTCTTTTGGACAGGCGATAACTGTGCGGTATGTGACGGCTACGGGATTCTTCCGGAGGATTGTACTTGTCCCAGCAACGAGTTTATTCCTCTGTATGCTGAGGATAGTTGTTGGACCTGTCCTCTTGGCACAAGTATCAACGTAGATACCCGCGTGTGCGAAGGAACTCCATCGGAATATCAAATTTCTGAATCTATTGATGTCTGCCCAGAAGGAACGCATATTCCTACGTTCGCGGATTTTGCAAGAGTATTTGGAGGGGAGCTTTTCTGGATTTCAGCAGAAGGAGATCCCGTTTGGGAGTCTTCTTCTTGTGAAGATGATGCTGGCTGCTCGCTATATTTTCCTGAACAATCGGGTGTTCAGGAAATATGGACTTCTGAACCCTGCAGTGTGGATGGAAGTAATGGAAATTATACTTTGGATTTTCAGACTGGTGCTCAAGAATGCGAGACTGTTGCAGAGAATTCACACCACATAATTTGTATGTTCGACCAATGAAATTATGGAGCAAATAATGAAAAATTGTAATTCCTTTAATTTGATTTTAGTGGTTTTGGCAATCGGCTTTTTTTCCTGTAATAGCTCAAAGGAAACGAAATCGTTGCAGAACCTAGGCGTGTACAATGCTGGACATTTTGAAACTCAATACATCATGTCGGACGGAGAGGTTCTTTCGTATGAATTATCTGAACAGAAATTGAACAGCTGCATTAGCTATTATTGTCAGCGCCTGGAAACAGGTTTGAGATTTTTCGACAACCAAGATTTGAATATGAGTGAAGTAGTTGCTTTTTTGGAATATCGAAAAGCAGTCTGTGAAGCGGATATCTATTCAACGCTTATCAGTGAATCAGGGGATGAAATTTCAATTGCTGATGTGAACGGGGTAGCATACGACGGAAACTATTATCTTTTCATGAGTGAGTGTTCCGACAATAAATTTGGGACAAGTGGATACAATGTATCAGAAATAGTGGACATAAAAATTTCTTCGTGGGAGAAGAGCCCAAGAAATCGGATTATTGCGCGTTCGCGGAGTATCGAGTATTACTGGACGGCCCAAAACAACGCTTTGGAATCGACGTACAATATAGACTATCTGCTATCACGCGAAGATTTTATGGATCGTCATCCTGACGTTGCAGGTACCGCAGACGCGACTGGTCCTGCATTAATTA
>JAFGXQ010000033.1 GCA_016936575.1 Deltaproteobacteria bacterium
GTGTCGGAATCGGTGTCCGTATCGGTGTCGGAATCGGTGTCGGAATCGGTGTCCGCATCGGAATCGGAATCCGTGTCAGAATCGCTGTCAGCATCGGATTGAATGATCGGATTTGATGCCCCTTCGGTGCAACTGAACGCGGTGAATACGACTAAAATGATTAAGCTGCTAAAAACAATCTGTTTCATAAAGCCACCTTTGAAATTATTGTTAAAAGTAGAAAATATGACTATGTGTCATTAATAGCAGTACCGCCGGCAATGAAAACGGCTCAACCCACTGGTCGAAGACATTTCCCTTTATTCGTGGGTCGCTTTGGAATAACATGAATTTGATGGGACAAAAGAAAGAGTCATTTGTTACGTTTAATGTTTTGATGTCGGTTGTGATTTTAGCGGTTGCGGGGGGCTGTCGGCAAACGACCATTATTGCAGACGAACATTTCGGCGATAGCGAAACGGGTTCTGATACGGGAACCGATACCGACACGGGAACCGATACCGATACCGACACCGTTGGTTGCGGCGTTCCTTCTCAGATTGCCTGGACAGCAATGGATATGTTGGTGACACCGCCGGCAGATTCCTTGGATTTAAAGGACCCCACTGTGGTCTGGAATGTAGATAAGTGGGTGGTGTATGCTAGTCGGCACACCACTACCGGATACAGCATGGTACAATTTGATGTGACCGACTGGCAGACTGCGGATTCCGCAGCGATTACGAATGTGGTAATAAATGAAGATCTCACTGGGTACAAGGCCGCGCCCCAACTGTTTTATTTTTCGGGGGACCAACTGTGGTACCTGGTGTATCAGATGCCGGAACCGGCGTATTCCACATCGACCGACCCCAGTGATGTCATGGCGTGGACGCCAATGACGCCGTTTATGTCTAAACCGGATATTTTTGGAGAGGATGAGGGTGGAATCGACTATTGGATCATTTGCGACGACCTGAATTGTTACATGTTTTTCTCCGCGTTAAATGGCGGATTGTATCGGGCGATAACCACCCGGGAGGCTTTTCCGGATGGGTTTGAGGGCACTACAGAGCTGGTGATGCAGGAAAGTGAGGAACGGTTGTTGTTCGATGCCAGCAATGTGTATAAAATTGCCGGAACTGATACCTATCTATTGCTGGTATCGGCGTACGGCGGTTCCATCGGTCGCTATTATCGTGCCTGGACAACACAGGATTTGGGCGGAAGCTGGACACCATTGGCCATCGAGGAGTCTGATTCTCTGATTTCGTCGGCAAATTCGACCGGGCCCGATTGGGTGGCCAACGGCATTACGCATGGTGAAATGTTGCGGCGAAATAACGATGAGACAATGACGATTGACACTTGTAATATGCAATTTCTGTTTAGTGTGTATCAGGAATATGACGTGATTACCGATACGGATCAGCCGGGGTATTACAGCTTGGGATTGCTTACCGCAACACAGTAACGCTCCATCTCATTTACAAAAAAGCGGAAAAATATTACCATCACATAAAAAAAATAAAATATTTACAGATCCACCCGTTATTGAATTGGGGTGACCACTGCCAGATGAGTAGAACGGATGGGGTTACCCGGAATGCAGAATGTTATGACAGAAATACCGCTTTCGTTGGCAGACTTACAGCTTGTTCGGCAGGCATTGGAAGATCCGAAAAACGAAGAGGCAGTTTTAACGAGACTGTATCCGAGAATTGTTCAGATTGTGAAATTTGTCGCTGGGAACCGCAGCCATGTGGATGATATCGCCCAAATCGCCGCAATGGAAGTGCTGAAGAGTTTAAAATGGTTCAAAGGGACAGGGAGCTTGGAAGCGTGGGCGAGTCGAATTGCATATCGAACGGCCATGAAAGTGCTGAAGCGGTCCCGTAAGCCGGAGGTGGTACACATGCCTCTTTTAGATGAAGACGTTATTACGAGGGAGACACCGGAAAAGTCGATTTCCAGGCGACAGCTGTTTGAATCACTTGTTGACAAGCTGTCGGTGATTCCAGAAAAGCGGCGTGTTCCGTTACTTTTACACCTGGCCTATGGATACACCGTACGGGAGGTGGCTGAGATGACCGATGTTTCTCAGAATACGGTGAAAGATCGATTGAAAACAGCGTTTCGGGAGTTTCGGGCCATACTGGATGACCACCCGAACCTGGTGACGACCATGTTGGAGGAATTGTGATGATGGAATTTTCAGAAAAACAGGAACGAATGTCTTGTCAAGAGGCGAGCCTGTTGATTGAAAAGACGATTGTGGATGAACGCCTGTCAGTGCAAGAGCGAAATGCTGTTCAACGTCACCTCGATGAATGTGAACGGTGCCGCAACACCCATCGGTTGATGAATGCATTGCCGTTGTTTGCCGAGGCAGCTGCGGAAGGCGAGTTTGATAAAGAGATTTCTACGGTGGTCGCTCAACTGCAACAGGAACGGGCGAGGGCAAGAAAGCATAACGCGCGTTTGTTGGCAGTGGGTGTCGCCGCGGCGTTGGCGGCCGTGCTCCTCATCGGGGTGTGGCGATGGGGTGCACCGGATCAGATTGAAGAAGCTTCGGTCGCGACCGGCGTGTTCCCATGTGAGGTTTCCAATACGGTGGATTTGGTTCCCGGGGTGCAGATGACCTATTGTGAAGGGAGAGAGCCGGGAACGCTGATTCAGGACGGCGCGGTTCAGGTATCGCTGGAGCAGGGAATAGCGGCGCTGTCGGTAGACCCCCATCGGCGGGATAAGAAGTCGGTTTCTGTTAAAACACCGGGAGGAGAGGTTTGGGTGAAGGGAACCCTGTTCGCGGTGTACGTCAATCAGTCCGATGAGCGGGTCGAAGTGTTTCGCGGTATTGTGGAGGTGATTCCCCATCGTGAGGAAAAAAGTGCGTTTCCGGTGGCAGCCGGGCATGGCGGACGTCTGGCATTAAACGAGGTGTATCCGCTGACTGATCCGCTGACTGCAGAGCTGGTGGCGGCGTTGAATGTGGGCGCGGAAGACGATACCGACGCAGAGCAATTGACCGATGCGACGGAAAGCAACAAAGCGACTCAGAAAACCGGGGCTGACAATGAAGCCGTTGCTGTCGCCGAAGAGGACGCCGGAGAGGGAACCGATGCTGCCGTCAATACCGCTGAGCCCGGTCGGCGGGCGGCGAAATCCATGGAAAGTCTGATTGAGGATGCGCGTTCCTGCCTGCTCTCCCACGATTGGGAATGCGCGGCGACCAATTATCAGAAAGTGCTGAAACTGTACTCGCGACACCCGGAATCTTCTGCGGTGTATATCAGTCTCGCTAAAATTGAGTTGCGCCATCTGCGTTCACCCAGGCAGGCGTTGTCGCATTACAATGCGTATCTGAAAAAGGCGCCCAACGGCCCGTTGGCGGAAGAGGCCCTGCTGGGAACCGCCAAGTCCTACCAGCAGCTTGGACAGGTGGAATCTGAGAAGCAGGCGCTTCGCCAGTTTCTTGCCAGATTTCCCAACAGTTCGCTGGTGGGAAAAGCCAAAGCACGACTCGCCGAACTGTAGGCGCATGGCGGATGCGCGCCGTCCGCTTATAATTGAATCAGGAAACCGATGTTGTAGACGAATTTGACCGGAAACGGGGAGATAACAGTGGTTTGGGTACCATCTTCGCGGATGATTTTATAGTCGTGCTCGTTCAGGGCAATTGCGCCGCCCAGTTGCAACAACAGGGCGAAATGTTCGGAAAGAGACCAGGCGGTAACCAGAAAGGGGGTTAGCGAGTGAATCCCGTTCAGCCGGTTGGGACGCGGGGAGATATTGTCTGATAATGATTCTGTTGATATGGAGCGGATACCGGCGGAGTATGCGATTCCGAATCGGAGTTCGACCGCGTGGTATCGAAGTCGACCGGCCATCGCGACATCGACATTCCGTGAGGTGATGGAAAACCGGTATTGGTCGGTTTCAAAGCGCAGGGTGAGATTCTGGGTGTAAGATATATCGATTGCAATGGCTTCGGCGGGCAATACCCCGAATCCCATTTGAACCCCATGACATGCGGTGTCGGGTGAAAACAAAGCGCCGGCATACGCTGCAAACAGTTCTGAACGACGACGCGGCCAAGTGGCGTTTTTTTCGGGAACCGGGGTAGGGGGTTCTATTTTCTTTGGGGGAGGCGCGGGTTTTTCCCGAAAGGTGAAAATGGTTTCCTCAAGGAGTGAAGATACCGCATTGGCAATCACTTCGAAGCGGCTGGAGCGGTTATCCGATTCGAGAATCAAAACGCGTGTGTATACGCGCTCCGGGTCTTTGGTGGAGTAAAATGTAACGGTACACGTGTGCAGGTCGTCTTCAATCCAGAAGACCATTTCCGCGTTCTGCTGCTTGGCCAGCAGGGAAGCGCTGGGAATGGGGGTTGCGACATTATATTCATCCCGACGAAAAGTCACCTGCCGGAGAACCAGCTGAGAGGCGGAAAGCTGCGCGCGAATGGCGGTAAACAATTCGGGTGAATCGGGGGTAACGCCTTCAATTTCAACCATTAACGCATCGGCTGCCGGAGATGCCGACGGGGTTGTCGCGTGTCCGTACCGAGGAAACATCCCTGCGAGTGCACAGCTCATTAAAAACATGTACGCCACATTTGTGTAGGAGGATGGATGAACGTGCACAATCCAATTGAAACGATTTGGCCACTTGTTGCGATGCATAAATTCAGTGATACGACTTTTTTCCGGTTTCGTCTATTTTTGCATCGGGCTTTTATTCGCGTTGTTCACGAGACGAAGGGTGTGTTGGCAGGCGATCTTTTCTGCATCCGGAATGCCGGATTCCTATTTTGAAGAAGGCACAATCAGAATGAGTTCATCGGCGGGAACGGGGCGCCAAACTGCGCTGCAGTCTTTGCCGTCCGGATACTCTGCCGGGTCATTGTATACGATTGGCGTTTCCTTTTCGGCGATGGTTACGCCTCCCTGGCCGAGACGATGCAGCCACGTGTCGTAGCGAATATGGGCGCCGAGGTCCACATCAACGATGATGCAGTTGTCGACATTGGATTCTGAATCGGGCGACACCGGGTATTGGTCTTCCATAATCAAGTCACCGTTTTCGTCGATGACCAGCTCATAATCGTAAGTCCACATGCGGTCGTCTCCTTTGTATCCGAACGAGTGCAATCGGTAGGTGCCCGCTGGAAGTATTGCATCCCCGTCGCCGCAGATTTTCAGCGCAAACATTTCGGTGTATTCCACTGCGGGACAGTCTGTAAACGTGTCGCAGGATACAGCGGAAAATACGATGAACAGCAGTACGGTTGTGATGGTTCGATTGATATTCATAACTCCCCCTTGCGGCTTGGTTGCGTCAGTATCTGTGGACCGCCGGATTGTTTCGCTTCTGCATAGGTAACACCCGGGGAGAGAAAAATGAGAACTGCGATTGGAACGGTCGGTATTTCGTCAGGTTCGGTGCCAAGCCGCTGTGGTCTATAGTGTGGCAATCTTTTTTTTAGGGAACGTTTTGTGCTGTTCGAACGATCTACGAATTAGATGGATGCGTCTATTTCTGGGTATGTGTGAAAAGGCAGAGTTCTTGGGTGATGCGAAGAAAAAGGAAAAGAATAATGAAACACCTCATTTGGTTGTATGTTTATTGCGGGGTGTGGTTCGGGTTGGTTGCCGGATGCAGCGAGCACGAACCATCTGCGATGTCCAACGGGCAGATGGATAGCGATGCCGATACAGACGCCGATGCAGACGCCGATGCAGACGCCGATAGTGACGATGGCGCTTCTTCGGTCGTAGACGGAGACAGTGACGATGCCCCTACTTCACTCGTAGATACGAGCTCCGAAGGGTTGATGAATGGTGATAGTGACAGCGAAGAACTCACTATCATTGATACAGAACTGATTGTGACAGAGTGGCCGTTTGAAGACTATTCCACCGATGACGGTGTGTCCGGTGAAGATACCGCGGTGGACGTGGTTCAAATTATTACGGAGCTTCCCGATGGCTTCAGCGTTGCGAATGCGATGGATACCGATTCCAGCTACGGTGGTTTTGCAGTGGTGGGGCCGTTGGATGAAAATGCCGTTCTCGAAGAAGACGCAGTATGCGCGAATA
This sequence comes from Deltaproteobacteria bacterium, assembly GCA_016936575.1. Classification (GTDB taxonomy): domain Bacteria; phylum Myxococcota_A; class Polyangia; order JAAYKL01; family JAAYKL01; genus JAFGXQ01. The sequence continues at coordinate 6,081 of JAFGXQ010000033.1, forward strand.
TTATTCGCGTGGTTATTCGGGATTTTCTTACTGCGCATACAGACTTTCAGGACGACTGGACCACCAGCGCGGTAGATACAGACTTGGGCGACGATCACAAACCGGTGGCATCACCGGATAACAATTCAAAGATTGAGACGGAGTGGTATCGCAATGTCGCAGACGTGAATTTGCCTTTTGCAGTGGATTTATGGCTGGAACCGGTGGGTGATACCTTTGTTTTCGACTCAGCGGAATTTTTTCCCATTGATGGGGTTGGATTTGACGAAGTGTCGATTTGCGGGGACTGGGTGCACAATTTTCACTTTACCACGGAGATGCACGCAAAGTTCATGTACAACGGCGGAGAAGAATTTACCTTCATCGGTGATGACGATGTGTACGTGTATATCAATGATCAGTTGGTGGTGGATTTAGGAGGGGTTCACATTCCTGAAACCGGCACCGTCATTCTGGACGACGTCGCAGAAGCGTTGTCTTTGGAGATTGGTGAAATTTATCCCATTGATTTATTTCAGGCGGAGCGGCAGACGTGCGGTTCGAACTTTCGCATTGAAACGACCCTCGATTTTTCAGATTGCGGTATCATTCTGCCGGGCGACCTGATCTGGGAATAGGCGCGTTCCCCGGTGCATTCTGCACCACATCGTACGCGATTATAGTACGAAGCTTCCAATAGATAGTATGTTGTAACTACAGATTGCACCAAAGCGGTGCCTATTTTCTTGGTATGAATTTCGGGAGAACTCAACTATTGTTGTGGCGGGTGCAGCGCATGTGGCGATTTGGTTCGCTTCCACATTGGGGCATTTGCTGGAAATCGGGTGAAACCGACGCTTTATGATGGATTTAAACAAACGTGCAAAAAACGGGGCAGACAACAGGCTGAAGCGATTGGGGTTCACGGTGTTGACACTCATGGTCATGGCATTGTGTATCCCCCCCAACACGATGGCGCAATCTGCTGCGGAAAAACCGGCGATATTGGTTGTTCTAACCGGGCGCACGATGGCGGCACAACAGCGCGAACGCGCATTTATTACAGAACTTCAACTGGCGCTCGACAATTATCGTATCGTTTCAGACACTCGGTTAACGCGGGTTACTTCGCCGAGTTTTTCAGAGATGTCGCTGCGGGAGCAGTTGCTTCAGGTTCGAAAACTGGCGCGTTCCCATCGTGCGGTAGCAGTGATTTGGCTGACGGACGACAGCGGAGAAGATGTCACGTTGTTGCAATTGGCGGCGCTGAGTACAGGGCGGGCATTGATTCGAGTCGTGGAAGCGCAAAACGGTCCCGATACCGAAGTGACGTTAGCGATGGCAGTGGAAGAGTTGGTGGGACAAGCCTATCTGTTTGATGCGAAGAACCCTGCCGCGGCATTGGAAGCATCAGTGATTTCGGCTTCGAGTAAAGAGGGTTCAGCAGAGAAAAACAAGAATACGACTGCTGAAAGCGCGCGTAACCCGGTTGCGTCGCAACGGATGTTTCAAATTGAAGGTATCGGCCGAGCGGGTATTGCCGGCGTTCGTGGACCAAGGTTGAGTTTGGGTGCAAGCGTCGGTTTGGCGCAACTGTTTTTCGATCGGGTCTGGGTTGGCGGCGGTCTGAATTTAGTGACCGGTCCTTCAGATAAAACAAGTTTGGAAAAAATTGAAAACCGCAGCCTGGAGCCGTATGTGGGTGTGGGGATATATCGCTCAGTAAAGCATATGCGGTTTGGTGTCGTCCTACATATTTCGGTTCCCCATCAACAAACTGTGATCACCTTCCCGGAAACTGGAACCCATGTCTACGATGCCTGGAATATGCGATATGCGCTTCGATTTGCGCTGCAGGTTTCGTTGGGACCGGCAGTGTCGGTGGCATTGTCGCCGGAGCTGGGTCTATGGGTGAACCAGAAACGGTATTATGCCGAAAGCACTGACCGCGATATTGTTAGAAATCCGCGCGTTGATGGTGGACTGCTGATTGCTCTTATTATAAAAAATTAAAGTATCACGGAACCTTTTTTGCGTTTGCCCCGATGTATTCGTGTGCTGACGCGAGCGACAGCACATGTGTTGATGAATTCGAAAACGGAACCAAAAAGCGACGAAGAGCTGATGACTGAAATAGCCGCGGGAGATTCTTCAGCATTGGGTCAGTTGTATCTTCGTCATAACGGGGCGGTGCGTGCCATGATTCGTTACGTGGCCCCTAAAATGAGCCGTCACGACGTGGACGACGTAACCCAGGAAGTATTTTTGTCGCTGGGAAAGTCGGCCAGGCTGTATCGTCATCGATCGTTGTTTAACGCGTTTTTATTTCGGATTGCCACCAACCGGACACGAGACTGGCAGCGTCGTTCCTGGCTGCGCTTCCAGTTTTTTAAAGTAGACGAACAACAGGCGGCGCAGCCGGCGTTGATAGATAGTGAGAATACGCCGTCAAAACAGACCATGCTGAGTCGCACGATTCGACAGGTTCTTCAAAGTCTCTCATACGAGCATCGAGAGGTCCTGGTGTTGAGAGTGATTCAGGGATTTACCTGTGATGAAATTGCCGTCATATTAAAAATTCGTCCCAAAACAGTGCGCACACGGCTCCATCGGGCTCGAAGTGCGGTGATGGAACACAGCCATGCGTCTGTTTGGAAAGACGTACTCAGTGAGAATACACCATGAATGCATGCAATCGAATACATGAATATTTGGATGGAAGTATTGTCGGCAGCGACCGGATTCGGTTTGAGACGCATCTTTCAGACTGCCGTGTTTGTGCTGGAAAAGTGGCGCATTGGCGTGCCTTTGAAAAGGCGGTCAGGCAAGATGCGTCAGATATAGCATGCCGACCGGACACCGCGGAACAGTTCTTCAGGCAGCAGGTGGAATCCGCATTTGTACAGAATGCAGCGCATTCAGGTTGGCGGATGGGCTTGTCCAGACCGGTGTTGATCGGCGCGGCGGTGACCGCTTGCGTGGTGTTGTTTTTCGGGCTTTTCTTAGGTTTTTCTGATCTGCCGACAACAGAAACCGATGATTCGACACTGGCATCCATACCCATTACGCGATTTTTCGTGAATGGTAGCGAAGCGAAGACAACGACGGTGCCGGGAGAATCAATTGTTACCGGAGTTGATGAGAAAGTGTTGGTTTTTTTGACAGATGATCGGGTGGCGGTTGGGCGTAACAGCCAAATGACGGTGAAAAATTCAGCGATTGCATCGACGCAATTGGCGCTTCTACACGGATGGTTTGCATGCAGTGTGTCGAAACGACATGGGGTGGAACGATTTTTTGCAGATACTGCAGATGGTCGATTCCGCATCGCGGTGAAAGGCACCCGTTTCGCGGTGCAGTATACGTGTGACGAGCTGGCGGCAGGAGAATTGGTGCCGCTGTTTCAGGTTGCCGTGACCGACGGCGTGGTGGAAGTGACAGAGCGAAAATCACGAAAATGGACGTTGCGTGCGGATGAACAGCTGGTGATATATACCGACGGAACCGCAACGGTGGAAGCCATATCTGCTTCGAATCGAACGGTCGTCAGACAGCTGCTCAAACCGGAGGTAGACGACGCTGCGATTCATGTTGCGAGTCAATCCGAGGGGAAAAAACCGGAAGCAGATGCTAAAACCGAACCTTCAGATACTGCACCTGTGGAACCCGTGTCGGAGATGGAACTCAGTTCGGCAAGGAAACGAGAACGAACAAAGCCTTCAGCGTCTGCAGGTGACGCCGCGGTTTCATTGGCTCAGATAAAGCAGTGGATTGGGATGGGTCGATACAAAGAAGCGATAAGTGCACTCGAGTCGCGTTTGAAAACAGCGAATTCCGATAGCGAATCGTGGCGTCTGTTGGCGGAGTGTCGACGAAAAACAGGAAACTATCAGGGCGCATTGACCGCGTACCAACAGGTTGTTGCCTATGCATCGGTACCGGTGGCCAACGCCGCACGGTACAAAATGGGTTTGATATACCAGGATCACCTGAATCGGCCGGCGGATGCCATTGTGCATTTTTCGAAATATCTGGCTGGCGAATCGCAGCTTTTGCGGGCCGAAGCGTTGTATCATCTCGGAAAAGCAGAATATTCTGTGGGGAAGAAGACGCAGGCGAAAACCCACCTGAATGAAGTGGTGAATAACCACGGCGCCACTGCAGCGGCGGTGAAGGCGAGAAGGTTGCTGCAGAAAATGGGTCCAGCCGACCCGCAACAATGAACTATTTCACATGTGGTTTGGGGTTTATAGAGATAAGAGTTTCTAGCCAAAGACATCACCTGTGAGTATATTGAATCCTACGTATTGTTCGTGATGACACAACATACAGGAGCGCGTGTGAAACGTCAGACAATTGGTTGTATTGTAGTTTTTGTTGTCGGCATGGGGGGGTGGAGTTCATGTACCAGCCAGCAGGCGGTTCCCGATGTAGTGAATGCGGCAGCAGATACAGCTTCTGACTCCGGCGGGGGGACAGAAGCGGACACCAACACCGCGAGTGATACTTCACTGGAGCAAGTCATCGGCGCAACGGAAATGGCGGCGGACATGGGTATCGGAATGGGGATAGCCAATACGCTCGAAAACACAACCGCCTGGGAAACGGGTTGGGGTCTTCCCGAAATATCCAACGAGTTTATTACAGGGATGGCCGCGAACGGAATGAAAACCGTGCGAGTGCCTGTGGCCTGGGATACCTATTCGGTGAACGGGGTGATTCCGGATGACAAAATGGCGCGGGTTCGCGAGGTGGTAGAGATGATCATCGCTGCGGACATGTATTGCATTGTGAATATTCATTGGGATGGCGGTTGGATTCGAAATGAGGGCAATGATAACGAATATCAACTTACCGATGATGTTCGGGTAAAATTTGAATCGTATTGGCAGCAAATTGCAGCCGAATTTTCTGATGTGGGAGCGAATCTGGTATTTGAAGCGATGAATGAAGAGGGACAGTATTGGATTGACGGTATTGTTGACGGTACACCGGACTACGCGTCGCTGAACGAGTTGAATCAGCTGTTTGTTGATACCGTACGAGCGAGCGGCGGATACAATCAAATTCGCAATTTAATGATATCCGGCTTTGCCACGGATATTGAAAAAACATGTGTGGCAGAGTTTGGTATTCCCACTGATCCGGCCGGAGCAGACAAACTGTTATTATCGATACACTATTTTACGCCCTATTCCTTTTGTGGATTGGAAACACCCGTGGATTGGAATGGAATTGTGTATCCCGAGACCACTTGGGGAACCACTGAGGATACGGCTCTTCTGCTGAGTCTTTTTGAAAAATTAGCTACATTTACGTCCATTCGCAACATCCCGGTGGTTGTCGGGGAATATGGCGTCACAGTTGGCGGTGATGATTATCTGAGAGAAACTGACTCTCGCATTTTATGGATGACTTCAGTGCTACAAGCTTGCCTTGAGAATGGGTTCGTCCCTTTGTTGTGGGACGGCGGTACAGAAGTGAATAGAATGGACGGATCACTTTCGTTTGAATTTCAGCAAGTACTCACAATGGCTGGGTTGTAGTCGACGCTCATTTAATAACGTCTTCCCTGAAAATAATTGGAAACCTTTTTTGGCATGTCACCGATATATTGTCAGCGGCGAAATGTAGTTCGCGCCAGGCGTGCGCATTATTTGATGTGTTGAATTGGGAAATACCTACTTGAAAGAGGAAAAAATGCAGCATTTTAAAACGGTCGTTTTGATTTTTACTTTTATTTTTGTTGGGTTTATTGCGTGTACGGAGAATGGGAACAATCCTCCTGTCGCCGGCGATGCGGATGGAGATGCCGATACGGACGGTGATGGAGATGCCGATACGGACGGTGATGGAGATGCCGATACGGACGGTGATGGAGATGCCGATACGGACGGTGATGGGGATGCAGATACGGACACGGACAGCGATTCGGATGCAGACGCCGATACAGACAGTGACACGGACACGGACAGCGATTCGGATGCAGACGCCGATACA
>JAFGXQ010000034.1 GCA_016936575.1 Deltaproteobacteria bacterium
GACGTTTGCCCGCCTTCGCCGGAGGCTTCGGCGCGTTGATGATTTAGAAAGGCCCTCACCCCGGTAACTATTTAAGAGTGAAAAATGAGCAGCAGATGACAAAGCCCCCAAACCGAGCGATTTGAAATTATTGGGTTTTTACGAATTATTGCAACAGAATGAAGAAACGGCCGAAGAGGTAACCGCCAAACAAAGGGAGATTCTATGAAACCGTTGAGAATCCACAATGAACAATACGTTTACTTTGTGACCAATCGTACCCATCAGCAGCGATTTTTTATGCTGCCCACAAAAGAAAACAACGAAGCCATTCGCTACTGGTTGGCCAAATCGAAACACCTGCATGGTCAAAATATCGAAATATATGCCTTTATTTTTCTATCGAACCATTTTCATATTCTTTTGAGAGACCCAGCCGGAGAGCTGCCAAGGTTTATGGATTACTTTCAGGGGAACCTTGCCCGGGCCATCAATCGCAACATCAACCGAAAAGGCAAGTTCTGGCAGCGGGAATACCACGACCTCATTGTGGATACAGTGAGCAGCGAAGATGTCTTCTGGGAACGCTACGCCTACACGGCGCTCAACGCGGTGAAATCGGGTCTCGTTTCAACCTCCGCACACTGGAACGGTATTAGTTCTGTTCCCCATGCGTTGAACAACTCGCCTATTACAGGCAAAGGCCTTAACAGAACAAAGTACGGTGACAAAAACCGCCACAATAAAAATGTCAAAAAGAAAGATTTTGAAGAGCACTTCGAATTCAAATTAACCGTGCCGCCATTTCTTGACGGAAAAGATACATCGGAACGGCTGACATTCATTCAGTCTCTTTTGAAATCGGGCACAGTGGAGTACCGAAAAGCGCGCTTGAATAAACCGGCCTTGGGCATGCACAAAGTCTTGAAGCAATCTTTTCAGGACCGTCCAAAGTCTTCCAAGCAGTCGCCGCGCACTCGCTTCAAATCTTTTTGCGCTGAAGCCAAATCGGATTTTAAAAAAATGTACAGCACATTTGTCAGTGACTACAAGCATGCCGTTCATTTGATGTTTGTCTATTTCAACGATCCGGACCGGAATCGGTATGTGTCGATTGACACCTCTTTTCCGTGGCCATCTGGTAGCTATCCGCCCACCAAACACAAACCGGTGTTCATGTAGGCTAAAACGCTAATTTAAAAATGATGGTTTGTTGTTTTGAAGGGACCAACCCTTTAGGGCTCAACGACACCGCTGGATATTTCCTTTTTTGCCTTGAACCAGTTCAGGAGAAGCTCTCTGTGTTCTCTCAGGGTTCCAACGAATTTTTTGATCGGGGCGAGTCGGGACTTCATCGCCCGTGCACACCATTTGTCAAGATACCAGCCAGCCCAGTATGGCGACGTGTATGTCCAGAATGCATCGAAAGATTCCTTGAGCAGATAGGCCCTTACCGTCCGCAGATTGTATTGAAGAATGTCATTCAGTTTCAATGTCTGATTTTCAGTCATGTTCTCCGGTCGTTTCAGGAAGCACCATCGGGTTCGTTTCAGTACCGGCTCAAAGCCCCGAGTTTTCAACTGCCGTGCTTCCTGCGCCCGGATCTCATCTATCGCCTTGTTCAGTTTGGATACAATGTGAAAGCGATCCAGCACGTGCAGCGCATTCGATAGTTTTTCGCCAATCACGTTCAGGTACGGTTTCCACATATCGCTCGCAACAAATTCGATAGTCCTGGATCGTTCCTTTCCCAGCATGTCAAAAAATCCGATAAGCGTTTCCTCTGTTCGCTCCCGACCCACCCAGAGCAGACGGCGGAGCCCCTCGTCAATCTGGTAAACAACAGTCAGATATTTGTGCCCCTTCCAGATAGCCACCTCATCCACACCAATCGATCTGATATTGTCCAGTCTGCGCTGCTCCAGACCGTATTCGACCACCCAGCTGATGGAACGGTAAACAACATTCCACGTCGTACCGAAAATGGCCGCCACTTCACTCCATGGCAAACGGCGCGCCCAGCGGGCCAGAAACAGCCGATACACATTACAGTAATGATTTTTCCCATCAGCCCATGGCACCCTTTCCGTTTTGACTCCGCAGGTCGGGCAATCAATTCGGCGCATGGCGTAAACGAAGAAAGTCGCAAATCCCAATATTGGCACAAACTCAAACATGCGCGGCGTACGAGCTGTGTCGTACGTAGGACCTCTTCGTCCGCATTCGCCACATTCTCCCTGAGAATTTTTCCTCGGTTGAATTTCCACATGTATTTGCTCGCCGGCAAATCGTACTTTCCCGTAAACAAATCGTTTTAACGGATGACTCTTATTCAGGGCTGCTTTAACTTTCATGCCTGATAGAATACGTTTTTCAGGGAGGTGTTTCAAAAATGTCGCCAGCTCGCAAAACCACAACTGATTCAAATAATCAGGACACCCTGCTGACCATGATGGACGCCTGGCCCCAAAGCTGGGCAGGTACAAAAGACGACATCCCATTTGGTGAGGGTCTTGTCGCTGAAATGAAACCTTTCGTCATTCAATTGCATTCTCTTGTTCTCTCTGACAAAACCATTCGCCGTCATCTTGATAACCTTTGGGTTATTGGCGGTGAAATCATAAGAGAGATAAACTACTACCCTAAACAGGCTAAAAAATCGCCCCAGCAGCTTCTCTGTGAAACAATCGCAAATGGCGAAGCACCATTTATTCAGGATTTCTCGGAATCTGAGCAGCGTGCTCTGGATGCTACTGCGAAAAAGCTACAAAAGTACCTCTTGAGCACCTACATTTTTTGATATTTTACCCACAGATTTCGTGGGAGAGCCTGTTTTTTGAAGCAGATATTGATGTGCTGGCGAATGAAACCATTGATCTCATTGAGAAGAAGCAATATGAAAAAGCTGAAGAGAATTGTCGAAAACTCCTACAGGATTTTCCGGATTATGTAGACGGACATGCAAAATATGGTGATTTATATTCGGCAACCGGCCAATTTGAAAAGGCGATAGATTCATATGAAAAAGCGATTCAACATATGAAGACAAATCCTGGATTCGACAAAGAAATCATTGAATGCTACCAAGAAATAGTGCAGGATTTGAAAGGCAAACTCTAAATTTTCAATCCCAACGCAAGAACAAACCGGCGTTTATGTTATTTTATAAATAGACGCACGCAATTGGCAAAGAAAATCGCGGAGGCAAAATGGCCCAAAATCATGACGTTGGCTTTGAAGATATTGATTCCAATATAATTGCCAAGTGGCAAGGAATAGCTGATCTTCTTGCAAAAATCATTTCTGTCCCCGCTGCATTGATTATGAAGGCTGAGAATGAATACATGGAAGTCCTTGTTTCCAGTAATTCAGATAACAACCCATACCACTCAGGCGATAAAGAAAAGTGGCACGGCTTGTACTGTGAAACTGTTATCAAAACACAAAAAGAGCTGTTAGTACCAGACGCAACGTCTGATTCTCATTGGAGCAAAAACCCTGACATCAAATTGGGTATGATTGCCTATTTGGGGTATCCTATACTTTTTCCTGACAAGAGGCCTTTTGGTACCTTATGCGTTCTTGATTCTAAACGGAATGATTTCTCTTCTGCGCAAAAAAGCCTGCTGAAACAATTCTGTTCTGTTCTTGAAACCGACATTTCTTTATTAGAACACCAGCGCCAATCCGAAGAGATGTTCAGAACCATTGTCGAAGGTGCCCCCGATGCGGTGTTTGTGCAGATAGAAAAGCGTTTCGCTTACCTCAACTCCCGCGCCGTCCATCTCTTTGGGGCCGGGGACCAAAAGGACCTGTTGGGCCAGCCTGTCATGGAACGCTTTCATCCTGATTTTCATGAGCTTGTGCTAGAAAGAATCGCCAAACTGAATGAGTACCAACAACCTGTAGAAGGTTTGGAACAAAAGTATCTTCGACTGGATGGTAGCGAAGTATGGGTCGAAGCAACCGGCCAGCCGATTGAGTATGCGGGGAAAAAGGGTGCCTTGGTTTTTGTCAGAGAAATCACTGAACGCAAGGATTATGAAAAACAGCGCAATGAGGGATTTGAATTACTAATCAATCTCGCCCGTTTGGTTCCGGGTGTCATTTACCAGTATCGGCTGTATCCGGATGGTAGCTCAGCATTCCCCTATGCCAGCCCCGGTATGATGGATATCTACGGTGTGACACCCGAAGAGGTGCGGGAAGATGCCACACCAGTCTTTGGACGCCTGCATCCCGAGGATTCCAACCGCGTTGCGGAAGATATTTTCCGTTCAGCGCGCACTTTAGAAACCTTTTATTGCGATTTCAGGGTTATCCTCCCCGGCAAAGGTGTTTGCTGGCGCTGGTCAAAGGCTTTTCCTGAGAGAACTGATGATGGAGGTACCCTCTGGCACGGCATCATTATGGATGTAACCGAACGTAAGCAGGCAGAAGAAGCCATTGCAACAGAAAGGGAACGACTCTCTGTCACACTTCGCAGCATTGGCGATGGCGTTATCACCACCGACACTTCGGGCAATGTTGTTATCATGAATAAAGTTGCCGAAGAGCTTACCGGCTGGAGCCAAGAGCAGGCTCAAGGCAAACACCTTCTGTCGGTGTTCAACATCATTAATCAGAATACCCGGGAACCTCACGAGAATCCTGTTGAAAAAGTGCTTGCAACAGGACACACTGTTGAACTCGAAAATCATACGTTGTTGATTTCGCAGGACGGGACAGAACGGATTATTGCCGACTCTGGCGCACCAATCAAAGATAAAGAAAGCAAAACCATAGGCGTTGTCCTGGTTTTTCGTGATATGACCGAAAAGCACCGGATGCTCGATAATTTGCAACGCATCGATAAACTGGATGCCCTTGGCGTTCTTGCCGGAGGTATTGCGCATGATTTTAACAATCTTTTGAGTGGGATTTTCGGCTACATTGACATGGCAAAAGAAGAGTGCACCAATAACAAAGCAACCCAGGACTATCTTGACAAGGCATTAAACGTGTTCGATCGCACCAAAGATCTTACTATGCAGCTTCTCACCTTTTCTAAGGGTGGTGCACCAAAACGTAAAACCGGACAAATTGGGAACCTGGTAAAAGAAAATGCAGCCTTTGTGTTATCAGGCTCAAAAGTCGGCTGCGATGTTAATATCGATCAAAACCTGTGGCTCTGTGATTATGACGAGAACCAAATTGGACAAGTTATAGATAATATCGTATTAAATGCGCAGCAGGCCATGCCCGCTGGTGGTACTATCGCTATATCGGTAAGCAATATTACCGTGAATACAACTGAAACCCTGTTACTTAAAGCAGGGAATTATATCAAAGTATCAATAACGGATACCGGGGTAGGCATACCCCAAAACTATCTTCAACAAATTTTTGATCCCTTCTTTACCACAAAACAAAAAGGAAACGGCCTCGGACTTGCAACATGTTATTCAATCGTTGAGAAACATGAGGGATTGATCGATGTCGAATCAGAACCAGGTAAGGGGAGCACGTTTCACATTTACCTACCGGCAACACAAACGGGAATGCTACAGGGTACGAGCCAAACAACCTTGCAACATCAGGGCAGTGGCCTCATTTTAGTCATGGATGACGAAAACTACATGAGAGAAATAGTTGGTGATATGTTGGCTACAATGGGATATACCATTCTTAAAGCAGAAAATGGGGATGAAGCCTTGCGCATTTGTACCGAGACACAATTGCAGGGCAACCTAATCAGCGGTGCTATATTCGACCTGACGATTCCCGGCGGAATGGGTGGCAAGGAAACAGTTGCCAAATTCAGGGAAAGTTATCCGGATATCCCTATTTTTGCTTCAAGCGGTTTCTCGGAGGATCCGGTCATGGCTCAACCCTCGGAATTTGGGTTTACCGATAGTATTCGCAAGCCCTTCAAAAAAGGAGATCTCGCAGAAATGCTGAATAAATATATGAAGCCCAAGAATTAAAATTTACTCTGCAAATTTTGATCGGTGAACACGAAATAGAAATAGCAACCAATAAAGCCCTTTCCGACTTCTTAAAATTACAAATCAATAAATCGCATCAAGCGCCGCCGGACAATCAGTTTCTTCATACCTAAAACTTGGATTTGAAGCAGCATTCATCCAATCTACAAACCAGATACAGCCCTCATATAGATCTGTGAGTCCTCTAGTCTGAAAGTAAATCCTCGCCGTACCCCGTCTATCAAATTTCGTGAAAATCTGCAGACTTGAGATTTTTCAAGGAGGTGTCGCGATGACATTGGA
>JAFGXQ010000035.1 GCA_016936575.1 Deltaproteobacteria bacterium
AAAAGCCGCCCCCAAGAAAAAAGTAGCGAAGAAAAAAGTGGCTAAAAAAGCCGCCCCCAAGAAAAAAGTAGCGAAGAAAAAAGTGGCCAAAAAGGTCGCAAAAAAAAAATAGCGACTAAAAAGTCCACTTCGAATACTTCTTCTCCGAAAAAATCCCCCAAAAAACAGTCCACCCCTAAAAAGCAGTCTACTGCTAAACAGTCGACCGTTAAAGCGACCCCTAAGGTAAAGTCGGTTTCGAAACCCAGTTCGAAAGCGAAAACGGCGAGTGCCAAGGGGAAAGCGACGACCGCCAAATCAGTTCCAGTCAAACCGTCGGCGAAAAAGGCTACCGCAAAGGCTGCGAAAGTCGCTCCCGCCAAAAAGAAGGCGCCCAAAGCGAAATCTTCCAAAAAGGTTGCCGCGAAAGATAAAATCGCGCCGCTTCCTGTAAAACCGATTGATGAGTCCGAGAAAATACCGTTCAGCGAAGTGGGCACTGAAATAAACGTATCGGTTCCACCTCCGGTGCTGAAACCGCTCACCCCCAAAGTAAAAGTCCGCAATCGCACCCCCCTCCCCATGCCCGATTTGAGCCAGATTGCCGAAAACGACGCCGAAGACAATTCTTTTTAGTCGTTTTGGTCCAACTTACAATTTATCAGAAAAATAGTGTGAAAAGCGCAAAGGGCAGGATGTTTTTACGGGGTACAATCCAACTGCAGGGTCACGCTGTCCGGCGGCCAGAGCTCATCCGCGCTGTCGAGAACGATTACAAAGCTGTTTGCGTCGATTGTATTGATTGAGAATGCGAGTTCACTTTGCGCGCTTGATATACACCGGGTTTCGTCGCAAGGGGCCCCGTTGAATAACATAATACGTATCGGAGAATAATCCGTTGGTTCAATATCCGTTATCAAAACGGACGCATTCGTAGCAGTGTCCGGAATTTCCAGGTAAACCTGTGCTTCCATTCCACGCATAGACAGTGTGTCAGGATTACATGTGGTGTTGTAATTAAAATAGGTTCTGAACATAAAATCTGCGATTGATATTGTAATTGAATTGCCGCATGAAAGATAGTCGTAGCCGGGTATCGTTGTATTGGTGCAGATTGCTTTATTCCCAGCTTGTGAAAAACTTTCTTCGCAAGTGGAGTTCATGCATATTCCATTGGCGACACAAACATCTTCTTTCGCGACGCATTCCAACTCGCTGGCGGGGTTCAGCTCACACGTGGCGCTGTCTCCGTAACAAGAGAATTCAGCGGTACAGGGGTCGCCGGCATTCAGCGGCGTATTGGTACATGTAACGGTGTCCCCGGCCGATGAACACGAATCAACGGTACAGGGATTGCTGTCAAAGCAGGCGGAAATGTTTTCCGCACCGGGAACACATTCTCCAAGAATGCAGCGATCTGCGGTTCCATTGCAAATGTCTCCGTCATCGCATTCTGTACCGTTTCCAGCGTAGTTGTCCTCGCATAGAAAACTGTCTTGTCCGTTAATAACACATCTCATCGGGTTGCAGGCAGTGGATGACGCGTCGCAGGGATTGTCTCCGTCAGAACAGGTATCCGCATCTTCATCGCAGGTCCTCGGATTGCAAACATTTGAGGGACAGGGATCGACCGGAATGTTCATCTGGCAAACGCCGCTGGCGCATAAGAATACGCCGTCGCAGTAAAGATTGTCGTCGTCGCAGTCAGCGTCGGTTTCACAGCAGAGCCCTTCCACACAGCAAAAGTTTCCGGGGCCGCAGTATCCCGATGCGCACTCGGTGTGGTCGCTGCAATCCGCTCCGTTCGCCAGCCCGGAACCGTCCGCTACACAGGTGCTGCTTTCACAATGAAATCCGTTTGCGCAGGTCGTGTCTTCATTTTCGATTGTACAGCTGGTGTAACAGTATCCGGCTTGTATATTCTCTTCACACTGAAATGTTGGGCCAACAGAAAAAGCACCGCAGTCTGTGACTATCGGAACACAGTTGCCGTCACCATCGCAGACGTCTGTGGTTGCACATACTGTATCGCCGATGTTGAACTCGTCACCACAGGAAAACTGGGTTGTTGAATACGAACACTGACCGGCGGTGCAATGGGCCGAGTTGCACGCGATGGTCGGGCAATCTCCAGCGGTGGCACAACAGGTTCCGTCCTCGCAGCAGAAGCCGTTATCGCAGTGCCCTGTAAAGCAGTCACAATCCGACGCACAGCTTTCAGCGATTTCCTGTGTGGGATCTCCGGTACAAACCGATGTGTCAGTATCGGAATCGGCGTCGGAATCGGTGTCCGAGTCAGAATCGGTGTCCGCGTCGGAATCGGCGTCGGTATCAGTGTCGGAATCGGCGTCCCCATCGGTGGCGGTGTCGGAATCATTTGGGTTCAACGGATTTTCCCGGCATTTTTTATCGATGCAAATTAGGTCTCCCGAACAATCACTATTGTTGCTGCAACCATCTTCATCGCTACACGCGATTAACAGCAAGCAAGTAATCAAGAGAGAAACCATTGTCGCCAACGTGCGTTTATAAGTAACAACTTCAATCATAATTTATCCTAATCAACGTTTATTTAAAGTCGCATGGGTTACTGTCGACCACTTTAATCCATTCTGCATACTTGCAGTATGTTTGACATGTCAGCAGTTCCGCCGCAGACAGTTGTGGGGGATAAGAAAAGTTGATAGCAACGCCATCGAAAACATCGCAATCCGGATCCTCTGGATGAACATCGTATAGTTCAATATAACCATTGGCTCCAATATCGTTGAAATGGTCGTCATAAGTAGCCAGCCAGTCGGTATATGCGCAGGTTTTCGTTGCAGCAGTATCTGAGAACCAAAGTGTTACTTCGATAATAAACGGTGCCGAACAGAATTCGTATGCTCCGCCGGTCCGGCATTCTTGGGAAGGGCCCGGGCCGGTATTGTTCGAGTAAAAAGTGATGCCATCGCATTCATAAGGGGTAGATTCATCTGTTTCTATAAAAATACATCCAGACGTGTAGTCGACACTTCCGCTGGTAGCTGGTTCCGTCCCAAAGACTGGAAAACCTAATGTAAACCCTGTACCGGCGTCTGCTCCGGTGGGATCACATGTTGAATCTCCGACCACGGGGTCGTAAAAGATGGATAAGTCATAGTTGTTTCCCACCGGATTCCCCGTACCACCGCTGGAACTACCCGGCGGTTCGTACTTACCGTCAACGATAATGTAGTAGGGACCGTTCGCTGCGTCGACGGCTGAGGTTGGGCGAATCTGCGACCCCTGGGTGCCGCATTCCCAACTGTCATCGTTGAAATCAATTCGTTCGCCATGGCAGTTGAAAATGCCGATCATCGGGTTGTACACGTTTCCGGCCATACCGGGTGTTGAATTGTACGATCCGCCGTAATCGCAAAGGGATGCGGCAAAGCGAACACCGTCGGTTTGGATGTCAAGCTCCCAGGCTTCATCATAACTGTCCCATGCGTAGGGGTCGTCGCTGTCATAATCCGGGTCTGTTCCATCGGGGTCATAGTAGTTGCCGGGGGACGGTGCACCCGTGTAACCGATTCCGGTATATGTATTTCCGCTCACTACAACACCTGCCACCGTACCCAGAGTGCCTGTTTGAATTTGGTCCGCCGCATCGACCGGATCAAAGTCGCTGCCGTTGATGGGAACGGCGAAATCGTAGGTGCCTTCATCCATTACGCGGTATACAGGACCTTTGTAAAAGAAATCAGCTGTGCCGGGCAACGGGCAATCGGAGATTGCTTCTTTGGTGACCGATAGGAAAAACTCTCCACCGCCGGCTGCGCCGTCGTCGGCATCCACATACACATAAACGGTAACCGTTCCGCTATAGCTCGGTTCTTCGTCAATACTCGCTTTGGCGTAATACGCGTTCCCGGTGCCCTCCGCCCATTCGTATTCCGGGCTGCCTTCTAAAGACACACACTCATAAAATGTATCGCCGCTGTCATAGCCGGTTCCGGTAAAGGTGTAACAATGATCTTCTTGTATTTTTCCATTGAAAAGACGATCGCAGTTTTCGGCTTCCACCGCATAAGGCGCGCCGCCGGCATCGGTGGTATCGCATCCTCCGTTTGAGGCCAGGCTGGTGCTGAGGTATACGGCTCCATCATAAAATTCATCGCTGTTGTTCCACAACGTTTCGAGTTGTACATTGTAGCGATAAGCAGATGTGGCGCTACTACTCGCTTCATACGTAAAGGTGTACACCAGATCCTTTCCGCCGCTGGCGCCGGTTGCATCCCACCCGCCGTATCCGAGGGGGCTTGGCGAATTGGCGCCGGCATAACAGTTCAGCGCAGATGCATAGTGAGTATTGGTGGCACACCGGGTATCTCCGTATGTTTCTAGCCGCGTGGAGGGACCGCTGGCATCGCTGAGTGCGAATCCGCCAAGACTTACGGCATTGTTGCAGTCGTCGTTCGTTGCAGTGACTGCCACAAAGCTATCGCAATTGCCCTGAGTACCGCTGGTGTCACACTCGTAGTCATAGCACATGCTGGCAGCACTGAGCGCGGAACAGTCGGTTTCGTGAAAAACGGGCTCATTGAATGTGCCGGCAGATTCACAGGTCCACCATTCGCAGATGCCGCTGGGGTCCTGCGATGCATCGGAGGGTTCTGTCAGGTTGATATTGCATGCCCATGTGTTTCCGTCACTGTCGGTATCAGTGGCGTCTTCTCGACATGTTTCAACGCATGTGTTTGTCTGTTCTGTGCCGCTGCCGTCAATGTATGTCGCGTCGGCGCCGCAGCGCGTGCCGGAGTAGGCGCAGAGACCGTCGGTTCCGCAGCGATCCAAGGTGCAGCCGAGGGAATCGGCATCGCATTCCAGACTGGTTGTAATGGTATGGGTGCATAAACCGTTGTCGGTATCGCAGGCGTGAATGACGCATTGGTCATCGCCGAATTCGGTATCCACGCAGTCGGTATCTGATGTGCAGGCGTCCACGGTGGTGACCGTTCCGGAGCAGGAGGAGTCACCGAAGGTAATCAGGCCGCTCGTAACGTCCGGGTTCGCGAAATCTTCGTTTTCGCAACAGTACAATCCCAATGCCGCCGCATCGAGAGACGGGGTATTCGCGGTGCTGTTTCCATCCCACCACACGCAGCCGCCCCAGCAACTGCATACGTAGTATCCATTGCACATGGAGGGGCCGCATAAGTTCACCGTTGCAGAAGTAACCGGGTCGATGGTTTCAAAACAGGCGCCGCCATCTCCGGAAGTGTCGCGGCAATCGGCATGGGTGTCGCAGGTGCATAGACCGGTGAACCCGGCCGCGGTGATATTCGGATAGGCGGTTAAATTAATATTACTGTTGCAAGTTTGACCGGCCGCGCAATCGCCGTTCACCGAACAGAGGATATTCCCGACTGCATCGTCTTCAATCGCGTCTTTCTCCCAGCACTCGTTGACATGTCCGGTGGTCTCACAGCATTCTTCGTCGAGTGCGATCATTTTCGCACCGTCCGTAATGGTAATCCACTGTGATGTATCAGAATCCAATTCTGTAATTACAGGGATTTCCGGGCTTGATTCTGCATTGACCTGGTTCGTAGGCGGTTCTACAGGTGGGTATGTATGGTTGTCTTCACATCCCGCAAGTAAATTCAACCCCATCATCCATGCGGTAATGAGACCCAAACGCGTGAAAATTGACTTGTTCATGACAGTCCTTTCGATAAATGCAATGAAACCGCCCCCTTTTCCGCTTTCCCGGTGCGTTTTATCGGGTGCACCAACCCAATCTAATAAGCCCCCTTATATTAGTTATTATATATTAATTATTTTCCGTAATTTAAAAAATTTTCTTAAAAGAAACTGAAAATTTATGGCGATACTACATCAATTGCGTGCCGTTTTTAAACAGAGGTGCAAAAAACTACGCATATTTTCAGTACTGTCGAAGCATCGCGGAATTGTAATGAGCGAAGAAGCAGGAATGCGGAGGGACTATTTTTTAGCCGATTCTTTTTTCAATTTGCGGTTCAGCGTTTTGTGGTAGTCCCACAATCTGGGCAACCCCCAGTTGTCGAAACGCTCTTTGAGACCGGTGTCTTTGGCGCGGCCCAGTTTTTCGAGCAGGTCCGTGATCAGGTTATCGCGGGTTTTGAATTTTTCTTTCACTTCCTGAGCGGTGTCGTAAAGCTTAAGCAGTTTCGCATTGGCAACACTGGCCAGCCCTTTATCGGGGTTCAAACGTTCAACGAAGAGATCGCCTTTGTCGAACATGGCTTTCAGCTCGGCTACAAGTTTGTCCTTGGAACCGAAACGGTCGTTAATTTTCTGAAGTGGTGTTTTTTTCATTATTTTCTTCCTTTGCAACAGCCATTTCATGCGGCTATGTACGGGTCGCATTCGATACCACACGCTATTTTGAAGCGCAAGCAGAAGGTTGTAAAAAAACAACCTTTCGCAAACGGTGTCAAAATCCCCCTACCCTTTTTTCACGCTGTCTCTTTGCCGGATTTCATTCGTCATTCGATCATAAAAAAATTTGAGGCAGGATTTAAAACTGCAAATGTAGGGACGGGTTTATCCCTGATCATCCATCACATCTTTTTATGTACAGAAAATTGGGGAAAAGCATCAATAATCCCCCTTTCGCAAACTGTCT
>JAFGXQ010000036.1 GCA_016936575.1 Deltaproteobacteria bacterium
AGACAGTTTGCGAAAGGGGGATTATTGATGCTTTTCCCCAATTTTCTGTACATAAAAAGATGTGATGGATGATCAGGGATAAACCCGGGACCCAGAAATACAAGGCGTTCTTGCGATTGCCCTGCATCGCGCTGCAGACTACAGGTCGCCGTTTGATTTCATCTCTTCGTAGACATCCGGCATTTCCCGTTTCAGGCAATCGAAACAGATACTGTGCGTGAGTTGCAGCTCGGTGTGGTTGAGCAGGTAGGTATCGATTTTTTCCCAGAATCCGTCGTCGTTGCGAATGGCATTGCACGCGCTGCAAATCGGGACCAGTCCTTTGACGGTGCGAATATTCCGGTAGGTCTGTTCCAATGCGAATACGTGTCCTTCGATGGTTGCCGCGTATAGTGACCGGATGTGTTTCATCGAAATGGTAAAAACACTGATCAGCACATAGGTGGCAATAAAGTACATAAATTCGTCTTCGCTGGCGCTAAAGCGTTTGGTGAAAAACGGATGGGTGTACATCACCAGAGAAAAGCCGAACATGACAACGGTCCAGATGAATGTTGCGGTAAATTCCAGCAGCAGGTTTGCGGCGAATGGGAACAACAGAAACCACAACTGTTCCGTGCCGTTGGGAGACGGCGAGAAAAAGGGAGTTATCAGAAAAATGAAAAGCACAAATAGAGTGGCATGATACAGAAGGCGAACACGTCGGCTTTTGCGAATTCGAAAAGCAATCCCCACCATAATCAGACTGACGGTCCCCTGGATAATGCCGCTGGTATAGTTGCCCGCCACCAGATCTCGGCCGAGGAAGGCCCACATCACCGGTATTCCCAACGCAACCGCGTATTGAATGTATTTCCGTTGCGTCTCATCAATGGTATGTCGCCAGTTGAACAGGGTCATGAGTTCGTGGGGGATGGGGAATTCACTGGTTTCCTTGAGCGAAGTGTCTTTTTGGGCGCAGTTGTCGCAAATGCCGCTGCTGATATGCGCGTGTGCATGTTCTGCCAGAAAGGTTTCCACTTTACGCCAGTATCCGTCATCATCTCGAATCTTCTTGCAATAGCAGCAAATGGGAATCAGTCCTTCCAACTGGTTGAGTTGCGCGTTGGCCGATTGAAACGCCGCGTTTGTTTCGGAATATGTTTTCCAGTTCTGTTGACGCAACCATTCGGAGATAATCGCCAGCGCCGAGATAGTGCCCAGACATGCCCAGAAGCTGACAAGCAGTTGGGTACTTAGCGCGGAGCGATGAAAAAGCGATGGGGAGAGTTGAAACAGGAGCATGGGCGCGCTTGAAATACTCAACCATATCAGTCCTTCACGAATGCCAAGGGTGAAAAACATGATGGAAGGGGCCACATAAAACAGCTGTATCAGCGCTCGGGTGTCGTATTCGGGAAATGAAATCGTGTAGCTGCAGATATATATAATTGTGAAGATACCCAGACGATACCCCGCCTGATGCCGGCGGGTACGAGTAAGGAGATACAACACACCGGCCAGCAGTGCCGCGCTCGACAAATCCAACTGATTTTCAAGCGTGAATTCGCTGCCTCCGATGAAGAATGCGAAAAGCAGCTGGAGAACGAGTCCGGTTGCGGCGCCGATTACCGCGTGTTTGCGTCTGGCCTCCGCATCGGACAACAATGGAGAGATGGATGCGGCGCTTTCTCGAATACTCGGGCGAGGCGGAACAGAAGGATGATGTGAAAAGAATTTCATATGATAACGTTCATAGTGCCGGTTACGCAAATATCGGCTCCCTCGTGTACTCATACCGACAAGCTACATTATTGAATGTGACAGATTATCCGCGCGCGTCAACTTCCGTGGCGGTGGAGTGGAAGGTGATTGATTAATGGCAACCCATGGGTACAAAAATGTTATTTTTCATGTTTTTGCATACATGGATGTTTCAATGGTTCGGGAGACGGAATGTTTCGGGGAAAGACCTGTATGGGACTACCAGAGCCGGTTCAGTCGCACTGGGTATTCGATGCCTTCTGTGGACAGTCAGTGAGGTTGTCTGACATCAACGCCGTCATCTCGGGAGTGGTGGGCGCAGAAAAGGGTATTTGCTTTGAGAGGTCATCCAAATTAAATCCGACCATCGGATTTCCGTCCACCAGCATCAGAGGCCGTCTGATCAACAGCGGGTCGGCCAGCATGGCGGCCAGCGCACCCTGCGCATCGAATGATTCCGGAGATATTTCTCCGTTGTATACCACCGGTGCGTTCTGATTGAACCACTCTTTTACCTGTAGCGGACGAAAGAACGTGAGTAGACTTTCTTCGGTCCAAGGGTAGGTGAGCAGGTCTTTGGCAATAACGTCGTGACCCGCCAGTGTAAGTAATTGTTTTTGTTTGGTATTGTTGATGCACCCCGGTTTTTCAAAGAAAATGATTTTTGCCATAGCGCGGTTCCTTATACTGCCAATTGTTGAAGACAGGTTTCGTGGGCCAAGGCGCCCATCTGTAAAATTGCGTTACGCAAATCCACCAGTTCGGACTCTGAGGGTTGCTTGATGTGGTATTTCTCCATGGAGCAGATCGACTGGATGTTTTCATATTTCAGCAATCGTTGTTTCAATTCTTCGTCCACCTCGAGCACCCGTTCGAGCCCGGTCACCAAATCCGTATAGGTATGGTTGTCGGGCAACGTGTGATGATAGTCGAGGATTGCCATAATGTAGCTTTCAAGCGACATCGATAGCAGATTGTATCGAATGGTGGGGGTGAACTTGCTTTTTTTTCCTTTGGGGGAAGCGCTGTTCATATACTGGTCGCCCTGGAGCAGCCACGTTCGCCAATTCAATTGTTTTGCCATCTGAGCCTCCTGTCGTTTCTCCGGCATCGGATTGCCGAGTCTACGCGAAATGAACTTGCACATTGTCTCCCTGGGGTTCCAGATGGAATGTTTCCCTGGGTGTAATGGTACATTCATGCATTCTACATGCCACTTCAAGACTGGCGAGCAGCCGTTTCTTTTGCGCTTCGGAACAATCTCGATGAAAATGGCAGTAATAGTTGCTTGGCGCCTCGTCATCGAATCGAAGCAAAAAATCTTCATGGGAGGGGAAAATCAGGTCTTCATATGCGTACGAAACATCAATCCCCATGGCTAGCTTGAGCATTGTGCGCACTTTTTCGATGTGGCGAAGAGTCATTTGCATCCTTTCTGTGTACGGCAGGGTGCCGACACGGTTGTTTCACCACAAACAAAATGCATAAATCGTGACAACTTTTTGGGGAGGGGATGAGTGACCCCGGTTGTCCAGTTGTCTTCTCCAAGGCCAGGCCCCGTAAAACCCATAAACTCCGATATTCGTATTGCTGTCACGACCACCGAAGAATGCAACAACGCGCTGATGTAAGATTTTTGTTTCTCAATAAAAGCAGAGAAATCCGCCCGTTTTGTGGTTTCTAGATTCACTAATTGGAAAGGTACGTTGAGTCCCCAATAAAGAGACCCGAGGGGCAACGATTTGAATGGAGATCACCTATGAAACAATTTAAGCCAATCACTGTCATCCTATTTCTCGTAGGAATATCCTTCGGTTTCGCTTGTACTGGCACCGGGGAAGATGCAGCGGAAGCCGATTCTTTGGACACGGATTCTGATGCCGATGCGGATAGTGACACGGATTCCGATAGTGATTCGGATTCTGATTCGGATAGCGATACCGATTCTGACGCGGACACAGATTCTGATGCGGACACGGATACCGATACCGACACGGATTCCGATGCAGACACCGATACGGATACGGATACAGACGCGGATACCGATACCGACACCGATGCCGATACCGATGCCGACACGGACACGGACACGGACACGGACACGGATGGCGATGCGGACACAGACACGGATGCGGATTCCGATAGCGATACCGATAGCGATACCGATGCTGAGGGATGTGTGAATATCCCCGGGCGTATCGAAGCGGAAGATTATATTCTGTTTTCAGAGAGTGACACAGTGAACGAAGGAAGCGGATGCGATCACGGGGACGGTGTGGATTTGGAAATTACCCAGGACAGCGCCGGCGGTGGATGCAACGTTGGATGGAACGTGGCCGACGAATGGTTGGAATACTGCATCAATGCGGGCGATGGTGGAAATTTCAGCATCTCCACACGGATTGCCAGCGATGTGGCGAATCGGACCATTCGCATCGAAATTGACGGCAGCGATGTCACCGGTTCAATCACTGCCCCCACCGACGGTTGGCAGGTGTATTCCGATGTGGGCGTCGACAGCGTGGCCATCGGTGCGGGAACCCATACGGTACGAGTGGTACAGGAAACCGGTGATGTGAATCTGAATTGGATTGATTTCGGTGCCGCGGACGGCGATACCGATACCGACACCGATTCCGACACCGATTCCGACACAGACACTGATACCGGCATCGCACTGCCGCCCAACACGGTGCCCAGCCCGGACGGTCGCATTTTGGCCGAGCTTTCAACCGACGGGGGGGTACTTCGATATCGCATTACCGCAGACGGCGAACAAATCCTCGCACCATCAGAAATTGGAATCCGGAGTGACGGTGTGGAGATTGGTCAGGATGCGACGCTGGGGTCCTTTGAAATCACCTCTGTCGATGAAGAATACCCGTTTTGGGGAGGGCGTTCAGTGGCTGTGAATCGGGCCAACGAAGCGTCGATTCCGGTCACCAGCGGCAACGAATCGTACGTGCTTGATGTGCACGTGGCCGACGACGGGGTGGCGGTTCGGTTGCGATTGCCTGCCAAGCAAGGTCGACGGGTAGAGGCCGAACGTTCGTCGTGGCGGTTTGAGGGGGACCCTTTGATGTGGGTGAGCGATGAAGACCCGAGTTACGAGCAGCACTATCGAACGTTCTCGATGAACTCTCTTGGCGCGGGCGAGTATGCGATGCCCCTCACTGCGAGGGTGGATTCCTGGTACGTCAGTATCACCGAATCAGCGGTGCGCGACTATGGCGACATGGCGTTGCGAAAGGAAAACGATGGAACGTTCCGGGGGTATCTGTACGCCGATGAACTCGGATGGACGACAGATGAGGCGGTGGTGCAACCCTGGCGCGTGACGGTGGTCGCAGAAGATCTGACGACCCTCGTCAATTCTACGCTGGTCAGCAACCTGGCGCCTCCCAAGGATGCCTCCCTCGGTGATGCGGATTGGATAAAACCGGGAAGATCATCCTGGCAATGGATGGCAGCGGGGGCACCGGTGTTTTCAGAGCAGCATCAATGGGTGGATTGGACGCAGGAACTGGGTTTCGAGTACTACTTGGTAGACGACGGTTGGATTGCCTGGCCAAACGCGTGGCAGTCTCTTGAGTCGGTGGTTGACTACGCAGACGGGAAGGGAGTGAAGGTATGGCTGTGGGTCCACAGTAATGACATTATGGATAGAAATACGCGTCGGAATTATTTCAGTCAAGCGGCGGGCATCGGGATAATCGGCGTAAAGATTGACTTTGTCCCACCATGCGGTCGCAACATTACAAACTGGTACTGGGAGAGCGCCGAAGACGCCGCCGAATTCAACCTTATGGTCGATTACCATGGTGCGGCCAAACCCACAGGCATGTCACGGACGTGGCCGAATGTGCTTACCCGGGAGGCGATTCGCGGCCATGAATATCAGATGACGCGGTATGGCCGAATCCTCGAATCTCCCCACGACACGATTTTGCCTTTTACACGTTACGTTGCGGGCCATGGGGACTATACCCCAACGGTGTTCGCCGCGGAGGAGCTGCAGGGCAATACATGGGCGCATGAGTTGGCCCAGGCGATTGTGTTTGTTTCACCGTTTTTGTGTTACGGCGGACATCCCCAAGACTACGTGGTGAACTCGGCGGTGGATGTGATGAAGGCCATTCCGGCGGTTTGGGATGAAACCATTGTATTGCCGGGGAGCGAACCGGGGACGGTTGCCGCTTTTGCGAGAAGATCGGGTTTAAATTGGTTTGTCGGCATTTTGAATGGCGCAGATGGAATGAATATGAATGTGTCTCTGGATTTTTTAGAAACCGGAACCTGGCAATCCATTCGACTCGGCGATGTGTCGGGTATTGGCGATGCGTGGGATCGCCAGGAAGGTGAGGTTACCCCTTCGGACACTCTCAGCGTCACCCTTTCAGGTCGAGGCGGATTCGTTGCGTGGTTCTGGCAGTAGTGCCATCGGATTTTCCGTTTATTTTTGCCGGGTCGTCTGAAAACGCTATTGAACAGTATCTTTTTCAGACCGGTTACTCCGATGCGCACAGTCATTTTGATCTATCAAAAAACAACGTCATGTGCTGACATGAGATTTTTGTTCCTCAAAAAAAAAACGATGAAATCCACCCGTTTTGTGTTTTTCAGAATCACTTCTTAAAAACGTATAGAAAAGTCCCCTGCACAAGGCCCCGGGGCAACGATTTGAATGGAGATTACCGATGAAACAATGTAGGCCAATGATTATCATCCTCTTTCTTGTAGGAATATCTTTCGGTTTCGCCTGTACGGACACCGGGAAAGATGCGCCGGGGACTGATCCTTTCGATAATGAGGTCCAATCAGATGCCGACGCGGATAGTGATACTGATTCTGATTCAGACTCAGATAGTGACACAGATTCTGACACGGACACAGATTCTGATACGGACACAGATTCTGATACGGATAGTGATTCTGATACGGATAGTGATTCTGATACGGATAGTGATTCCGATACGGATACTGACTCCGATACGGATAGTGATTCCGACACAGACACTGACTCCGACACAGACACTGACTCCGACACAGACACTGACTCCGACTCCGACTCCGACTCCGACTCCGACACGGACACTGACACAGATGCCGATTCCGACACCGATTCCGACACGGATTCCGACACGGATGCCGATGCGGACACTGACGCGGACTCAGATACGGATGCGGACAGCGATGCGGATACAGACAGTGATTCCGATATGACAGGAATGGAGCGCACGGCTGCCGAGTTGGCGGCGTCCATGTATGCCGGCTGGAATGTGGGCAATTCTCTTGAGGTGCCCGATGGCGAAACCGCCTGGGGGAATCCTCTGGTTTCGCAGTCATTGATAGACGCCGTGAACGACGCGGGATTCAATACGATTCGTATTCCGTGCGCCTGGGATAGCCACATTGTGAATAATCAAATCGACCCTGCTTGGCTGGCAAGGGTGAAAGAGGTTATCGACTATTGCTACAACAATGACATGTACGTGATTATCAACATCCACTGGGACGGGGGGTGGCTTGAAAACAATCCGACCTATGCGCAGCAGAATGCGGTAAATGCAAAGCAAGAGGCCTATTGGCTGCAAATCGCCAATTATTTTGCGGATTATGACGAACACCTGCTTTTTGCCGGCGCCAACGAGGTGAACATCAATTGGGCTGCCCCAACCGCTGAAAATTTAGAAGTGCTGGAATCCTATCTTCAAACCTTTGTTGACGCCGTTCGTTCTACCGGAGGTAAAAATACGTATCGAACATTAATTGTTCAGTCCTATTCGTGCAGCGGCGAGTATGCCCAGTCAATGAATCTACCGTATGATCCGACGAGCGGTAGATTAATGGCGGAGGTTCATTCGTATGAGCCGTATCAGTTCGGCCAAATGACCGAGGATGCGTCCTGGGGGAATATGTTCTATTTCTGGGGAGCCGATTATCATCAGTATGACACCACTGGAGGCACCCGAACGGCAACCTGGGGTGAAGAAGCGTACATGGATACGTACTACCATGATCTAAAAACAAAATTTGTCGATTCCGGTGTACCGGTAATCCTTGGAGAGTACGGCGCTATTCATCGCGCCAACCTGGGGGATATGCAAAGCAACTTCGAAGCGTCTCGTGGGTACTATTATGAATACGTTACCAAGGTGGCGAAAGACAACGGCGTGGTTCCGATTGTTTGGGACAACGGATACAACGGCGAAAACGGGTTTGCCATCTTTGATCGGAATAGTGGTACTGTTGTGGATTCGACGGTTTTAAATGGAATAATGAATGGCGCCGCAGCCGGGCAATATCCATTCTAACATCTGACTTTTTTACTGATTTTCCCTCCACATCCGCCATCAAATTGGTGCCGCAGCAATCGTCCACAGCGCAAGAACATAGGATGGCGGTCAGGGGGTCTCTCTTCACATATGTTTGGGTGGGCCACGCCATTTCGATGGGGTAACTCCCGTAAATATTTCAGATGGAATGAGTGAGAAAGGACGCTGTATCAGGGCGTGTAACCGAAAATCAGCAGTGTGAAATTGTCGGTTTCGCTGCCTTCGGCCATTTGGACTTGAAGGGTGTGCTCGGCGGACACGTCTTCGTCAAGCAGCACCATGGTCCACGGGTTGTTCCAGCCGTCCGAGGTGTAGCCGGGCACGGATTCCACCAGGGTTCCGTCAACATAGAATTCTGCGGTGCCGAACGAATTCAGAGAACTTTTTTTGTAGGAAACCACCAGGTTTTTACACGTAGTTGTCAATGTGAACGGCGTGTTGGTATCGTCGGTCTTCTTTTGCCAGTTCTCAGTGAAATATTTTTCATTCTTCCATTCGATGGAGGGAAGAACGGCGTCCACATCGATGAAGCTGCCCGGGTCGATTTCCAACGTGCCTGCCGCGGTGGGCGTGGATGGCACCACCGGTTGAATATCGGTGAACTGAATGCCGATGGCAGCGGTATCTGGAATGGTGATGTCCGCGTTGTCGGCTGCGGCTTCTGCAACGGTGGCAAAATAGTAGTCGATGATTTCAGACATCACCCGAAATCCCCATTCATTGGGGTGATATTCGTCGCGGAAGAACTCATCGTGGGTGAAGGTGCCTGCGTCGAGTTCGGGAACCACCGCTTCTTTGATGCTGATCATCGGGAGGTTGTAGTGTTCCCCAACCGGCGCCAGTCGATCTTCCAGGTTCCAGTGCGATCTGAAAACGCTGAACAGTAAGATGACCGCCGGGTGGTTTTCAGACTGCAGAATTTTTCGTACCAAACTTTCGTATGCCTCGCCGTTGGTGGGGTCATCACCGTCATTTACGGCGAATTCCACTACGACCAGGTCGGGCGGTGTGGGAGATTGGTCCAATACATCCCGCTGATATCGCAACATCCCCAATGTAGAGGGCGTGCCGCCCATTCCGGCATTCACAACATGCACGTTGCTGCCGTCTCCCGGGGCAAAACGCTGCTTGAATAGTTCTGCTGAACCGAATACATAGGACTCGTCCGCAGTGGCGGTGTATCCCTGGGTAATGGAACCACCGATGTACGCCAGTGTGACTTCCTCACCGGCAGCCGCCTTCGCAAGCAGCGCCTTCATGCGGTAGTTGTTGCCCACTGAAAGCAGCGAGCGTTCCAACATGGCGTCTGTGATATCCGGGTTGGTATCGGTGTCGGTATCTACTCCGGTGTCAGAATCGGAGTTGGTGTCTGTTTCTGAACTGGAATCATCTGTCGATGCGTCGTCCGCTTTTTTTTCGGAATCGTCGCATGCGCCGCAAAGGAGCAGTGCGCACACTATCCAGAAATAGATGGGGTTCATAGAATCTCCTTTTTGTTCGCTATCGAATCCGGGGGAACGGAACTTATCGGCGTTCATTTCCCACGGAAACTTTGTTATATACCTTTACAAACTTCGAGTAGTACTGTTTTTTTCTCACCCAGACAAGTGGTTTACGCCGCAGCGAGATGGGTTCGGTGGCGGAGTAGGGAGTGCCTCGTACCCGATGCATGGAAAAGTTCAACATCGGTAAAGTCTTCATTTGTTTTATGAGCCTTTTCTGCGCAGGGGTTCGTCTATCGGTGTAGTGTTTTCTTTCAAGGAGGGTAGTGATATGTATCGAGTGCTTTTAGCGATTCTTCTGTCGGGGGTATGTGTTATGGCCTGGGGCGGCGGTTGCAGCGACGGCGGCGGTGACAGCAGTTCAGATGGTGATTCAGATAGTGATGGGGATGGAGATGGGGACGGTGATTCCGATTCGGATGGCGATTCGGACGGCGATTCAGATGGCGACTCCGATTCTGACGCAGATCCCATCGTTGTCGGAGAGTGCGCCCGTCAGGTCGGGGACTGCTCCTCTCCGGAAATTTCTGTCACCGAAGTGGATTTGGGAATTCCGGTCAGCGGATATGGCTGGGAAGGCGATACCGAACCGTTTCCGATTATGATTTCTGCCATGGCTTCGGGGGGGTCGAGGGTGGCTTGGCTCGGTACAGATGAAACCGTGTATGTGGCGACCCTTGATTGCAACGATGAACTGGTGGGAACGCCGTTCAGCTTCCCGGCAGTCGATTTGCAAGATATTTACGCCGATGATGACGGTGGTGTGGTGCTGCTCACCCGGGAAGCAACCAACGGCGGCACCGACAACTGCGGAAACGGCACCTTGTGCGGCGGTACATCAAGTCCGTGCAGAACCATGTGGATGGTTCGATTTGACAATGCCGGCACGGTGAAATGGGAAACCCAGGTCACCAATCTGGATGACGATTTGGCGGGGTATGATAACGGGGCGCGTTTTGTGTGGTGGTACCAGCATCACGGGCGAATCGCGTTTGACGGGTCGAACTACGCGGCGTATTTCTGCATCGGCATCACAGTGAACAACGGCAATTGCGTTGATATTCACGAGGGAGACCGAATGCAGGTGGTGGGCTCCGACGGTGAGCCGGTAAGCCATCCCGATGCGTTTGAAGTGGGCTGTTCGCACAGTTGGGGAACCCGCATGGTGTGGGATCCGCGAACGGACCATTTTGTAATGGTTTGTGCGACAGACAACAACTGTCGAATTGCTCAGC
Source organism: Deltaproteobacteria bacterium (assembly GCA_016936575.1). Taxonomy (GTDB): domain Bacteria; phylum Myxococcota_A; class Polyangia; order JAAYKL01; family JAAYKL01; genus JAFGXQ01. Next base: position 10,816 of record JAFGXQ010000036.1, read on the forward strand.
CCAATCCATATCGCACGGTAGCGGAAGGCGAATGTGACGGAACATTGTTCGGCGGCGATTTGGTGCTGGCCGGCGGTGAAGGGTACTGGACCGCGTGGAGCCAGGGAGATCAGATTCGACTGGAGCACTTCACAGACGGTGCATCTGATCAGACAATTACGAATGCCGGGGATTCCAGACATCCGCATTTAGTGAGTTACGGGAGCGACAACATGCTGCTTTCCTGGGAGTCGGGTTCCGGAATGGCCGCGCAGATTCGCAGCGCCTCCAGCGGTGACACGGTGGGGGCCGAATTTTCCGTCGACATCCCGGACCACGATTTCGGCGCATGGAAAGCCTACGAAGACGGCAGTGTGGCCTACGCCGGTTCCGGAAGCAGCAATACATCCATCCGCATCGCCCGCGTTATGCCTTGCAACTAGAGCTCATCCAACCAGGTCGATTTGTTGTACCGTGCCGACCTGGCCCGTCTCGGCGATGAAAATGCCTGTGGAAACGGTTTGTCCGGTGAGCGTGCCGGTTGCATCCCGATTTTCAAACGGGGTGGCAGCATTGCCCAGATAGATTGCGCCCACGTTGGCTGATTGAAGATTGGCTAGTTGAAATCCGGCTGTTCCTCCGGTCCAGATGCGAAGGTCGTCGTAAACGCTGTCGGCTTCATCAATCCAGCCGTTCTGGTCGTCGTCATAGTCGGCCAGCTCCGCAAAGCCGTTTCCGGTGGACGGGCCGAACAATTCGCCGCCGTCATTCACGATGCCGTCTTTGTTTTTGTCCAGTACCAGGAAGCCGCTGCCGTCTGTAACAAACGAGATGGATTCATCAATACCGTCCTGATTCAGGTCAAACGCGATTTTTTCATTCGTCAGCTGTGCGGCGCTGCCGTTGAAATTGAGTACCAGTGGGTCAACCAGCTTCGCATCGCCCGCCCGGAGCTGAAATGAGGTTACCGAAATATTTTCTCGCTCCATCTGCAACGCCGCTTCAAACGAAATTTCTTTTCCGTCTGCAGTCTGAACCATGCCCTCCGCTGCAAATCGGGTGCGTTCGGTTTCCACAATTGTTTCCTGACTGTCGTATGCCACTCCCCAACCCTCTCTTTGCGGTGCTTCTGCGCGAACCGCATCGGTGTCAGGGGCGTGCGGCGCAATGCTGTTTTTGTCGGCGACCTCCGAGGAGGAAGTGTCCTCGGTGTATTTTGACGGGTCGACTACCCGTACTTTTTTGCCGGTGAGCATTTCCACCATTTGTTTCATCAGATTCAAGCGGGAGTCGCCGATAATGGCATCGTCATCAACGGCATCTGCGTTTTTGTCGGTTTTGCAATGGCCATGTGCGCATTTTTTCAGACGCTGCATTAACGCGTGTTCATCGGGCATGGGGACGCCTTCATTATTTTGGGGGAGATTCCCGTGCGCCAGCGAAAAACTTTCGGCGCTCAGCCGCACTTCGTCGATGATGCGATGAATAGAAAGCTCGGTGGCTTCTTCCGGCGCGATTGTGCGTGCGCTGTTCGGGTCTCCGTCCACCCAGGCCCTAAATGATTCTTCCCGGTGAGACACGCTGGTTTGTTCATGGGTGGATTGCAAGGATACGGTGGATTGAGAAATGATCATCTGTCGCTCCTTCCCTGGAGATATACGCGCCGTTCCTGGCGCCTTTTTTCGGGTATAATGCCCCGATAAGTTACATGTCGGCGGTTTTGTGAGAATCTGTAGAAAAAAATTACAGTGTAAGAACCAGGGACAATTGAGCGCAGTACACAATGTCCCAATTGACCAACGGCATAACGTATTCTTCGCCGGCTTCCCGTTTGGTTTCGATGAACCGAAACATGGTCCCGCTGGCTTCAACCGACGGAACAATCAGCAGTGTGGGGGCGAATTTAAACGGCGCCCACGGAAAGGTGAAGGTGAGATTGCCTTGGATATACCCGAGTATCCAGTCGTTGCCGGGGGCGAGTTCATTCAATGTCATGTCTTTTGTAAGACGGGCTGCGCCGAGTCCGAATTGTGTCCAGATATCGAGTTTGGGGCGGTTAACCCCGCCGCCCAGCTTGGTGCCGAAAGCCAAACCGCCGCCGTAGAATCGGCCGGTGAACAGCAGCTCTTCCAGTACCAGGTCCTCAATGGTGATTTGATAGGGTTTTACGTATGACAGATAGCCCAGACCGAAAGTGAACGGTGGTTTTTTTCCTTTGCGGTCCTCTACGACCGGAGACGGATTCCGGGACGGGTAGTAGGTCACACCGATGACGGCGGTTTCATATGCGGACATTACGGTGAGTTCGGTTCCGCTTTCGGTGCAGGGATCGTCGGCGCTCGAATTATAGTCTACAATACATACTTCGGCATCGCCTTTGGTACGCGCGACGGTTTGGTATGCTTTGGTTTCATACCGTATCACTGGTTCCCAGGCATCGAGAATCGGGATGCCCAGTTCGGCCAGAAAAAACGCCGCCTTGGTGCCGTAGCTGCCGTACTTGGCCGCATTCTGCTTATATGGATGCCTGGGAGAACTGAGGCCGTTCGATTCGAAGTACCCTTTTTTGAGACTGACCATGTCGAAGAAACGGGCTTTCACCGCCACCATCCAGGTGAAGTAGTTGGCGATATCGGTTTCCACGGTGGGGTAGTCCTGCGGAATCCATCCCCGATACGCAATGCCGCCCATGGGGTCGATTTTCAGCCATTTGTGAATGACGCGTTTGGGCAGTTTTTCTTTGGGAACAGGTTCTGTCGGGTCATGGTGAAAGACAGCGACGGTTTCCCCTTGCGCTTCTTTTTTGGGGGCGGCTTTGGGCTTGGGCTTCTGTTGGGTATCGGCGGCGTTTGATGACGATGGGGTCGGCGTTGTTTTTTTCTTCTCTGCCTTTTTTTGTGCCGCTTTTTCTTTGGCCTTTTTTTTGTCTTCCCGCTCTTTCTCGATACTGTCTTCCACGTGCTGTTGGGAAAGCTCACGGATACTCTGTGCCCGACAATTCGAATTCGGGTACGATGTAAAAACGGAACCGACCAGAACGATCATTACCAGTTTGTGCAATGTTTGTGTTTTTACCATTCTATCTCCGCCTCATGACTGCCTGTTGCTGCCTCTGACCTGTATTGTAAGCGAGAGCGAAATGAATTTGAACCCCAGATCGTCCTAAACCGAGTCATAACTTTATTAGACGACAGACACTTGATTTTATTCGGCAAAAGATGTTTTGCATTCGTTCAGCAGGTTGTATAAAACGTATAGTCCTCGTTACGTGCAGGAGATATTCAGGTGATGAAATCAATACCTAAGGGAACGATTTTCGGACATCCGAGCGGATTGTTTACGTTGTTTTTTGCCGAGATGTGGGAGCGTTTTTCATACTACGGTATGCGTTCGCTCCTGGTTTTTTACATGATTAAGGGTTTTTTGGGATACAACGATTCCAAAGCATATGCCATTTACGGCGCCTACACCGCGCTGGTATATGCGACGCCGTTTATCGGTGGAATGTTGGCCGATCGGCTGCTCGGCGCGAGAAAATCGGTGGTTATCGGCGGTATTCTCATGTCAATGGGGCATTTGCTCATGACCGTCGAGATGGAGTGGGTGTTCATGGCCGGTCTGGCGTTTCTCATCGCCGGCAACGGATTTTTCAAACCGAATATTTCAACCATTGTCGGGCAGCTGTATGAGGAAATGCCGAAACGGCGGGACAGCGGGTTTACTTTGTTTTATATGGGAATCAATCTGGGCGCGGCCATGTCGCCGTTGATATGCGGATATGTGGGAGAGATGTTTGGGTGGCATTACGGATTCGGATTGGCAACAGCCGGAATGATGCTTGGGTTGGCGGTATTTACTTTGCCCCGCCGAGTGGCTCAGTTCTTAATTCTGATATTCGCATTTGCCACTGCCGGGCTGATGATCTCCCTTCAGAGCAATACGTTTCAGCTGGTGGTGAATTCGTTTGTATCGCTTGGATTGTTGGTGGCGGGGGGGGTTGCGTTTGCGGCATTGGGTAGGGGCGGTCTTCCCAAAGGTGCGGGAGAAGCGAGGTCGCCCGAAGCCGCAAAACGCAAGGTACTGGGCGTTGTTCGCGCGGACTGGGCGGTGTACATTGGTATTGGATTGGCGATTCCCATACTGATGCTGCTGGTGGCACGAAACACGGTGACCGGTTGGATTCTGGCGGCATTCGGCCTGGCGGCATTTGTTTGGTTGATTGTCAAAGCCGCCCGTTCCGCGCTGGTGGAACGGCATCGGCTGTTTGTAATTCTGATATTGATGTTTTTCTCAATGCTGTTCTGGTCATTTTTCGAGCAGGCGGGCAGCTCAATAACCAATTTCACCGATCGCAACGTGGACCGGGTTTTTGAAGAAACGACGGTAACAGAAGATATGGTGGGGAAAACAGCGCCCATTGAATTGAACCAGGAACAACTCGGCTATTTTCAGGACGATACCGTTATTACACTGACATACCTGGAAGCGGAGCGGGAAAAGGCGAAACTGCGGCAGGTGGACAAGCCCATTGAGGAATGGCGAATCCAGGAAGGCCATGTAGGCATGGGCATCGGAGGTTCAGAGGTGCCGGCATCCTTGTTTCAGGCGGCGAATCCGATCTTTATACTGATATTCGGTCTGGTATTCACCGCATTGTGGACATGGTTGGGGCGCCGCGCATTGGAACCGAGCACGCCGGCGAAGTTCGCGTTGGGTCTGCTGCAGCTGGGGCTGGGTTTCGCAGCATTGTGGTACGGTACAACCATGGCCGATTCCCGCGGTATGGTGGCAATACACTGGTTGCTGGTCGGATATTTGCTGCATACCACCGGTGAATTGTGTTTGTCTCCGGTGGGGCTGTCGATGGTGACCAAACTGGCGCCGTCGACGATTGTTGCATCGGTCATGGGGGCCTGGTTTCTGGCGACCGCCTTCTCGAATTATCTGGCCGGAATGATAGCGCAGCTCACAGGTGTCTCCCACGGGGAAGGGGAATCAATGCTGATTCCGCCGCCTAGTGAAACGGTTCATGTGTATGGAGATACCTTCGGCACGATTGCCGCGACCGCCGTTGTCTGTTCTCTGTTATGTTTCGCGTTGGTTCCGGTGTTAAAAAAATGGATGCACCCCGAAGTGGAATAGTCGATACCTATTTCATCAACTCGATGTCGTCGAACGTCTTTTTTATTTTGTCGGGGGTAATCGGTTTTACCAGGTAGCCTTCCGCGCCCTTGCGGAATGAGGCCATGATATTTTTGCCGTCGTCCATGGCCGATACCATGATCACCTTCGCCTCTGTCTGGTTGGTTGAGGCTGACCGTTTGTCTTCGCGGCTGCGAATTTCTTTCACCACATCGGTACCGCTTAATCCGGGCATATCCACATCTACCGTGATCAGGTTGTACGGAACATCCTCACAGTGTGCCGCGTCAAACAGCATCAGTCCGATTTCGCCGTTGGGAGCAATGTCGCAGTCACCGTATCCGAGCATCAGTGCTTTGATCTGTGTTCGAGAGATGTAATCATCGTCAATGATCAGTATGCGCATTTCAGTACCTCATGTTTCATTGTAATATTTTTTCCAGTTCGATTTTTTTGAGCCTGTCGTATTGAACAACCAGTTCCTTCAGTATTTCACCGACATCATTGAGCCCACCTGCCTTTGCAGCGTCTTCCAGCCGTTTGGCGACCTCCATCATCAAGAATGCGGCAACACTGCCCGCGCCACCTTTGATTTTGTGCGCTTCTGCGCGAACCTGCTCCAGATCTTTTGTTGAAATGGCTTTCTCCATCTGCAGGAGCTGCTTATCAACGGTCTGTCGGAAGTGATTGACCATTGTTTGAGCCAGCTGTCGGTTTCCACCGAATTGTTCGAGCAGCGTGGTGGAATCCAGAATTGTGGATTCGGCGCCGGTTTCCGTAATTTCAGTTGGCTCGCTTGAAATTGCTGAACTATCTTTTTTCGCCGACTGAACGTCTTCCGGTGCAAAGGACGTGGAGACGCCGATTCCAGCCAACGTGGTGCCATCAAACGGCACAAACCATTTGTATACTGCGCCTAGAAAAGTGGAGCGTTTGACCGGCTTGGTGATTACATCGTTCATTCCCGCGCGAAGGCAGGCTTCTCGGGTTTCCGGTTCCGCACTGGCTGTGAGCGATAGAATGGGTGTGTTTTTGTTGTACACCGAGTGCGTGCGAATGAGGGTTGCCGCTTCAATCCCATCCATAATCGGCATGTTCACATCCATCAGAATCAAGCTGAAGGTTTTTTCATTTGCCAGTTCAACCGCGTCTTTGCCGTTTTCCACTACTTGCGCATGAAACCCTTCCTGTTCAAGATGATTGCAGATCACTTTTTGGTTAATCACATAATCTTCGGCGAGCAGAATGGTTCCGGATACCATGTCGATGGGGCGCAGATTGCGCACAGATGACGTGCCTTCCGCCTGTTCACTCATCGTATACGCTGGCGTGGGAAGGGTCAGCGTGAACCAGAATTCACTCCCGTTGTTGAGTTCGCTCTCAAGCCCCATTTCTCCGTTCATCAATTTTACCAGCTGGAGTGAAATGGTTGTTCCGAGACCAGTTCCTCCGAATCGGCGGGCGGTGCCTGAATCAGCCTGAATGAAACTGTCAAAAATGGCATTCTGGCGGTTCTTCGCAATACCGATTCCGGTGTCGATAACCGAAAAGCGGATGGTGCTTTCGCTGTCCTTTCGTTCAACGACATCTGTTTTAATTGTTATGCTGCCTTTGGTGGTGAATTTCAGTGCGTTGGATACCAGATTGTTGAGAATCTGTCGAATGCGAAGAGAGTCGGCAAGTACATACTTCGGTGTTTGCTCATCTTGTACAAGGTCGAAATTGAGATTTCGTTTGTGAGCTTGTAAAAACGCAGAACGGGCAATCTCGTCGAGCAGCGTGTGCAGGTTCATGATTTCCGGATTCAGTTCCAGTTTTCCTTCTTCCATTTTTGCATGATCGAGAAGGCTGTTAATTAGATTCAACAGCACTTCTGATTCTCTGATAATCGTTCTTGCATTTTCATGAACTTCATCAATTGATTTTGATGCCATTATGAATTCAGAAAAGCCGATGATTCCGTTCAGCGGGGTTCGCAGCTCGTGAGAGACATTAGATACGAAGCGCGATTTCAAACGATTCGCTTCTTCTGCGTGCTGTTTGGCCTCCCGCATTTCTTTTTCGGCTTCTAATCTCGCGATGGCAACGCTGGTCAGTGCGGCGATCGATTCAATGACTTCTTTGGTCATGTCGCTGACTGTAGCGGTGCTTTTTGATGCCACACACAGAACGGCTTCTATCTCACCGCCGTATCTGAGGGGAACGATTCCGGCGAACTGAATGCCTTTTTGAATCGCGTGTTCACCCCTGTACGAAGCCAGATCTTTGCCAACGAGGTAGATGGCGTCGGGATATTCGCCGATGTTCTTTTCGATGAAATTGACGACCCGCCCTGAAACCATTTCCCAGAATGTGTCGTCCACGTTGTGTTGCGCAATCAGTTTGAGTGAGCTGTCAGATGACACCATAAACAGTGACCCGCAATCGATTTCATTCAGCCACGCCAGCTGACCGAGCATGTCCTGGGCGGCTGTCTGTAGATCCGGACATACGCTCAACCAAGCGGCCAGGTCTTTTTGCATCTGCTGGGTTTCCTGTCGTTTTCGTCCCTCCTGTTCGATAACTTTTCGTTCGGTAATATCACGAAAAAATCCGATAAAGTCACCTTGCGGCATACGGGCTGCGGTGAAACCCAGCCAGATGAGTTCGTTATTTTTGGTTACAAATAAGATCTCGTCGGTTTTCTTATGGTTCGTTAATATGTCGCGAATGTGAGTGAACAGGTGCCCCCATCGCTGTCGCGCGAAATCTGCGTTGATATGCGGAGCAGTCCCGAGAAGTTCCTCTTTTGAAAATCCCGTCAGAGTTGTGGCGGCGGAATTGACCTTGGTGATTTTTCCCTGCGCGTTAATGACGAAGATTGCGTCGGGGGATTCTTCAATGTAGCTGCGGTATTTTTCTTCGCTTACTTTCAATGCTTCGTTGATGAGGACAAGCTTTTCGGTATGAGCGATAACCTGCTCCTCCAGATTCTGCTGATACTTTTCAGTTGATTCCAGCAGTTGTTGACGTTCAAACGCCTTTTCAACGGCATGGGTGAGCAAGCGCATTTCGTTCAGCGGTTTTGACAGAAAATCCCAAGCACCGCGGCGCAGCGTATCAATTGCTTCGTTAATAACACCGGTTCCGGAAATAACGATAATCGGCGTGTGGGGTGAAATTTGATGTACCTTTTCAATGACATCCTCTCCACTTACGCCGGGCATATATAAATCTACCAGCACCATGTCCGGTTCGTGTTGAAAAAACAGGTTCAAACCCTCTTTTCCGTTTTCGGCGGTATACACAATGTAGTCCAGGTCTTCCAGGAAAGACGCGATGCTCAACAGGACAGATTGCTCGTCGTCGATGACCAGAATTTGTTTTTGCAGCTTTTTCATTTTTCCTCATGTGCGGGAAATCCCGGTGATATTGTTCTTTTCGGCAATCCCGCAGAAAAATTAACCGTGTCCGCAATGTGTGGAGGGTAAAATGAAACTCGGTGAGTGGATAATGACTACAGCAATGATCTAGTTTTCGGGCGCATCGACGTTGAAGGCATATTTGTATATTCCGGTTTTTCTTGCCAAGTCGATGAAGTGAATGATTCTACCATGCGAAACTTGTTTGTCGGCTTCAATAATCATGGTCAGTTCCTGCTGAGTAAGCAATTTTGCGGAGTTTTCGCTCAATCGACTTCCGCTTTCCCGTGCGTTTTGTCGTTTGTCATTCATGTATTCCCGAAACAGTCGCTGAAACTCCATCGGCGCGGCGGCGGCATCTATCCGTTTTTCGCCGACGGCAACGGTACCGTCTTTTCCGAGAAGCAACGAAAACTGATTTCGTTCTTTGCTTTCTGCGGTATCGGCCTTGGGTAACTCCAGGTCAATCGCGGGTTTTGCCATGAAATTCGCGGTCACCATGAAAATGATGAGCAGCACAAGAACAATGTCCACCAGCGGAACAACATTGATTTCGGTAATGGGTTCATCCTGAAAATGGGCTTTCGCTGCCATGATGCAACTCCTTTATATTTCGACCACTATCCTAAGCGGCTTTCTTCGAAAGGGCGGTGATTTTTTTTTCGGAGACAAATGCCAGAATCGTGTTTTCTAATCTGGATGCGTTTGTCATGATCTGTTTCTGTTTGTTTTTAAAGTAGTTAAAAAATACGACGGCGGGGATGGCTACCAATAGTCCGATGGCGGTGGCAACCAGCGCTTCTGCGATACCGGCCATGACAACAGATGCACCGCCTTCGGCATTGAACGCGAGGTCGTTGAATGCTTTGATGATTCCGAGCACGGTTCCCAGCAACCCGATGAACGGTGCGTTGGAGCCGATGGTGCCGAGAATATTGAGCCGTTTGTCGAGTTGTTGCTGCTCCGCCAGCTCTGCCGCGTTCATCAGTTCTTCCACAACCGATTTGCGCTTGTCAAAGTTTTGCAGGCCGGCCAGGGCGACGGCGGCTTCAGATCCGCGACAGCTTTTCGCCAAATCCACTGCGGCATCAATTTTCTGCTGGTTGAGCAACGGAACCAACTTGCTGGTAAAGAGCGCTGTATTCGTGCGCTTTTTCGCATAGTGGACGGCACGTTCCAGCACAACAACAATAGACAGACCACTTAATGCGATGAGAACATACAGAATGGGCTCTCCACCCAACAAGGCCATGTGTAATAATTTATCTACCATTTTTTCCTCCGAAGATTTCGTTGTTTGTTATGTGTTGAACAATTCATATTTGAAAAAGTGTTCCTTTTTTTGGGGGAGAATTTATGAATCCAGAACAAAACGATAAGGAATCTTAATTTTTACAGGAACGGCTTTACCACCGGCGATACCCGGCTCAAAGAGAGAGCGTCGAACCGCCGAAATCGCAGCGCCTTCGAGGCCTCCTCCCGGAGTTTTCAGTACTTTTACCTGCACGACGCGTCCGTTTTTATCGATGAGAACTTCGAGCACGACCACGCCTTCCAATTCCGCTTCCCGCGCACTCTCCGGGTAGCTCGGTTCAGCTTTTGATTTGAATGTGGGCGCTTTCGACAATTGGTACACCGGTACCGGAGCAATTCGTTCCTTGGCAGTAACCTGCGCGGCACTATTCGTTACCTCAGGTTCTGCAAGGGGCTGAACTTTTTTGGGCGGCGCTTCGTTCGTCATTTCCGCCTCAAGTGTATTTCCGATGCGTATTGCGACACCACTGTTGGCGTTTCCCACCGAGTCTGCGGTCGCACCGAAAACCGGTTTGGGAGGCGTTTGGGGCGAGGGCGCCGATTTTTTTGAATTTGGTTTCGGTGCTCGTTTAGGCAAAGGTTGCTCTTCCGGCTTCGGTGGTTCCGCTTCTGTTAGTGCGGGCTCCGGTTCCGGTTCCGGTGGCGGTGGCGCCGCTGTGAACTCAATTTTTCCGCTTTCGTAGTGCTGCGGCTCTTTTCCATCCGCATACTGGGTCCCTGCGGCGAACAGTACGCCGTGCAGGGCGAATGAACCGAAGACGGCCCACAGTATCCACACGGATGACGACTTGGGAGATGGGGGTATGTGTATCATTCTGTTTAACCTTCATCGTGTACATAAACGGTTGACGCTGGTGAAACACCGGAACACGCGAAAAGTGTTACCGCAGATGAAAAAAAGAAGGGCTACAGAAATAGGGAGAACAGCGTACGGGGAGAGATGGTTGCGCCCGATGGGAAAAAAGAGCAGCCTTCGTGGATGGCATGCGGCACATCCAGTTGGCAAACAGACATATTGGACACTCCGGGAATGGTGAAATCATCGGTTCTGCAGAAGCTATTGCCGCAGTCTGTGTCGGACTGACAGAGTTGGAGGCACAGGAACTCGTTGTCTTGATTTTCACATATGTATCCGTCGGCGCAATCGGAGGTGGATTCATGTTGAGTACACGGTGACCCCAACGAAAGACCCTGCGACGAAATGCATGCGGTCAGCCCGAAACGGCCGACGGCACATGCGCTTTGTTCGGTGCAGTCTCCGCCGAGTAAATTGCAGTTTGAGGCGCGAAAGCACTGGTGAAAAGGTTCGAAGCAGTCGGTGAACAGACAGTCGAACAGCTCATCGGAATCGGCATCGCTGCAGTTGGTTTCTCCACACGATACAAACGCTTCATAAAGCGTCAGCTCCGCGGCGATTGTGGACATGTTGCAATCGTTGATGCATGCGCCGTCGCCCGGTACACAGGTGAGAATGCAGTCGTAGAGATTTTCGCACGTAAGCGATTGACACTGCCGGTTATCGCATTGTCCGGAAGGCATGCACGCCTCGGGGCAGAAACAATAGGCTTCGTTTTCTGCACAGCTTGCGGGAGACAGTTGCGCCGTAGCGGTAATCCAGGGTAGATACGTATCGATTCGGGTGACGTTGTACGCGCCGATACACGGATCTGACGAGCTTGTGGAAATAATGTTGCTGATCACCCCCAGCAACTCCCGGTAAGGCGTCAGAGAAGTCACTACCGCACCTCCTGAATCTCCGAAACAAGCGCCGGTTTCCAACTCCTCGTTGTAGCGGCCGGTGAATGTGGCATTGCCGACAGACTCAATCTGTATTTCAGCGGCCTTGCGGATACCGCTTACCCGGTACTCATCATAGCCATATCCGATAAAGAGCGGTGGATCATTCAGTATGTCGGTGTCACTGATCGCTGTCGGGAGTGTTGCCGGTGTTGCATCTTCTACCGGGGCATTGAGTTCAATGAGCGCCAAATCGTTGACAAAGGAGTCCGCCTGATATTCCGGATGAACAACAAATTGTCGAACGGAGTAGGTCGGCGTACCCAATTCGCCGGCTTCTGTGGAATTTGAAAACAAAACGTCTGTCGGGGTGTGGTTGTTGAGGCAGTGCGCGGCGGTGATCACCCATGTGGGTGAAATCAGCGTGGCCGTACAAAATGAGCGAATCGTATTGATATTCAGCAGAGCGCCCACGTGAGGCGTATCAGTTCGCACTACCCCACCGTAAATATTGGCGGGGGATTCCGCCAATCGTGATGGCGATGCCGATTCTGTGCATGCGCAGATCTGGAGCACAATTGGCGGTACAAACAATAGTAAACACAATATCCTGATTTTCATTGCCGCATTGTAGCAATTTACGGGTCAAATACAATAGGGGATGGGCGGCGCTAGGGAAACAGGGAAAGGGCGTTCTGGCGCGAGTCTTTCAATTCATTCCATATTTCGATCAGTTTTTCGTTCGTGAGGTGAAGACGTTCGCCTTCTTCACTGGTGGACAATTCGGTGAAAAACTCAGTGCGTTCCGCGTATTGGTGCTCCAGAAACAGTTCGACTTTGTCGGCGATTCGAAGCAACGCCACCAGAGACCCGACTTCGGGAGTCTGCCAGGCAAGTTCCGGAATGTGGTGATACGCGATGACCTGTGGTATCGGAGCACCTACTTTCCAGCGGGACAGCACTTGCGCACCCAGGATGGCATGGTCGAACAGCACCTGTTCCATTTCAATTGCGCGCAGGCTTTCCGAATCGGTCAGCGCCGTGTCTTTGCCGATATTGTAGGTGACCTCTCCGGAATCAATTAGCAACATGATACCGATATCGTGCATGAGTCCGGCCAGAAACATGATTTCCGGTGTGCCGATGCGGAGCCGGGCCGACAGCGTGTGGGAGATTGCGGCAACGGCTGCGCAATGGTCGCGGATCATCCTGCCCAAACCGCGGCTGTCCGGAAACATCTGCATTGTCGCCACCGCGAAAATGGCTTCGCGCACCGTATTTCGACCCAGACGGATGAATGCGATATCCAGGGATGTAATCGGATGTGTCGACATATAAAACGGTGAATTGGCGAGCCGGAGCACCCCGGCGGCCAATGATGGGTCCTGGCGAATCGTATCGGTGATTTCGTCGATGGTGAAATCGGATTTACTCAACAGAGAAATGACCTTCTGAGCAATTACCGGAAAGGTTTTCAAACCGGAGATGGCCCCGATTCGAACGGCCAGGCTGTCGTCTGCCTTTTGTCGGCCGGTTTCATATTCCAGCGTCCAATTGAGCGCTGCCAATGCGGATTCTGCCAGTTGCACCATAGGTCACCGTTTTCGTACACATGAAAAGTTTTTACAATATATCGGGCAGGGAGAAATATGATTAAGGGAAATTTTTCATTTACCGCAGCATTTCTTGAATTTTTTACCGCTTCCGCAGGGGCAAGGTTCGTTTCTGCCTACTTTGGGGCTCTCCCTGCGAATGGTTTCGCCTTTTACGAAATCGCCGTCCATGAAGTACCATTTTTCCTCGTGACGCTGAAACAACGCCACTTCGTGATGGTCCTGCTTTTTACCGTCGACAGTGTACTTTGCGATAAATTCGACACTTCCTCCTTCATCGGATGGGCCTCCTGCTTCGGCCTGAATCAGTTCAAACCCCAGCCATTTTGATTCTTTGGCCCATTTTGCGGTCGCGGTGCGGTCAAATTCATGTTCGCTTTGGGGATGACGGGTGCTTTCGATGTAATCGATGTCGGCTTTGGTGAAAGCGGTGTATCTCGATCGCATCAGCTCCAACGCGGTTTCCGGGGATTTTTTGCCTTCAATGAAAGGGCCGCAGCACTCTTCATAATTTTTCTCAGAACAACAAGGGCATAGGTTCGACATGGTCACACTCCGTCTTGAAGCAAGAAGTTAATCGTTTGGGATGCTTCATAACGCATATTGCTCGACTCTGGAACAGGTAATTCGCGGCATTTAGTCGGTGGTTTCCATTTCTTCCCGAAAATGCGGCACAGGGTTGGATTTGCGGTTACATTGATTGTACGTTTATTTGTTTTTGTAGAACACATTGGACTACAATGTCCTACATGGAATTGAAAAAAATGAAAAAAGCCGGATTGCCCAGACTGATACGTACCCAGCACGGTATTGGATTGACGCATATTGCGGATGAAGTGCTACTGCACCATTCCTCGGTGATCTCCGAGGGCACTGTTGCTGCAGAGCTTGAACACGGCCCGGTGTATTCGGGAAGCACGATGTTGACGATTGATTTGCACCCCTTGCAGGAGCAGTTTCGTGGGAGCGACTGGCCGCAACAATTAGTGAGGCATCTGGAACATTCAATATATTTCAGGTTGGCGGTGATGCGACTGGCCCGACGGGAGGCGGAGCAGCGGTGTCTAAATGGTTTGCTTGGCGAACTAAAGACTGAACTCGAGTTCACGATTGAACGGGAGACGCTTTTGGTAGATATTGATGTACTTGGTTGCGTGCAACGGCTTCCTGTGGAGGACGCAGGGAGTGGGGAGAATTGATGAATACATCTGATGATAAGCGAGTTGTTTTTGTAAAATTCAGCGGTCTCATAAAAGGTAAGGAAGGGGAGATGATTGTCAGCGAGGAATCGCAGGACTCCGCAAAATTGCCCGAACATCGGGACTTGCGTGAAGGAATATACGAGAGCGATCACAGCGATGTGGTTGTTGAAACCACCAGCGCCACGTTTTCGCGCAAAGAAGTGTGCAAGCTGTTTGATGTGTCCGAAGGGCGATTGAAGTATTGGGACAGCACAGAATTCATTTCTCCAGGTGGGTACAAGGGGCGGCGGCGGTGCTATACCTTTCAGGATTTGATCAGTATTCGATCCGCGTTGGCACTCCTGAATAACGGTGTGAGCCTGCAACGCACCCGAACCATGATTGAACAGCTTCAGCGATTGCTGCCGAAGGCTACCCATCCATTGAGTCGGCTGCGTATTGCCGGAGATTCCAGTCAGGTGACCGTAACCGAAGAGGGAAGGGAGTTTGAGGCGTCTTCGGGGCAGCTGCTCATTGACTTCACGGTGAAGAATCTCGAAGAAGAACTGGTGTCCAGTCTACCGGACTATGCGTTGAAGCAAAATGCGAAGTCGGCGTTTGAGTGGTACTTGGAGGCATGTGCGCTGGATGAGGACGAACAGACGCTCGATGACGCGGAGCATGCGTATCATCAGGCGATTGTGCTGGATCCCACGTTGGCGACTGCCTACACCAATCTTGGTAATTTGAGATATCGACGTGGTGCGGTGGAGGATTCCCGGGCACTGTATTTAAAGGCGCTTGAAATCGATGAAGCACAACCGGAAGCGCAATACAACCTTGGGTTTCTTGATTATGAAACCGGTCGATTGGCTGAAGCGGAACGACGATTTCGCAGAGCAGTGGAACTGGATGCCACGTTTGCTGACGCGTATTTCAATTTGGCGATGACGCAGTACCGTTTGGGACGACCCAACGATGCGGCGCGGTGCTGGGAAGATTATCTCGCAATGGAACCGCAGGGGGACTGGGCGGATATTGCGCGAAACCGGCTGGCTGAAATTGAAATGGAGGCGTGCCATGAGAGTCATTAAATTCGGAGGAAGTTCTTTGGCGGATGCACCCGCTGTTGATCAGGCAGTGTCGGTGATACAAAATACATATAGGGATGATCCTTCGCTATGCGTTGTGGTGTCGGCCGCCGGGGGAGTGACCGATGAGATTATCGCAACCGCCCGACTGGCTTCAGGCAAAAGAATTGAATATAAAGACCATCTGAGCAAATTACGCAAACGACAGATGAGCATGGTCAGTACGATTGCGAGAGGGGATAGGGATGTGTCCGACCTGGTTCAGGAGCTTTGTCTGGAGTTCAGCAGTATCTGTGACGGGGTGTATGCGTTGGGGGAGCTGTCGGCGAAAGTTCTCGATCGGTTAATGTCGTTTGGTGAGCTCTGCAGTGCGCATCTGATAGCGGCGGCATGTCGTCAGAAAGGACTGGACGCCCGGTTTGAAGATACGCGCGACTTGATTGTGACTGATGAACATTTCGGTCGGGCGAGAGTGGATTTTGGAGCGACCAACGAAAGAATGCGCCGACTGGATTTTATGGATGCGCCCATTCGAATTATGCCCGGATTTGTCGCGCGTTCAGCAAACGGTCGAATTACAACACTCGGCCGAAACGGGTCGGACTATACCGCCGCGATCATCGGCGCCGCGCTGGATGCCGGCGTGGTGGAGATTTGGACAGACGTGGACGGCGTAATGACAGCGAACCCCGAATATGTGGCGAACGCGTCTCCTATTGAGCAGATGAGTTATGTGGAAGCGATGGAGTTGTCTCATTTCGGTGCGCATGTGCTTCATTCTCCGACGATTCAACCGGTAAAGGAAAAACACATTCCGCTGCGAGTGTGCAATACGTTTCATCCTGAATTCAAGGGCACGCTGGTGGGGGAGCAGGGTGAAGCGAATCGGATTATTACCGGAATTTCCATCATTGATGATGTGTCGTTTATTCGCGTTGAGGGTAGCGGCATGGTTGGGGTATTCGGTGTGGCCGGCAGGTTGTTTAGTGCAATGGCCGTGCATGAAGTGAATCTGATGATGATCAGTCAGGGCTCGTCGGAACATTCGATTTGTTTTGCGATTCAGTCTTCTGATGTACAACGTGCTGTCCTGGCGATTGAAAAGGAATTCGAACCGGAGATGAAAGCGCACATGGTTGATGCGCCGGTGGTTGAAAAAGATATGTGCGTTTTGGCCGTTGTCGGCGAGAATATGCGCCGGCAACCTGGGATTTCAGGAATGGTGTTTGGTTCTCTCGGAAGCGCCGGGGTGAACGTTGTGTCCATTGCTCAGGGGTCGAGCGAGCGAAACATTTCAATGGTGATATACAAAGCCGATGCCGTTCCGGCCATGAATGCCATTCATGAGGTTTTTTTCACGCCCAATCCTGATTGAACCATTCGGCGTCTGGTTTTTATTTACATGTAATTTGTATGCGGCCGACGGCATCGATGTGTCTCACCGTGTGATTTTTTAATTTTCATTGCATTTTTTAAACTCCGCTGTTGGATTTTGCGGACAATATGGAAAAATCATAGCAAGATGCTGAATTAAAGCTAAAGAAACGGTATTTTTGTGCGTTACTTTTTATAAAGAAGTAAATGGAGCATCACTTTGGCAAAAGAAACGATAGATGTCGGCCGCATCAATTCGGGCAGCCCCGGGTTTGATATAGATTTCCTGAACGCATCGAAAACGAAGCTGATTCACTTGGAGTCTCTGCTGGATTCGAGCGAGTCAATTGTGCATGACATCAATAACCAACTGGCTGCCATTGTTGCATTGTCAGATTTGATTTCACGCATGTCCGACGTGCACTACGACATTACAAATAAGGTTGCAAAAATTTCAGAATCAGCGAAAATCATTGTTTCGCTGACCGAGAAATGGACAATGCTGTCAAAAGGGCATTCTGTTTTTCTGACGAACGAGCTGTCCGCTGAAAAGCGGGAGCGGGCCGTTCATTCAGGTGGTCACACGCAGAGGGGGCAGAGCAGAAAAATGCATATCTTGCTTGTAGATGACGAAGAAGTGGTTTGCGCGGCGACAGAGGAAATGCTCAAAAGATTGAATTATGATGTAACCAGTATGCGCAGCGGCGCAGAGGCAATCGAGTATTATGAGCATCACTGGGAACACATCGATTTGATTGTACTGGACATGATGATGCCCGAAATGGACGGGGTTGAAGTTTTTTCCAAAATCCGCAAAGTGAATCCAGATGCGAATGTGCTGGTGTCTTCGGGCTATAGTGACAACGATAAAGCCCGTATACTGACGGAACAGGGCGCGCGTGGGTATCTTCAGAAACCGTTCCGCTTGGCGCAACTGTCAGAAACCGTTCGCTCTGTTCTAAAAAAGTAGTCCGGATAATTCTGTTTATTTCCAGGTGGCGTCAATCAGGGCCAGACGGCCGGAACCGTATCCGGGAATAGATACGGTGAAGTCAGTTTTCGCTGAATGATTGTCAATAATCTGGGTGATGCTGTTCGGCAGGGCCTGGTTTTTAACCACATACATCTTTTCGAATCGGACGTGCTGATTTCCCGCGTCATTGATGAGACTCGAAGAGATGTTGCAGATTTCCTGAAAACTTTCCTGTATTTCGTCGGAAATCGTACCGTTTTTGTTGGCGTTTTCTGCCTCGTCTTTGGGAAGCATGACCAGGGCTGATCCCAGAAAGTTTACCAACGCCACATCTGCCACCATCAGCAGCACGGGAGCGCCGCTGTCATTCTGATACTCACCGACAACAGCAAATCGCTTCGATTTGATTGGTTTGTCGTCATTGATACTGACATCGACGTCCGCATCCACCAGGCCGCTGAACAGTTCCGCCACGTCTTCATCGTCGGGCATCTGCATACCGGGAATTTTTTCTTTCAGCGCCTGCTGCGCAACCGTGGGTTGTGATTCAACCGGTTGCGGCATCGGTTCGGGGGCTTGAGGCGGTGCTTCAGGTTCCATTGCGGGCGCCTGCTGCGGAGGAGGTAATTCCTCAGGTATCGGTTCCTGCGGCAGTGGGGCCTCTGGTTCAGGTATGGCGTTCGGGTCGACTTTGTCCATGCCGAAAACCAGAACCCCTATTTTTCCGGCCGCCGTGTCCAGCCAATCCACTACTCCACGGGAGCGGTATATCAGGGGAATTCCGGGAAAACTCAAGTCAATTTCTACCAGTGCCCCGGCGGCAATATCGGAAGGCGCCTGTACCACAAGCCCCGCGGAAGACACTTTTCGTTTATTGTTGGTAATCAATCGTCTCGCCGCTTTATGTCGGTTCAGCTCGCGCACATTTATGTTGCAACGCGGGTCAACCGCTTTGTAACTGATTTTGGTTTCTTCCATATGTCCCGAGAGTTTCACGATATCACCTGCTGTGAGTTTTTTCTCCTATTTGTATTATCGGTCAATGCACGAAAATGGTTTAGGAAAAATCAGAGAGTTGAAGGAATTTTCATGTGGAATCGGGTGATTATTCAAAAATTGCTCCGGTCCGCGGAGGGAACATGGTACAACAGAACGGAGCAATTCGTTCTCGAGTGAAAAGACGTCAGGAAACGAATATGGGCGCAGACTTAGTAATGAAAAAGGAAAAATCGGAAGTTCTTCGCGCGCCGGCGATAGCGATTATCGATGATGATCGGGATTTGACCCGCGCTGTGGCCAGAGTATTGCGGGCCAATTACAACTGTGTTGTAAATGGATTTGCTTCGGTCGAGGATTTCCTTCATGCAGTCGATCAGAATCCGCATGTCGATTCGCCTGCCGATATTGCTGATCTGATTTTATTGGACTTTCATCTGCCTGGAAAAAATGGGCCTTTGCTGGTGAACGAACTGGAAAAGAGGAATTCCCCGCTGCTTACCAAAAGCCGAATTATGGGCATTACAGCGGACAGCCAACCCGTAGTATACGCGGGGTTTAAAGATGCGGGCATCGACGAAGTGTTTCTAAAGCCCCTGCAACAGATCGATTTTGGCAAAATTGCCGACCGTGCATACCGCATCAGTCGAGATCTGGACAGCAAAGCACCTGCACCGGTTTTTAAAGGAACCATTTAGGATACTATCGCTCTGAATGTGAAAAATGATGTTTTTCGCTTTGACCTGTACTACTTCCTAAGTAAACTGCTTCGAATGAATTCGGTGACTCAATTGACAGAACCTGTACCTAATAAAAATATCGGAACCGTCCAGACGAAATCTCGCCTACTGAAAAAGATTACCGGAAAACTTTGGGAAATTTTACGTGACAAAGATTCTCCACACAAGATTGCGTTGGGGATGGCGTTGGGAATTTTTATCGGCTTTCTTCCGATAATGGGAATTCAGATGGCGGTGGTCACGCTGTTTGCATTGCCGCTTCGGGGCAATCTTAAGGCGGCATTGGCCGGCGTGTGGATAAGCAATCCAATTACCTTCATCCCGTTGTACTGGCTGAACTATCAGTTCGGCACGCTTTTCTTTTCGCATCGCCGGGTATCGTGGGAAGAATTCGGTGGTGAAATGGTGAAAGCATCCAATTGGGACTGGGGTGCGGTAAAGGCCAGTATTTACAGCCTGTTAAATATGGGTGCGGATGTGTTTATTCCGCTATGGGTGGGTTCGGCGATATTGGCTCTCATATTCGGTGTGATCGCATATTTTGCTTCGTATCGATGGGTGGTTTTCTATCGCAAGAACAAAGGTCATATCCTGCATCGGTAGACCGTCAGTACGCCTACGTTTGTTTCTGATACCACCGCCACGCACTGGTGAGTATTTCTGTCAGGTTTTTCTGAGGCGACCAATTCAATTGTTGTTCCGCTTTTTTTGAGGAGGCAACCAATACGGGCGGATCACCCGCTCTTTTGGCATGAACTTCATAGGGAATGGCGTGGCCGACGACTTTTTCTGCCGCTTGGATGATTTCTCGAACAGAGTACCCTTGTCCGGTGCCGAGATTAAATTCATTTGACGTTGCCCCGGAAAGCAGCGATTCCAGCGCGAGAATGTGCGCGGCTGCCAAATCTTCCACGTGAATGTAGTCTCGAAGACAGGTGCCGTCGGGGGTATGATAATCATCCCCGAAGATATACAGTTTTTCGCGATCACCTGCAGCGGCTTGCATGACAATCGGAATCAAGTGGGTTTCGGGGGTGTGCGATTCGCCGATTTCGACATCGCTGTCGGCGCCGCACGCGTTGAAGTACCGAAGAAAAACAAATCGCAACTGGTCGGAAAGACAGCAGTCTCGGATGATTCTTTCGACCATCAGTTTCGATGCGCCATAGGGGTTAATCGGGTTCTGCGGATGCGTTTCATCAATCAGTTCAGTTTGCGGTGCTCCGTATGTGGCTGCGGTGCTGGAGAACACAATTTGCTTACAGTTGTTCTCCAACATGATTTGTAACAGATTCAACGAACCACCGACGTTGTTGCGATAATATTTGATAGGTGCTTCAACGGATTCGCCCACCTCGATACTCGCGGCAAAGTGCATCACCGCAATCGGTTGATAGGTATCGAACGCCTGTTGCAGCGTCTTGCTATCGTGCAGGTCACCTTCTACGAGTGGCCCCCATTTTACAGCCCATTGGTGCCCTTTGGACATATTGTCGTATGTGACCGGCGTATACCCCTGATGGTGCAGTTCTTTGCATACATGAGAACCGATGTATCCAGCGCCGCCTGTGACAAGTACCGTGCGTTTTTTCTGAGCAGTCATTTATGCCGTGTTTCCTTTAAACCCAAAGTGAATTTCTTTCCGTGGCGACAAGCGCTTATTCCAAATCCCAGAGAACGCCTGATACGTATTTGGTTTTTTTGAGTTTTTTGGAGAAGTTACCGTTGAACTGATTGTTGTGTTCAATCCATCCCCGAAAATGGTGGTACAGGGTCATATCGGGTTCACCTGGAGAATTCCAGAATTCGGACATGGTTCCATTGTGGGTCAGTCCATCAATTTTATAAATGGAATTCCCCAACACTTTTACTGCGGTCTGGTGATGAATCGATGACAACCCGACGGTGCTGTTCATGAGAATGGTTCCTCTGGCGTGCTGCAGCAGTGTGGGCAGGTGCAGGTCGTGAATATATAGAACGCGGTCCTGCATCTGGTACTTTGTGGCCAGCTTGTGGATAAGCCCGGTGTAGTTTTTGTATGGGCGATCGGCGGGATGGTGTTTTATTACCAACATGTTGTCTTTGGGGGCTTCCCTGGAAAAGGAATCAAACACTTCTTCAATGCAATCTTCAATTGTCTCGTACTTTGCATGCTTGAATTGAAAGTCGTTGTGAACCTGGAGCGGAAAGAGAAAATACTTGTTTGACCACACGCCGGTCAATTCGTTTATGAACCGCTTTTCGCGAATGGAATAAAAGATTTTTCTGAAAAAGCCGCGTACCCAGCATGCTGCGTGGTGCGTTACCGAAGAAGTCCGATGATGCACGTAATTGGGATATCTCCATACAGTTAACGCGGTTGCTACATAGTATATGATTGTGTACAGAGAGCCGATTCC
>JAFGXQ010000003.1 GCA_016936575.1 Deltaproteobacteria bacterium
TATAGGTCTTATAGGTCCTATAGGTCTTATATATAGGTCCTATAGGTCTTATATATAGGTCTTATAGGTCCTATGGGTCTTATATATAGGTCTTATGGGACTTATGGGACTTATAGTATAGGTCCTATAGGTCTTATAGGTCTTATTCTGCGCTTGTAACTCTTGCCGTTCCGAGATATGCTGACACAAAGTAAAGTTTATTAACAAAGTTTTTTACTGGAGAAAACGCATGAAAAAGATATCTGTCAGTACATACCTAATACTCATCGCGGGAATGCTCCTTTCAGGATGCAAAGACGACTCCTCAGCCGACAACGGGAGCGGCTGCCTGGTCGGAACGGTCGGGTGCGAATGCGTGGAAAGCATGTGCAATGCCGGTCTCACCTGCGAGCAGAACATTTGTGTGGATCCGTTTGCAGGAAGCGACTCGGAATCCGATTCAGAAGCAGGTCCCGAAGACAGCGAAAAGGACACCGGCGTGGACACCAATCCCACCACATCGGACATCACAATGACGAATGACAACGGTCGCATTTGCGTAGAGGGCGTCGTCGTTGGACCGGCCAGCAACGATGACTGGGCGGACCATTGGGGTGCAGGTGTGGGCGTGAATCTGTGTCAGCCCGACCAGAACGCCTCCAATACCAAGATTGCGCTCGAAGAATGTCCCACCGATCTCTCCGACTTCGCCGGTGTGAATGTCACCTTCAGCGGTACCCTGCCCACGGCGCTGTGGGTTAACTTCGAAGATGATATTACCGACGAAGACAACTCGTATCACATCGTGGAAACAACGGATGCCGCCGACTATCTGTTTACCGAAGCGAAAGTATGGTACCAGAGCGAAGCAGAACGCCCCACCATTCAGCCGGGGCGCATTCTAAGCGTGCAGTTCCAGGTGGCAGCCCAACTGGGCAGTATTGAAGAGTTCGCTTTCTGTATCGAGAACGTTTCGTTGATTGCCGGGATTGCCGGCGTTTCCGACACCGACGACACCGATTCCGACACGAATACCGACAGCGCAGTTGAACCGGATACCGAAACGGACACCGCTGTCGCTGACACTGACACCGACACCGATACCGACACCTCCTGCGCTTCCGATTCCGTGAGACTTTTGAGTAATGAAAGCAATTGGGTGGACGGCTGCACCAACACACTCGGTGTGCAGGGATTCTGGTACACCTATAGCGATTAATTGCCGGCGCCGCTTTTCCCGGCCGCCAAAATTGTAGGAGCCCATTAATATGAAAATCTATTTTGTAATCGTAATGTTGCTGCTGTTTGCAGGATGCAGTGATTCAAGCAACTCAAACAGCGCTCCCACCGAAAATACAGAAGGAATGTGTGCCGACTCGCTCGACAATGACAGCGACGGCGCGGTGGACTGTGACGATGTGGAATGCCTTGCCTTTTGTGGCCTGGAACCGCTTCCGGAAGGAACCATTTCCGGCGGGTTGGTGATTGATGAAAACGGCCGAGTGCGAACCCCCGGCACATCTGTCGCCGAAGGATGGGGAGAGGCGATTGCGCCCACCTATTCCAATCCGGTTATGCCCGGCGACCACCCGGATATGAATCTTTTCGTGGACGGCAATGATTTTTACGTGCTTGGTTCGTCCTTTCATATGGCTCCCCATGTGGAAATTCTGCATTCCAAAGATTTGGTTCATTGGGAACGCATTTCCCGCGTGGTACGAGCCGACTGGTTGCAACTGAACAGCGTTTCCCACCCCGGCGGAGGTACCTGGGGCGGATTCATTCGCAAATTCGGTGGATACTACTGGGTGTATTTTGCAGTGAACTACGGCCAATACTATGCTCGCGCAACCCGTCTGGAAGGGCCCTGGGAGGATCCGGTCAAAGTGAACGGAGACAACGGATACGATGATTCCGTTTTTGTAGATGATGACGGCAGTACGTACCTGCTGGTAAAACGCAATGTGTGCGAAGATGCCTACAACGCCCTTTGGACCATCGGCGACGACGGGCAGTTGACAGATCCGCTGATTGACGTCACTTTCTTTGCCGACCAGATGTGCCCCGATTGGGCCGAAGGCCCCACGATGATAAAAAAAGACGGCGTCTACTACTATTTCGCATCCACGCACACCGCCTGCGGCGGAACCGAATCCGCCTGGCGCTCTTCAACACTCAGCGATGTGGAATCGGACTGGGAAAGTCTGGGAACCGTACTTGATGCGCCGGCGCCGTTCAGCGGTTCTCAGCACAGCGCCGCACCGATTCAACTGGCGGACGGCACCTGGTGGACAGTGTACCACTCATATGACTGTTCGACATGGCGCGGTCTGGGGCGTCAGGGATTGCTCAGCCGGGTCACCTGGGATGCAAACGATGTTCCCGCTATCGATCCGGCCCCGCTGGTTGCCACAGCCCCCCAATTGGAGAGCGGCGGCATTCCGTGGCTCAAACCGGTGAATGACGACTTCTCGGCAGGCGTACTGGGCCCCCATTGGACGTTCTACGGATACACCCCCGCAACGCGATATTCGGTAACGGAGAGGCCCGGATGGTTGCGCGTCAAACCGGACGGCGCTGCCCCGATGTACATCGTACAGAAAAGCGTACCACACCCGAGCGCCATGGTGGCCCGCATGGAATTTGTTCCGGAAGCTGCGGGGCAGGAGGCCGGTATTCGTACCGGCACTGCCAACAATGCCATACAGGTATCGATGTCCAGGGTGTTCGACAGCGGCGACAAAATTCGATTTGCCTATCGCGAGAACCAATTTGATGTGAACGCGCCTGCCGTCAATACGATTTGGCTGAAAATGGATCAAATCGAACATAGCGTAACCGGATGGTACAGCACAGACCGAATCAGCTGGACTCAGGTGGGAGAGGCATTCGATGTGAGAGACCTTGACAACTTCGACACGGTCGGCGAAGAAGCCGGTTGGGTGGGAAACCAATCCGGCGTGTTTGCAACCGGCAAAAATGCAGACTTTGACTCGTTCGCTTACCGCGATGGATTCACTTTAATTCCAGCGGGCGAGCCCGACAATCGGAAGGGAACCGAAATCCTCGATGGAATGATTCTCGGTGATTTTCAACATACCGATTGGGCGCTCTACGGTAGTGTCGATTTGGGTACCGAAGACGCAGACGGCGTCGGCATTCGCGCAAGCGGAGTGGAAGTGTCGGCAGCGAGTGCGTCTGACGGAGTAAGTATTCAGGTGTGGCTGAACCCATTGGCCGGTGGACAGTTGGCTGCCATTTGTGAAATTCCAAACACCGGCGCGCTGGATTCCTTTGAAACCGTTACCTGCGATATGAGCGCCGTCGGCAGTCATGATGTATACCTGCGGGTGGTGGGAGGCGACGGAGAACTGGCGCGAATACAGTCGTTCCGATTCATTCCCGCCCGATATGCGGCATCCGCCGAATAACGTCATATTGTTTGATATGAAATAGAATGTTCGTTTGAGATGTTCATTTTTCTTAATGAATGATTTAAATAGGAGCATGACTGACACTCGACGGACTGCCACACGAAATCGACACCTGCTTCCAGTGGGATTAATTATTATTGGATTGCTTCAATTTTCATGCGGCTCTGAAAGCGGTGCGCCGCAACGACAAAAAAATCCGATTGCACCGGTCATGGTCGCTCCCATCGAACGGGGTTCCATCGATGCCTATCGCGTATTCAGCGGTTCGCTGGAAGCAAGTGCCTCCTTTGTGGTCGCATCCAAAATCGGCGGTCGGGTGAAATCGGTGTTGGTGGACATCGGCGACGAAGTTCAACCCGGGCAGAAAGTGGTCATCATTGACGACGCAGAATACAAACAGGCAAAGGAGCAGGCACGGGCGGACTTGTTGGTGGCGCAGGCAAATCTGATGGAGGCGCAAAATCTACTCACCATCACCGAACGTTCCATGGAGCGCACCAAAACACTGAGCGAAAAAGGTGTGGCGTCGGCAGCCGAACTGGATTCGTCTCAAAGCGATTTGCTCGCCAAACAGGCAAAAGTGGCGGTGCTGGAGGCCCAGGTGGTGCGCGCGAAGGCTGAATTGAAAACATCTAATATCCAATTGGGCTATGCCGTCGTAGACGCCGTCTGGTCGGATGCGAAAACCCCGCGAGTCGTTGCCGAGCGGTTTGTAGACGAAGGTGAAGTCGTTCAGGCGAACACCCCGCTGTTGCGCATTGTCGAACTGAAACCGATCAATGCCATCTTTTTCGTACCTGAAAAAGACTATGGCAGCCTGCACATCGGGCAATCGGTTACACTCCACACCGATGCCTACCCCGACACCCCCGAAACCGGTACAATCGCGAGAATCGCGCCGGTGTTCCAGGACAGTTCCAGACAGGCCCGGGTTGAGGTGACCATTCCGAATGAAACCGGACGTCTGAAACCGGGCATGTTCGTGCGCGCGGATGTGAAAGTGGATACCGCGGCATCGGTGGTCATCGTACCCACAGACGCCATCGTCACCCGTGATGACACACAGGGAATTTTTATTGTCAAGCCCGGGACCAAAATCGTCCGGTGGCGCAGCGTGACGGTGGGCATTCAACATGGAGACAACGTTGAAGTCACCGGAACCGATCTGACCGGACAAGTTGTCATTCTGGGGCAGCAGCTAGTCAAAGACGGCTCTCGGGTCTCTATCAGCGAAGCGTCTTCTGAAACGCGAACACCTGAATCAAAGCGGGAAGCACCCTAGAATGAACATTCCGGAATTCAGCGTTCGACGGCCGGTATTCACCGCAATGTTCATGTTGTTCATCGTTGTGATCGGCGGCGTATCTCTCGCGCGCTTGCAGATTGATCTGCTCCCGAGCATCGAGATGCCCACCGCATCCATCCGAACCGAATATCCCGGCGCCAGCCCGGAGGTGATGGAACGACTGGTCACCCAAATCATGGAAGAAATCGTGGCCACCGTTCCCGGCGTCGAGGAAATACGCTCTGTCTCGGAGGAAGGCCGCAGCAGTGTAAATGTCACATTCGTGTGGGGTACCAACCTGGACTCCGCAACCATGGACTTACGCAGCACGGTCGAAAATGAAATCAACGAATTTCCTGATGACATTGTCCGACCCCGCATTGCCAAGTACAGCATCGATACGTTTCCGATTGTGCTTATCGGCATTTCCAGCCCGCTCGACCCGGTGGAGCTGACGCAACTAATTGAAGATCGCATCCGATACCGGTTCACACGGATTCCCGGGGTGGCGCAGGTGGATTTGTGGGGTGGATTTCCCCGTGAAGTGCGAATGGAAATCAACCCCGAACGGGTCAGTGCGCTGGGGCTGTCGCTGGTCGAAATCACCACAGCGTTAAAAGACGCCAATATCGACCTCCCCGCCGGACAAATCGAAGAAGGCCGCTACGAAGTTTCCCTGCGGGCGCCCGCTCAGTTCGCCAATTTGGACGAAATACGCAACACTGTGCTCACCATGCGCAACGGTGCGCCGGTTCGGGTCGGCGATGTGGCAGAAGTGAAAGACACCTACGAGGAACAGACGCGGATTATTCGCATCAACAACGAAAAAGGAATTCGAATTGCCATTCGAAAACAGTCATCGGCCAACACGGTTGAAGTATCCAGACAAATTCTGAGCACCATCGAACAACTCAATTCGGAGTTCCCCCAGATTCACATTGTTCCGGTCATCAATCAGGGTAACTTTATCGAACGTTCCATTCGAAACGTGGCCCATTCCGTGTTGTACGGCGGCGGTCTGGCAATAGTTATTTTGCTGTTTTTTCTGCGCAGTTTCAGAAGCACACTGATCATTTCGTTCTCGATTCCGATCTCTATTATCTCAACATTTGCGCTGATCTATTTCGCGGGGTTCACCATCAACCTCATGACCCTCGGCGGGCTGGCGCTGGGTGTGGGAATGATGGTGGACAGTTCTATTGTGGTGCTTGAAAACATCTTTCGACGTCGGGAGGAATGCGGAGACATCCCGAGCATTGCCGCATCCCGGGGGGCCCAGGAGGTGGTTCCCGCTATTTTGGCCAGTACCGTTACCACAGTGGTTATTTTTCTACCCATCGCCTTCATTGAGGGGATTTCCAGCATGCTGTTTCGCGAACTGGCATATGTGATTGCCTTTTCGCTGCTTTGCTCGCTACTGGTGGCCATATCACTGGTTCCCATGCTCACATCGCGATTCTGGAAAAACGCAGTCCCGTCTGACAACACCGACGACGCTTCAGATAAATTGAAACAGTTTGCCAAACAGCAGTTCAGCCGGTTGAACAACACGTATATTCGGCTACTGCAGTTTACCCTGAAAAGGAAATGGCGTTTTCTATCGGCCACCCTGTTGTTGTTCATCGGTTCGCTGTTTTTAACGCCATTCATCGGCACTGAATTCCTGCCGCCGAGCGACGAAGGCGAGGTGCGCATCGAAGGAGAAATGGAAATCGGCACCAGACTCGACCTGGTGGACAAACAGACGCGACAAATGGAAGCCATTGTGTATCCCGCCGTTCCCGAGGCGGTGTCTACCGTCGTGAGTGTGAGACAGAACGTGGGTCAAATTCGAATGTCATTGGTTCCCGCTTCGCAGCGAACCCGCTCAAATACTGAAATTGCCGACGCGCTCCGAAAAAAACTACAGGGGAAAGTCGCAGGCATGAAAATTCGAACCCGCGCTCCCCAGGGGCAGTTTCTGCTGGAGCGTTTGTTCGGCGGTACCGAGAAAATCAACGTGGAGATTCGCGGGTTCAATCTCGATGTACTGCATGCGTTGTCGGAAGAGGTAACAGAGGCTATTGAACACGTGAACGGTGTAACAGACGTGGACAGCAGCTATGAATCCAACTCCCCGCAACAGGAAATCCGAATCGACCGGGCAAAGGTGGCCAATCTCGGTTTCACGCCCAAAGACATCACTCGGGCCGTCGAAACCGCCATCGCCGGGTCCCGCGCGGGAAATTTCAGGCAAGAAGGAAACTCCTACCGCATACTGGTGCAGTTGAAAAATGCCCGACAGCGCACGCTCTCCGAAGTATTGAACCTGAATGTGAAAAACGCCACCGGGCAGAATGTACCACTGTCGAACTTTGTAACAACCGTATCCAGCCGCGCGCCGATTTCCATTACCCGAAAAGATCAGCAGCGGAATGTGACTGTATCGGCGAATGTGAGCGGACGAGATTTGGGTTCGGTTGCCGGAGATATTGAAAAGAAGCTTCGCAGCATCCCCAAGCCCGACAGTTTCGAATTCATTCTGGGAGGCAATTTCGAGGAACAGCAGAAATCCTTTCATCAGCTCACATGGGCACTGTTGCTGTCTCTGCTGCTGGTATTCATGGTGCTTGCGGCGCAATATGAAAGCTTTTTCAAACCCATGATAGTGATGTGGTCCACGCCCCTTGCCGCAATCGGCGTACTGTTTACACTATGGGCAACTGATACCACGCTGAATCTTCAGTCCGCTATCGGATGCATCATGCTGGGCGGCATTGTGGTAAACAACGCGATTTTGCTGGTGGATCAAACCGGAAAACTGACTGCAGAAGGTATGGCACTGGAGGAGGCAATTATTGAAGCATCCAGGCGAAGGCTCAGACCGATATTAATGACATCACTCACCACCGTACTCGGACTCCTGCCCTTGGCCCTCGGCATCGGCGAAGGTGCGGATGCACAGGCGCCGATGGCTCGCGCGGTAATCGGCGGGTTGCTCAGTTCCACGTTTATCACGTTGATAGTCATTCCACTGCTGTATCGGGTGGTGTACTTCAAACAAGTGAGGAGAAACGAGACACATTCATGACTCAGTTCTGTCGTCATTTTCTGAAAAGCCGTTCCGGAGCCGTCATCTTACTGTTGATGTCGGCCTCGACTATCGCGTCAGTCGTTTTCGCCAAAGAAACCGATGATACCGCCCAGTTGAGACGACTCACCGTAGAACACGCAGTTTTCCTGGGACTGCAGAACAACCCGGAGCTGCTGGTAATGTCTCAAAACCCCATCATCGCCGGCGCCTTTGAGCAATTGGAACATGGACAGTACGACCCGGAGCTGTTTGCAGAGCTGCAGCACAGCCGACAAAACACGTCAGAGGTGTCCCGTTCCACCGGGCAACAATTTGACGTGGAGGTGAAACAGACCGAAGGCGAAGCGGGTATCCGACAACGTACCCCCGTGGGAACCGAAGTAACCGCCAAACTCTCTTCAGCGCGAAATGATTCCAGTCGCACAACAGTGCAATATTCGTCTCGATTGGGTCTCTCCGTAACCCAGCAGCTTCTGCGCGGTTTTGGAATGAAATCGAATCTGGCCGGCATTCATCAGGCTGAATTGGAAACATTGGCCAGTCGCCATGAACTGACTGGATTTGTTGAAACGCTTGTCGCTGAAATAGAAACCACTTATTGGAAACTGGTCGCCGCGGCAGAAGAAATTGCAGTGTTTGAAAAATCGCTCGACGTGGCTGTGGCAAAGCTGACCGATGCCAGAGAACGTGTGGCCGTCGGCGCTTTGCCCAAAAACGATATTGCACAGGCGGAAGCAGAAGTGGCGCGTAGAAAACAAGGGCTCATTGATGCACAAAGTGAGCGGGAAGCCGTTCGAATAAAGCTCGTGCAACTAATATCTCCCCGTGCAATGAAACAACAGGAAACCGTTTCGGCAATCGCATCCATTCCCGTCCCTGAACCCATTGACGTGCAGTTGGCGGACAGCATCGCACTTGCGACCCAAATTCGCCCGGAGCTTCAGGAGGCCGAAGCCCGCTTAAAAAAGGGAACATTGGAAGTATCAGTGACCAGGAACGGTGTACTTCCCAAATTGGAATTGTTTATCGACCTTGGAAAAACCGGGTATGCCGATTCGTTCGGCGGCAGTTTTTCCAGTATCGGGAACAACACATACGATGTGACGGCAGGTCTCCGGTTTTCTCGTCATCTGGGAAACCGCGCCGCCAAAGCGAAGCAAAAAATCGCGGTTCTCGAGCGTACATCGGCGGAGCAGTCCATTGAAAACTTGCGCGTAACGGTGGAATACGACGTTCGCGTTGCCTACGCAGAACTGAATCGGGCATACCAACAAACCCAGGTCACCGCTGAGTCGAGAACATTCAGCGCGCAATCGGTTGCTTCTCAACAGGCGAAGTTCGACGCCGGCACGGCGCCCGCATTGGCAGTCATTCAGGCGGAGCGGGACCTGCTGGAAAGCGAAATCGCCGAAGTGAAGGCGCGTGTGAGCTACCAGATTGCGAAGATACAGTTCTTCCTCGCGGAAGGCACCCTGTTACAGCGCCGGGGAATTCAAATCGACAACAAATAACACGAGGTGAACGTGGCGGACTTTTCGATATACCGGGCCCATTTAAAAACCATTCTACTACTCGTTGTCGGCTTTTGTTCAGCCTCGTGTCTGCTTCCGGGCAAACCCGGATACGGCAGACCGCCGAAGAAGCCGCTGATAGACGGAATATATACCGCCGACCCGTCTGCACATGTGTTCGATGGAAAACTGTATATCTATCCGTCGCACGATCAGGACGACGACGGTACCCACGCCGGTGATGCGGATGCATACAACATGGTGGACTACCACGTTTTTTCAATGGAACAGGCCACAGGCCCGGTCACCGACCATGGCGTTGCATTGCGCGTATCCGATATTCCCTGGGTGAGTCGCCAACTCTGGGCGCCGGATGCTGCGTACAAAAACGATACGTATTTCCTATATTTTCCTGCGCGTGATCGGCGGGGGATATTTCGTATCGGCGTTGCGGTCAGCGATTCTCCCACCGGTCCATTCATAGCCGATCCCGCACCGATAGAAGGAAGTTTCAGCATCGACCCGGCGGTTTTTGTTGACGATGATGACCAGGCATACATGTACTTTGGAGGTCTGTGGGGAGGAGAACTGGAGCGGTGGACAACCGGTTCATACAATCCACAAGGTACCGAACCCGCAGCAGGCACGCCGGCTATCGGTCCTCGTGTCGCCAGACTATCCGCAAATATGCGCTCATTCGACGGCCCCGTAAAAGAAGCGCAAATCATCACCGCGGACGGAACGCCTGTCAAAGCGGGCAGCGCTATGCGTTTTTTTGAAGGGGCTTGGGTCCATAAAAAAGGAACCACCTACTATTTATCGTATTCTACCGGGGACAACCACACAATTGTGTACGCAACCAGCAACTCGCCCTGGGGGCCGTTCATATACAGAGGGGTAATCCTCAGCCCTGTCATCGGTTGGACCACCCATCACTCGATTGTTGAATTCAAAGGGAAATGGTACCTTTTTTATCATGACGCATCGCTATCCGGAGGCGTTGACCATCAGCGCTGCGTAAAAGTGGCTGAGTTGGAATATCGCCAGGACGGAAGCATCAAACCCATCAAACCGGAATAAATCGTTAGAAAAGTTGGGTCATCCGCCATGCGTCGCATTGGATGGATTTGGGCACAATCACCGGTTCGCGCTGCCGCTTTTCTGATTCAGCAAACAGGCGGAGATTGCACTGCTTAAATGAGAACGCAACTCTTCGTACATAAACAAATACCCCTGTGTGCTATGCTCGAAGACCGCGAATCCAATATACATATTTTCAAAATGCAGCGGCATCACCACACGGTTGGTTGCTCTATTATTTGAATATATGGAATCCGGAAAAAAGCGCCCACATTCCATCTCGCCGGTTTCCACGATATGCATTGTTCCGTCGTCGTCCGTGTCATAGGCAAACAAAACACTGTAGCTGCGCGGACAATTCCACTCCTGAGGTGAAATGGGGTTCTCAAACAGTGCAACAGAATGACTCCGGATTCCCAACGCCGGCAGTCCCACAAGAAGGGTGTGCAGCAAATTTTTCATGCGGAATGAGCTGATCATCCGCTGTTTCGTGATGTTCACCCGCCGCCTAAACTCGTCGCGGAGCAGCTCTTCCTCGCTACCGCGCCCCGCCAGTTGCTCACGAACAAATGTTCCCGCCTGCTGCAGCAGATTATTCGCCTCGCCCAGCTGATCGGCATTCCCAAACAGAGACGCCACATACATGGTCAGCTCTCGCAAAATCGCGTGCATGAATTGCTCTGCGTCGCTGAATTCAAACGAACGGTATAAAAGCATGTCGACTTCGTTTAAAAAGATGTTTCGTATCACGGGTCGTTGCACGTCCCAAACCAGGCTTCCCACCAGATTCTCCAGCATTCCGCGTAACTCCGCATCTCCGGGGTATCCTTTGGCTTTTCTTTTCACGCATGTCAGCGCTGTCCGTTTCAGATGCTCCACAACCTCATCACTGCTCAATCCGTTGATTTGCTGTTGAATGGCGCGAGAACTCTCCACTTTCTTTGAAAAACATCCGCACGAGCGCCGATGAACCGGCATGGTGGGCAACACAATTGAAAAATCAACCGGTTCGTTGTCCAGCTGGGCACGAACGCTGTCAATCGCTGCACGCCCCAAATCCCGCAAAGGTTGGCGAACGGTTGCCAGAGACGGAGTCACCATTGATGCCTCTGCCACGTCATCAAAACCGGTTATCGCCACTTCAGAGGGAACGAGTATGCCATTCCGGGCCAGCTCTTCCATCGCCCCGAATGCGGAATAGTCATTGACGGCGACCACACCGTCAAACTCCACATTGGATGTCAGCAATCGTTTAATTGCATCTGCGCCGTGACGCGCGGTGAAGCCCCCTTCCTGCACGAGCTCCGGTCGAAATGTACGATTGTTGGCTTCGAGACCGCGCTTGTAAGCGTGATATCGTTCCTCAGCTTCCACATGATCTATAGATCCCTTGACAAATGCGATATTTCGCAGGTTATGCACGGAGACCAAGTGCTCAATGGTCGATTCAATACCGCTGCCGTTATCAACCAACACCGAATGATACCCTGGAACCGGTTCCGCGATACAAACAATGGGACGACCGTCAAACCGCGCGCACAACCGTTTCACATATTCTTTTCCCTGCATATTGGTAATGGGGCTGGTGATTAAAATCATCGCATCGATATTGCTTTTCACTACAATATCAGCCAGCAGTTGGTAATGAAAATCCAACCGCTCTTCAAATCCCGTATCAAAATGCGCGCTACCATCCTGGGTGGTACCCACCAGGGTAATCAGCTTCATGCCCTGCTCGGCGGCACGTTCCGTCAAACCCTGCCATATTCCCGCCTGATATAATTCGTGTACCGCATCGGTGAGCACACCTACTGTATACCTTCGATCACTCATACATGCCCTGAGGAAGCAATGTCCGAATGAGCTGTTTCGAAAAGCGTGATGACGAATTTGCCATTGCCTTGCACCGCGGGTGAGCATGTTCCAGGATGTACATTGTTATAGTATAAAATACATTTTCCTCTGTGCCAGCCAGATTTCCGGTTGGCTGAATATCCAGGCTGTGCACCGAATCCGAACGACGCGGTACTTTCCTGATGAACATAACAGACGAAAGGTCAATTACAACCAGTCGCAAAGGCCCATAAATTCTTTTAAAATGTCTCTTGCGTTAGAAAGTTTTCTTGTAAATCCCCAATTAATATGGTCTAAATTCAATTAGTAAAACTACTTTACAAAGATAACAGATTCACGGAATCAAGCAAACAATAAAAAAGGTGTGCATTATGAAAAAACTGGTTTTAGGGCTTCTCGGATTCTGCATCGCGCCGGCTGTTCTCGGCGGCTGCGCAGCATCTCCCGAAGAGTACTCCACTGAGCACAATCCAGAGTATGAAATCACATACCTGCTCACGGATTTTGAAATCAACAGCAATCGAAACGCCGAGGCGGCATTTCGCAATGTGGACCCGATGGGGTGGCACTACATGTACGACGATTCGAAAACCCTCGACGACTATGTAGAACCCCACGCGCAGCAATCCGAAATGTGTCGCGACCTGGAAACCGATGTGCCGCTGATTCCCACACCACCAGAATGCGATATTATGACCGGATATCAGGTCAACGCTCAAAACCCGTTCACCGAATTCGGCAGTCAGATGTCGTTTCACTGGAGCGGTACTGCGAAAATCAACGGTGTCGGCTTCGGTACGTACTTTGCAGACTACAGTTTTAATCCGATATACACCGCGGCAAACCCGAATATTCTGGTTCGAGATGGCCAGGGGCGACTCCCCGCCACGTTCTCCAACGGCCGGAAACTCTCGAACGGCACGCCATTTTGTAAAGATAACGGCGATTTCGCCGGACGTATCCACCACTGCTATTACGATACCGATGCGAGCGACGATTTAGCCTGCATCCAGTCCGGAAAAGTTTGTAACACCATGGCTGAGGACAACGATGAAAACTGCTGCTGCCTGGCCAGACAACCGTTCCTGGACCGCTTCACATATGACCAGAAAGGAAAGTATCTGGTGGATGGTTCCATCTACACACAAGGCGCCATTTATACCGACACCGACGGGATGGAGCATTTCGAGTTGGCGTATGAGCATCAGAGCACTATGAAAGAACCTCGCTGCCTTGGGGATTTGGGACAAGAAGGATTTGTCATGTGGGCAACCGGCGATGCAGATTTGGAAGTGCAGCTGCTTGTTCAGGAAACCGCGCCGCTCACCGACGGCGGCATCTGCGACGAAGCCGGGGGAGAAAAATGTTACGACCATCCGACCGTGGTATTTGAACTAGACGATCAATGGCGCGAATACCACGCCTCATGGGATGAATTCGTACAGGAAGGTTGGGGGAAGCCGGTTATCCTCGACCCCAACAAAATCATCAATATTCAGTTGAAAGTGAATGGCCCCAAATGGGGGGGAACCACGGAATTCGATATTTGGATGGACCAGATGGGTTTTTACGGCGGTACGAAATGGGAATTTGTGAAGGCGCTGTCTGACTCGGATAATCAATAAATCATTCCTCTGCCGACCTTGCGTTCGGTTGCGCTCTCCTATTCCGCAATTGTTGTGAACTCACATGTCGCGGTGCATTTCAGGCTTCCCACCGGACCGTCATCGCATTCTTCCCCAGCGTTTTCATCAATGATATAATCTCCGCAACGGGGAGCCATCGTGCAATCGGGGTTACATCCACCATATGCGCCGGCATTGGTTCCGGTGTCACACTGCTCCATCCCGTTTCGAATGCCGTCCCCGCAATAGGGGGCCGGCTGACAATCATATCCGCAGCCTGCACCATTCAACGAATACGCGGCATTCTCCGCACCCAGGTCGCAGGTCTCGTATTCTGCCTGAACAACGCCGTCACCACAATAGGGGCCCCAATCACAGGTTGTGGTGCAACCATCGTAGGCACTGTCGTCGTTTGCTGCGCCGTTGTCGCACAACTCGAAATTCGATTGGACCACCCCATCACCACAACTGGGAACCGCTACGCATCCTTCCCCGCACGCATCCGCCACGAATGCATAGATGTCGTCATTGTATCCGTTGTCACATTCCTCACCCTGCACCGCTTGCACCACACCGTCACCACAGCGCGGCCCCAGCGTGCATGATTTGGTACAGCCGTCATATGTTTTATTGTTGTTGGCGGCTCCCTCATCACATTCTTCCATGCCTTCATAAACATCTCCGTCCCCGCAGTACGGCCCCAGTTCGCATTCCGTGCTGCAGCTGCCGTAGACCGGCTCTTCTGCCGCATCAAAGGCGAACGTTCCGTAATCGCATTCCTCGCTTCCGTCAGTCGCAACCAATCCGTCTCCACAGTAGGGAACATACTGACAGTCTGCGCCGCAACCGGAAGAACCGTCACACTGCTCCAGTCCGTTTCGTATATTATCGCCGCAATAGGGCGGCGTCTGACAGTCGTATCCGCATCCACTGCCGTCTGCCGAGTAGGTGACGAAAGTCCCATCCGGTCCGGGGTCACATGTCTCTTCTTCTTCGTCCACAACACCGTCACCGCAGTATCCCCCCAGAGACTTACAATTTGCGGCGCATCCGCCGTAGCTGTTGTCGTTCACCCCATCGTCACAAACCTCATATGCCGATTGCAAAATCCCATCCCCGCAGTATCCGGGAAGGATGCACCCGGGAGAACAGTTGTTGGACGCGGCGTTTGCCGTTAGCGCCCAGGGCAAATCCACGTTCAGCCCGTTGTCACATTCCTCATCTGAATTCTGAATCTCGTTGTCGCCGCAATATGTGAACTCGCAGGCAGTGCTGCAGGCGCCGTACACACCGTCTTCATTGTCGTCACCCTCATCACAAATCTCCGTCCCGGCGATAATGCCGTCACCGCAATCACTCTGACAATAGGAACGAGGCGCGATAAACCCGTCCAGGGTAAGTCGATAATTCGACTCGACGGGACAGCGTTCTGCCTGAAAAATAACAATTTCATACACGCCGCCCACTTCGAGACCGAATCGGTCATCTGTGAGGTCACCGATTTCGGCTGTTTCCAACTCGCAGTCATTCGGTGTGCCGCCCGCGTAGCCGTTTAAACTACAGTCCTCATCGGTGGCCAGTCCGTCAGCGCCGTCATCGCCGAGCACAACCCGCCCCCACTGCGAGGTGTGAATGCCGCCGATATCCACTGCCAAACGCCCGTTTATAAACACCCAAACGTCGTCATCTCCAAAAAACGTCAACGTCTCTCCTCCCTGATACTGGAAAAAATACCGTAATTCGCTGGTAAAATGAAAGTTTCGCTCTTCACCGCTCCAGACTCCACAGTCGGTACCCGCATTATTAAATGTGCAGCCATGCCCTCGCATGGGCACCGGATTCTCGTCGCGCGTTGTTCCCAGTGGATAAAACAGATTGCCTGAACTCTCAAACTCGTACGCCGATGTGGCGCCCACCCGTGTCAGCAGCAGAGTATCAACGCCGGCGGCGGGCATGGGCATAGGGTCAACTGCAATTGATATGATTTCTGAACCGTCATCCATCACGCTTTCCGGATCCAACACCGACGAGTTGCTGTCGCGGTACCAAAGCGCATACGCAGCTGCGTGATATGCCCAGTTGTCGTCGTTATCCGCAATGACATCCCAGGTAATCGTTGAAAAACTGCCGTCTGCCAACTGCGGTTTTCCGTCGGCGTCCAGCCGCCCGCATGTTGTACTGTTCGATGTGTTGCACACATCCCCCGCAATCCCCAGATCACTGCCGCTTCCGGGAACGTTGTCGGCCTTCATATGCGGATGCCCCCCCACCCGTAAGCGATGCATGAAATCCCGGTACGTCACTTTCACTTCCAGACTGTCGGGGTAGTCCACACTACCGGTGCAGTCCCAACCGGGCTCCTCAATACAGTCGGCAGAACAGCCGTCGCCGTCATCCTGGTTTCCGTCGTCACATTGCTCACCGCTGCTGACCATGCCGTCGCCGCAGGTGACATGAACCACCGGATTGGTTCCGACATCCACGACCGGTTCCAGCTGACACGTCGGTCCGCAGCTGTCGCCGGCGATTGTATTTCCGTCGTCACACCCTTCTCCGGCTTCGGTTTCCCCATTGCCGCACACACTCGGCGCACACTCGGTACCGTCGGTTCCACAGTCATATCCCGGATCAACTCGACAGTTCGTGCAGCCGTCGTCATCCACGTCGTTTCCATCATCACACTGTTCGTTCCCCCCCAATAAACCGTCACCGCAGTCCGTCATGCAATCAATTCCGGGAGGGCACACCCAACCCGTCTCCACAACGCACTGATCATCGCACCCGTCTTCGATCGCATCATTTCCATCGTCGCATTGTTCGTCCGGTGCACGAATACCATCGCCACACAACGATTCCACACATTCGGAGGGTGACCCGGAACAGTACCAGCCGTCCTGCACTTCGCAGGCATCACAGGCCAGAGAGGTCGATGCCCCCACATCGCATTGTTCTCCGGACTGGACAATACCGTCTCCGCATTCGGGAATCCGATAGCAGTAGTTGGCCACCGGGCACGTAAACCCTTCCTCCAATTGACAATCGTCGGTACACCCCTCACCATTGTCGCCGTCGCATTCCTCCAGATATTCGATAACGCTGTTGCCGCACACCGGCTCGTCAACCAGATCATTTTCATACCCCTGGCAGGCGGTGGCCCCTGTATCATAGCAGGTTTCGTGCCCCGCCAACCCGGGGTCACACACTTCGCCCGGCTCCAATATGCCGTTGCCGCACTCGATGGTACTGACACACTCGCTCGGCGCGGTTCCCGTGCAGTCGAAGTACGGCTCAATCAAGCATTGAACGTTGCATCCATCGCCGCTGTCCCGGTTGCCGTCATCGCACTCTTCTGTGGACACCACCAATCCATCCCCACATTCGGCACTGCAACCCAACGACGAACAACGATATCCCTCTTCGACTTCACAGTTCGCGGAGCAACCGTCCCCATCTTTTGTATTGTTATCGTCGCAGGCTTCGTCGGGAGTTCTGGTGCCGTCGCCGCAAACCAGCGGGATACACGCTTCTCCCGGTATACAGTAAAAACCGTCTTCCTGCTCGCACGCCGCACTGCAACCGTCAGCGTCCACCATATTGCCATCATCGCACTGCTCACCGCGCGCACGCACGCTGTCACCGCAAACCGGAATTTCAACACAGGAGCGTCCGGGTCTGGGGCAGCTCCATCCATCAGCAACCGCATCACATGCTTCGCTGCATCCGTCCGTCTTGTTTGCTTCACCTTCGTCGCACACCTCCCCCCCTTCGAGTACTCCGTTGCCGCAAACCACCGTGTTGACACATGGTTCACCGGGTACAGAACAATCATACTCCGGATTCTGATAAATACAGTCGGCAGAGCATCCGTCGCTATCCAAGACGCCGCCGTCATCACACAATTCCCCCAGCTCCACGACACCGTTTCCGCAGACAGCGGTCGCACTGGCGTTCGTATCTCCCGGCGCGGGGTCACTGTCGGTTGCATTTACAGCGGAATCGGAACTGGTATCCCCACTGTCGGTTCCGTCGCTATCTCCCTTTCCGCCGTCACTACACCCTACAAAAAGAAGTCCAATCCCAAGAGACAATAAAAATGCTCTCATCTCAATACCTTTCATGTTGCGATATTTCTACATTTGCTCGTTATCACTGTGAAGTGCTCCAATGACCCCTTATCGGGTGTCTAATGAATAATTTTTAGATAAAAAATGAAAACACTGTTACGAAAAATTATCACTGTCTGCAGATTTTTTCAGAAATGTAAATCATGGAAACAACGGATTATCCACAGAACGATATATCTACATTCTGCAAAGTTATCGCTGACGATTCGAAATAAATCGATATACTGCAGGTTACACCCCAATCTTCAGAAAAAGGAAACCAAATGAATCCAGCAACACTACTTACTATTTTATGCTGCGCCGCAAGTCTCGGGTGCAGCGGTATTCGCACCATCGACACCAAAATGGAACCGGTGCTGATAACCGATCTCGACGAAATGGCCGAAGAGTACGTCAAAAAGCTCAATTCCGAAGGGCTGCTTGTCAAGTTCGACAAGGGAGATGTAATTCCGGTGGAGGTGCTGGCGGAGCTGCCCTTTGCCAACGTGGAATCCGGTCAGAACCAGCTGGTTTTTTCGCAAACCACCTATGTATATTTGTGCAAAGACGGCGCGTACGTGAGTCCGGACGGTATTCATTTCGCCGCAGTCTACGACGGAAAAGCGGTCCGAAAGCTGTATGGCGCCGGTCAGGGAAGTTTTTCCATCGGATTCTCCATGAACAAAGAAGACGGCGCCAAACTGATCACCGGTGTATCATTGAAGTAAAGACGGTTCGCGAGACATTTTACCGTTAGGGCGGTTCGCGACCGCCCCTACAGAAATCATCACATATTGAAGGAGCCATTTTACTTGACGTGCGCCCCGTATTCGGTTAGACACCCCGCTTGCGGTTTTGTATCGCACTCGATGATGTTTAATGAAAAACATTGCGAGATAACGAACTCCTTGCTCTGAACCCGTGTATCAGGGCTGGAATCCACGAGGAGACATTCATGACTCAAGTATTGCCCAAAGAAAGGGCCCGAGAGTACGAAAGCATCTTCATCCTGCATCCCGACTCCCACAGCGATGTTGTCGACAATATCGCCGGTCGCTGCCAGGATATTATCAGCAGACTCGACGGCAAATTACTACGTGCAGAAAACTGGGGACGCCGCAGACTGGCGTATCCCGTAAAGAAAAACCAGAAGGGAATCTACATTTACCTCAAGTATCTGGGATACCAGAATCTGGTTCATGAGTTGGAACGCAATTTCCGCGCCATCGACTCAATTATCAAGTTCCTTTCTGTCAAAATTGATGAAGACGTAAATCCCGATGCACGCCCGATTGCCGAATCAGATATTTCTTTTGTAAGCACATTTATTGAGCCCGAAGAAGTAGAAGAAGCAGCCCCCGCATCGGTTGATGCCGCCGAAGAAACCGCTGACGCCGCACCTGAAGCCGCTGAGTCGGCAGAAGCGACCGACGCCGCTGACGAAACCCAAGATGACGCCCCCGCAGAAGAAGCAACGGACGCTGACGCCGCTGACGATTCCGCTGAGGAAGAAGAGAAATAGGAGCCTGCCATGAGCGAAAAAAAACAGCGCAAGCCCAGTAGACGTCGCCGCGTATGTAAATTCTGCGCCGACAAAGAATTCGCAATTGACTACAAAGATCCACAGTCAATCAGATATTTCATGTCCGATCGCGGTAAAATTGTTCCCCGTCGGATTTCAGGAACCTGTGCGAAGCACCAGAGACAACTTTGCCGCGCAATCAAACGCGCCCGCAACATTGCCC
This sequence comes from Deltaproteobacteria bacterium, assembly GCA_016936575.1. Lineage (GTDB taxonomy): Bacteria > Myxococcota_A > Polyangia > JAAYKL01 > JAAYKL01 > JAFGXQ01. The sequence continues at coordinate 19,690 of JAFGXQ010000003.1, forward strand.
TGATGCCGTTCACATCGCCCAAATAGAGAAGGAGGTAAGAAATGAAAGTTATCCTTAAAGAAGACGTACCTCACTTGGGTGATTCCGGAGATATCGTTAATGTGAAACCCGGATACGGTCGCAACTACCTCGTTACCCAGGGACTGGCCGATCTGGCAACTCCGCGTAACATCAAAGAGATGGAACACAAGCTGCGCGTCATCAAAAAACAAATTGATGCCGCCAAAGCGGAAGTGGCCGAAGTGAAGGCACGTCTCGAACAGATCAGCGTCACCATCGCCAAGTCCGCCGGTGATAATGACAAATTGTTCGGTTCAGTAACCAGCGCAGACATCCAGAAAGCGTTGGCAGTGGAGAATCTCAAGATTGATAAACGTCATATTATCATTGACGAACCCATCAAATCTCTGGGAGACTTCACCGTGAAAGCCAAACTGTTCGGTGGAGAACTCGCCGAATTCAAAGTTTGGGTTGTAAAACAGTAATCTCTGCCTTTATTTTCCACATCTACATTTCTCCATAAAGGGGGAACCGGTGCAGGAACGCGACAATAGCGAAAAACGTATCGAAGCCAGAGTTCCCCCGTACAGCGCCGATGCGGAGGCCGCCGTTCTCGGCTGCATTCTGCTGAATAACGAAGCCTTGTTTCTAATACAGAACTCTCTGGGTGAAGATGACTTTTATGTGGAAGCCAACCGGCGTATCTACGCGGCCATCTGTGAACTTTCGAGAAACGGTCTTCCGGTAGACCACGTGACGCTCGGAAATGAATTGTCGCAAAAAGGTGACCTCGAAAAAATCGGCGGTCCCATGGCGCTGAACAATCTGACCGAACACGTGGCCACCGTACGCAATGTGGAATACTACGCCAAAATTGTTACCCAAAAAGCGCTGGTTCGCCGAATGATTTACGCTGCACAGCAAGTTGCAGCGGACGGGTTGAGCGATATTGACGACGCCGATGAATTTTTGGATAACGCGGAAAAAACCATTTTTGAAGCGGCCAAAAAACGCGTGGGCGAGAGTTATTCTCCGATTTCGGGAGTGCTGAAAGAAGCATTTGAAAATCTGGAAATCGCGGCCCAGCATTCCGGTGAAATCACCGGCCTGACGACAGGGTTCAACGAGCTCGATAGAATGACTGCGGGATTGCAGCGAACCGACCTCATTATTCTGGCGGGCCGCCCCGCCATGGGAAAAACGTCCTTTGCGCTGAATATGGCGTACAACGCCGCTGCCAAAACCGGACACCCGGCAATTATCTTTTCGTTGGAAATGTCCAAAGAACAGCTGGTGCGGCGTATGCTCTCATCAGAGGGTCGCGTGGACGCCAACAAGCTTCGTTCGCCCAACAAACTGGACGCCGGAGATTGGAGACGCCTCACGGACACCGCCGGCATGCTGCACAAAGTGCCTATTTTTCTGGATGATTCCGCGCCGATGACCCCCATTGAAATTCGGGCCAAAGCACGCCGCCTCAAAGCCAGCCGAGGGCTTGGACTTATTGTGATTGACTACCTTCAGCTGATGCAGGGCGGCGGCAAGCGCCAAACCAACCGTGAACAGGAAATCTCTGAAATATCACGAAACCTGAAAATGCTGGCTAAAGAGGTAGATGTTCCGATTATTGCACTTTCCCAATTGAACCGCGGTCTGGAGAGTCGGCCGGACAAGCGACCCATGATGAGCGACCTCCGGGAATCGGGTGCCATCGAACAGGACGCCGACATCATCATGTTTGTATATCGAGATGAAGTGTACCACGAAGATACCGAAGACAAAGGCTGTGCGGAAATCATCATTGCCAAACAGCGTTCGGGCCCGACCGGCATGTGCAAGCTGGCCTTCCAGGGGCAGTACACCCGCTTCGAAAATCTCGCCCACGGAGACGGCCCTCCCCCCGGATTCGCCGACGAACCGCCCCCCTTCTCCGACGAACCGGGCGGATATTAACCGAATCGCGCTGATCACTGGAATACGTACAAAAATATTGACTTTGCACGTGGCACACTTATCTTGTTAAGTAAAGAGGTGGATATGTCCGCTAAATTAACACTGCTGATTGACGAAAAAATTGTAGAAAAAGCCAAATCGTTTGCACGCGAGCAACACACCAGTTTATCTAAATTGGTCGAGCGCTATTTTCAATCACTTTCAGCCGACGAATCCGGATTCCTGAATCTTTCTCCCAAGACCAGGAGTCTGATGGGCACTTTCTCCGATGACGGTGCCGAACTCACTTACAAAGAGCTGGTGGAGAAATACAAGAGTCATCCATGAAGGTATACATCGACGCTGATGTGGTTTTAGACGTGCTGTTGGGACGGTCCGATTTTGTCAATGAATCTGCGTCAATATTGTCCATGAGTGAATCACGGGGAATACACGGCTGCACGACCACACTGACGCTGGCCAACATCTACTATATTTTACAAAAAATAAACAAACGAAAATCCAGACGAGCGATTTCGCACCTGTGCGATATTTTGATCATTCTACCGGTGAGCGAAACTGAAATCACCCAGTCGCTCCAATCCGATTTCTCGGATTTTGAGGACGGCGTCCAACACTTTTGCGCTCGGAACCATAAATGCGATGCCATTATTACTAGAAATCAAAAAGACTTTAAAACAAGTGAACTGCCGGTAATGCTTCCCAGAGAATTTTTGCTGCGCGGGAAATAGTCCTTTTCCGTCTACACCTGTACGCGTTCTTCTTCGGACTGTTCCAGAATGTCTTTGTAGCGGGAAAGGCGAGGGTCCACGATTTCGGCGCAGAAGCTGTCGACCTGTTCTACACTCAGACCGATGAAGCGCACCGGGTCGCCGGCTATGGACTCCAATTCTTCGGCGCTGAGCGGAATGCGATCATCCGCGGCCAGACGCGCAATCAAGTCATTGGGCTTGCCCTCTTCTTTTACCAGACGTGCCGCTTCCACGGAATGATCGCGCACCACTTCGTGGGCCACCTGCCGGCTGGCCCCTTTCTCAACTGAAGCCATTAAAATTTCTTCTGTCGCCAAAAACGGCAGTTCCACTTTCATGCGATTGTTAATCGCCGCGGTATTGGCAATTAAGCCGCCGCCCACGTTAATCAACAACCCCAGTACCGCATCGGTCAGCAGAAACGCCTGAGGAATGTCCATTCTGCGAATCGCCGAGTCATCAAGCGTACGCTCCAGCCATTGGTTGGCGTGGGTGGCTTGAAAATTGGCGGGTAGATTCATCAGTTTTCGGGCCAGAGAGCACATTCGCTCCGAACGCATGGGATTGCGCTTGTACGCCATGGCGGAAGAACCCACCTGCTTTTTCCCGAACGGCTCATCGAGTTCTTTCAAACCCGACAACAATCGAATGTTCGTACCGATCCAATGCGCGCTGGCACCGATGCCCGCCAGTACTTCGGCAATTTTGGTGTCGAGTTTTCTCGGGTACGTTTGCCCGGTTACCGCAAAGGAACGGTCGAAACCGAGTTTCTGTGAGACCATTGCATCTAGTTTTTGTACTTTCCGGGCGTCTCCTTTAAACAATTTCAGAAAGGTAGCCTGGGTGCCGGTTGTCCCTTTCGCCCCTCGGGCATAAATCTGTTTTTCAACCCACTCCAGCGCGTCCAAATCCATCAACAGATCCTGAATCGCCAGCGTGAACCGCTTTCCCATCGTTGTCGGCTGGGCTACCTGAAAATGGGTGGCCCCCAGTGCAGGCACCGACTTGAGTCGTTTCACTGTTTTCGTCAGTTCAAAAATCGCTTTGACCAAATCCTTTTTTATATATGCGAGCGCGTCCCGTTGAATGGTCAAGTCGGTGTTGCAGACCACATACTGGCTGGTGGCTCCAAGATGAATAATCCCCGCCGCTTTCTTCGCCTGTCCACCGTATGCGTATACGTGAGCCATCACATCATGACGCAGCTCTTTTTCTTTTTCAGCGGCGGTCGCATAGTCAATCTCTACCACATTGGCTTTCATATCGGCGAGCGCCTCTTCCGATACAATATCCGTCAGACCAAGCTCCCGTTGAGACTCTGCGAGCGCTATCCAGCACTTTTTCCAGGTGCGGAATTTATTATCCGGGCTGAATAGCTGCTGCATATGTTGGCTGGTATACCGGCTCACCAGCGGTTCGGTGTATAAATCTGTTCCCATCGGGCTCTCCTTATGATTGTTTTCGCCTGCCAAAAAGCGGGCTTGTTCGTTCGTCCGACAACGTACAAAAAAGGACGAAACGCGTCAATGTGTCCGCTCTCCCAAAATTCGACTTTTCAAATCGGCTTGAGTACATTGTTGCTCACCGGTTCGGGGGGCATAAGGAGCGTAACCGTTGGCCAAAGTAAAAGCAAAACATCGAAAAAAATACGTTATTCTTCCGGTATCTCTGCTGGTGTTCGAAGTGCTGCACGAATTCGTGGTGTACAAAGCCAGAATCATCGGAGACAGACATCTGCGCACGATTTTCCTGATGGCCATGTTCATGTGCGGGTTCGCTTTTGTGGGGTTTGTGGTGGCTCCATGGGTGGAACGCACCGTTGAGAAACTGGTTCTCTCCGGTAAGAAAGGCGCGGGACTGCTCGGCGAGCTGGTGATTGCCGTGCTCTTTTTTGTGGGACTGTTCTATCTGTACTACGCCATCTACACCAGTCCGGCGGGAATCGAATCTATTCTTCCTAAAATGTTGCTGAACAAAGGAATGACCATTCTGCCGTAGTACATTTTCAGGCCACGGTATCAACGCGTTGCATTCGGCACGAATTTAAAAAAAATGGAGCTTTGAAAGAATATGGAATGTCACCTATTCCGGAACGATCGCCTCAAGCTGACAATTCATCGAGCAACCGTCGCCGGACACGGTGTTACCGTCATCGCAAGCTTCGCCGTGTTCTTCCTGAACAATCTTGTCGCCACAACGAATATCTAACGTGCAATCGGGCGCGCACTCTTCGTATCCGCCCGGGTTGAGACCGTCGTCGCAAACTTCGCCGAACAGACTGTTCAGTACGCCGTCACCGCAGTATGACCCCAACACGCATCCGGGGGCGCACCCGGGCTCCGTCGAAGGTGAGTACACCGTCAAATTCAAACCGTCATCACACTCCTCGACTTCGTCCTGGACCACACCGTCTCCGCAACGGGCGCCGCGGGTACAGTCGGGCATACACGACCCGTAACTGCCGTCATTGACCCCATCATCACAGGTTTCGTCGCCCGCCACGATGCCGTCTCCACAAATGGACTCGCACTGACTCTGTACTTTCGTGAATCCCGAAAGGGTCAAATTGTAGTGAGACTCTGATGTATGACGCTCCGCATGGAATAGAACAATCTCATAAATCTGCCCCGCTTCCAGCCCGAGGTCCGCCGCGAGGGGTTCATCCAACGTGACTTCTGCATCCTGGCTGCCGTGAACACCGCCGATATCCACCACCAGCCGACCGTTGATGAACACCCACACGTCATCGTCGCCGGTAAAGAACAAGGCTTCGTTTCCTTCAAACTTAAACCAGTACCGCAGTTCACTGGTGAAACCGAAATTGTGTCCGGCGTAGGGTTCCTCCAGCCCTTCGGCCACCCAGCCGTCGTCGTCCAGCGGGTAAAAGTTTTCATTTGAGAAGTAGTACGTCTCATCGGGCTGCTGTGCCAGAGCGAGCTTTGTCACAAACGTGATATTCACGTTTGGAACATCTCGATACCACTCATCAAACGTTTCCGCTGAAGTAACCATCGGCCCGTATAGACAAACCGGACCAAGCGGCGCACCGTCAAGAACCAGCGGCGCATTGTTAGCGGTATCTGTCTCTGTATCCGTTCCTGTATCCGCTTCGGTATCATTCTGCTGTTCCGTATCTTCCGTGTCCACCGGGTCGGTTTCCTGGTCTGTATCTTCCGTATCCACCGGTTCTGTCTCCTGCTCCGTATCTTCGGTATCCAGTGTCGCACAAGGATCCGCGTAGAGCGGATCGCCATCATCCCCCAGTGTTTCCTGAACCATTCCATAAGAAATGCCGCCTCCCATATATTCCTCAAAATCCGGATGGTTTTCAGCATCGTCTGCGGGGCGCGCAATGAAGTCTCTGAAAGTGATGGGCACTTCGAGCACTTCCGGCAACTCCTCTTCAACATTACTGCATTCGAACCCGAGTTCTATTTTACAGTCTGCGCTGCAACCGTCGTTGTTCCGTTGATTGCCGTCGTCACATTCCTCGTCATCACCGGGCAGAATAAAACCATCGCCACATGCCGATGCGCAGGCACCTGCACTGCAGTCCGGTTCAATCTCGCAAAACGGCGTGCAGCCGTCGCCGATTTCCAGGTTACCGTCATCGCACGGCTCTTTTCCCTCTTTCACACCGTCGTTACAAGTGGTCTCGTGACATGCCTCTCCGGCTTCGTCACAGGCCCACCCGTCCTCCAATCGACACGACGCGGAGCAACCGTCGCCGGACTCGGCGTTGCCGTCATCACACTCCTCTTTGTGAATAATCATGCTGTCACCGCACTCGGCAGCCGTGCAATCCTCACCGGCAACGGGGCACGCCCACCCCGGCTCCAGTTGGCAATTTGCGGAACACCCGTCACCATCATCGGTATCGAAATCATCGCAGGTTTCTCCGCCGCTCACCTGTCCGTCGCCGCAAACAATTGTGTACACGCAAAGCTCACCGGGAACCGAGCAGAAAAAGCCGTCTTCCACCACGTCACACTTGGCGGAGCAACCGTCTCCGGGCTCACTGTTTCCATCGTCACATTCTTCGCCGGGAGGCTCAATCACACCGTTGCCGCAACCGGAGGTATCAATTTCGAGGGTGTCGGTATCTCCGGTTTCCGAATCGACCGGTTCTGAATCGGGCGGAGGCTCATCGCTGTCGGGAGGCTCCCCCGTATCGCTATCTCCGGTATCCACCCCTGAATCCCGGGGAGTATCGTTCGATGTATCTATGACATCCGCGCTCTCATCGGTTGGAGAACAGGCGAAAACACCTGTGAACACCAACGCTGTTATCAGCAAAAATAGTGTATATTGTTTCATATTACGCTCCTCCCGGGGATAGTACCGTGGGGCACCGTGGTAGCTCATGACGATATAGTGACATTGAAATTTTAATCAGTAAGGTACACCCAAACGAACAAAAAGGGTCATTTTTAAAATGCGATTTTTCAATTTATGAAAACAACGCCGATGATTGCATCCGGCGGGCTTTTCTTTTATTACATGATACCGCAACCAGTTGTGGCAATTCACCAAAGGAATCGGGTTGAACAAAATAAAAAAAAAGTTGAAAACCGTTCATTTCGTGTCATTGGGCTGCCCCAAGAACCGAGTGGACACCGATATTATGGCAGCCTCACTCATTGAACGCGGGCTGGAACTTACCGCTAATGCTGAAAATGCAGACGTAATAGTGGTCAACACCTGCTCTTTCATCGGCGATGCCAAAGAAGAATCGATTGATGTGCTGCTTGAAATGGCGGAACAAAAAATTTCGGGGCAGTGCCGAATGCTCATCGCCGCCGGTTGCCTTCCTCAGCGAAACGGCAACGAGCTCCGGGAAGCCATGCCTGAAATCGACGTGATGATGGGGACGGGCACCCCCGATAAAATCGCTGATCTCATAGAGGGAAGAAACATCGAACTGGGGCTGCATCAGGGCGCACACTTTCTGCAGCAGACGGACACCCCGCGGTTGGTAACGCCGGACCAGGCCAGTGTGTATGTAAAAATCGCAGACGGCTGTTCGCGCAAATGCGCTTTCTGCGCCATTCCCGGCATCCGCGGAAAAGGGGAAAGCCGAAGCATTCAAAACGTGGTGGCCGAAGCGACAATGTTGGCGGAATCGGGTGCCAAAGAGCTGGTGCTGGTGGCCCAGGATACGGCCGCATACGGTCGTGACCTGAAAGACGGCACCAATCTGCAAAAGCTCCTGGTCGCACTGAATCGCATCGACGGCATCCGCTGGATTCGCGTCATGTACCTGTACCCTGACTCCATCGATACCGCACTGCTCAAAACCATACGCGACCTTGACAAAGTCGTTCCCTATCTCGACATACCCATCCAGCATGCCAGCGCCCCGATGCTCAAAGCCATGCGGCGGGGACACGCTGAAGCCGAACTGAAAAAATGCATTCAGGAGGCCAAATCCGTTTTGCCGGAAGCATTCCTGCGCACCACAGTGCTGGTGGGCTTTCCCGGCGAAACCGACGCCGATGTCGACGAACTGCTCTCGTTCATGCAAATGGCCCGGTTCCATCACCTGGGTGCGTTCCGCTACAGTGATGAAGAAGGCACCCCCGCGTTTGGAAGAGCCCCGCAGATTAGCCGAAAAGACTCCTACAATCGCTTTCGCAAAGTGATGGCGTTGCAGAAAAAAATTGTTAAGCAAAACAACAAGGCACTCATCGGCAGAACCATCAATGTACTCATCGAAGACATTGCAGACGACGGCGGGTTTGTCCTCGAAGGCCGCCACGAAGGCCAGGCCCCCGACATCGACGGCATCACCTACGTCATCAACGCCGAAGCCGACATCGGCGACATCATCCCCTGCAAAATCATCGACTTCAAAGAATACGACCTGGTCGCCGAGCCGGTGTGAACACCTATTGGTGTGCATTCCCTTATTTTTCGTGTGTCAGGCCGCACAAAAAAACCGCCTATCTGAAAAATGTAAGCACATGTAGAAATCCCTTTTCATTGAATCTACCGCCTAAATATTTCTTTCTGTAGACACCACAAATGATATAATTCCGAATATGCTTAAACAGTTTTCTGCGCTGTAGTCTTGTACACAAGCCAAGACACATGCATCGTTTTCCACGACCGATTGGCGTCGCGTTCTCACATGACTTACCGTTGGCCGGTCAATGCGCCCCTTTTGCCAACCAGCTCGAAACCACATACAATACAACCCACTGAATTTACTATATTTTGTTCATTTTATGGTAATTGGCATGAATCTCGCCTTGTTATCCAATTATGAAATGCATCTCTCCTATCAACGATTTTTTTTTCGCTATCTGTTCGGCAAAATCGGCCACGAGCATTTGACGCTCGATTTTATCAACAGTGTGCTCGGCAACATGAACATGGGTCCTATTTCCAAAGTGATAATTCAAAATCCGTTTTCGCTTAAGGAGTCGGTTACCGACAAGGAAACCGTTCTGGATATCAAAGCCGAGGACGAACAGGCTTGCTCGTATAACATCGAAATGCAGGTACAAGGCAGTGCGTTATTCACCCATCGTTCCCTCTACTACTGGGCCAAGGTGTACTCATCTCAGATCAAAAATGGTGAAAGCTACAAGAAGCTGTTGCCGGTAATTTGCATTAATGTTCACGATTTCAGGCTGCTAAAAACAGATGACCGAGTTCATACCTGCTTTTTACTTAAAGAATTCATAGACAATGACATGCTCCTTACCGAACACGAAATGATTCATTTTCTATGTTTGACCACTTTTCGAAAGCTGCGTTATACTTGTTGTCAGCAGCTTGATGATTGGCTGCAATGGTTTATTTGCGACAACGAGGAAGCGATGAAACGTATCGATACAATACTGGAACGAAACCCAGCAGTGAAAGAAGCACACGATTTGTACACCCACTTCACTGCAGATAAAGCGCTGATGGAACGATACGAAGCCCGTCAAAAATACCTGAGCGATTTAGCCACAATAAAAGAAGAAAGCCACGACGACGGCTACACTCTAGGAAAAGCAGCAGGTTTGTCAATAGGAGAAACCAACGGTCTGGCCAAAGGAAAGCGATTGATGGCTGTCGCCATGTACAAAGAAGGTATCGACGTGACAACCATATCTCGCGTAAGTGGTCTCGCCATCGAAGAAATCGAAGAAATTTTAAAATGACCCCCAACATTCCCGCATCATTGTTGAAATTCAATCAAATATTTTCATCATTACATGACAGCTAATTGTTTGACCCACCGACGTAAACAGGTAGGGTGTACCTCTTACGGTTTCAAACATGCATCTCCGTTGCGCGACGGACGCGCAATGTGAAAAAAACTCGATGCATCATGATACGTGTTGGCCCGTTACAAGGAGAAAACAATGCCAAGTACAAAAGAAATCATTGAGTTGACTGAAAAATACGGTGCGAATAACTACCACCCCCTTCCGGTGGTATTCGCTAAAGCCGAAGGCGTTTGGGCCTGGGACACCGATGGCAATAAATATATGGATATGCTCAGCGCTTACTCCGCACTGAACCAGGGACATCGTCACCCCAAAATCGTACAGGCATTGAAAGACCAGGCCGATCGCTGCACCCTCACCAGCCGCGCATTTCACAATGACAAACTGGGTGAAATGTACAAATCCCTTGCGGAAATGACCGGGATGGAGATGATTCTGCCGATGAACTCCGGCGCCGAAGCCGTTGAAACCGCAATCAAAGCGGTTCGCAAATGGGGATACACCAAAAAGGGCATCGCCAAAGATCAGGCCGAAATCATTGTATGCAGCGGCAACTTTCACGGCAGAACCACCACGGTCGTAAGCTTTTCTTCCGATGAAGAGTACAGAACCGGGTTCGGCCCGTTTACCCCCGGATTCAAAATCATTCCCTACGGCGACGCCAGCGCACTGGAAGCCGCCATCACCCCGAATACCTGCGCGTTCCTGGTTGAACCCATTCAGGGAGAAGCGGGCGTTGTGATTCCACCGGCGGGATATCTGAAACAATGCCGCGACATCTGCGATAAAAACAATGTTCTGCTGGTTGCGGACGAAATTCAGACCGGTTTCGGCAGAACCGGAAAAACCTTCTGCGTGGAGCACGAAGGTGTGCGCCCTGATGTATTCTGTTTAGGTAAAGCACTTTCGGGCGGCATGCTTCCGGTTTCGGCAGTGGCAGCCACCAAAGAAGTACTCGGCGTTTTCAATCCAGGGGAACACGGCTCCACCTTCGGCGGCTCCCCTTTGGCATGTGCGGTGGCTGTTGCCGCGCTGGAAGTGATTGTGGAAGAAAAACTGGTCGAAAGAAGTGCCAAGCTGGGCGCCTATTTCAAACAGAAACTCGAAGAAATGAATTCCCCCCACGTAAAAGAGATTCGCGGCAAAGGTCTGTTCATCGGTGTGGAGCTGACAAAGGAAGCCGGCCCGGCCAGACCATTCTGTGAAAAACTGAAAGAGTTCGGGCTGCTGTGCAAAGAAACCCACGAAATGACCATTCGCTTTGCGCCCCCGTTGATCATTTCCGAAGAAGACCTCGATTGGGCAATTGAGCAAATCCGCAAAGTGCTTGCATAGCCTGTCATGCTCGTTTTATGAGCGGCTTCCCCCTTATACTCCACATCGCACTCATTTCAGAAATTCAGCTCGTTTCATTTGACACATAGTTTCAGGTGTGGTTTGAATGCTCGGCAACGTTAGTTAAAGAGTTTAACAAACTTAGTTTTACCGGTTACTTTCTTATCAAGGATAATGACATGCGACATATCACTTTTGCACAATTCATTTATTCTCTTTTCATCCTGTTTTTCACAAGCGCGTGTGTGGGCAAAGATGACGGAGAGTCGGTACCTTATGAAGAAGGGGTATACACAGATACTGACACCGACGCGGACACCGACGCGGACACCGATGCAGATACCGATTCGGACACCGACACGGACACAGATTCGGATGTCCAGCCCAACCCATCGTGCGGAACAAGCGCAAACGAAACGCTGGCGGGCACCAACCTGTTTTTGGAATATGTCGATGGGCTCAACCAGGACGACGTGGATGCGAAAGTAACCGACGCGGTCAACCGATTTTTCGGCATCGGCACCGGCGAGTCGAACGTTCCGAATGTGGAAGAAGGGTATCGACTGTACTTTGAATTACCCCAAGATAACTCCATGGCATTTATCTGGGCGGCGGATTCCGATGATGTTCGCAGCGAGGGCATGTCGTACGGCATGATGATTGCTGTGCAGATGGACATGCAGACGCAGTTCGACAAACTGTGGCGTTTCGCAAAAACGTATATCCAGTACAACGAAAACACGCCCATCGACAGTTGGCGCTACTACTTCCGTTGGCGGGGAACGGTGAATCACACCAGCGCATCCAACTGGCCTGTTCAATACGAATCTGAAACCGTTCCCGCACCGGATGGGGATGAGTATTTCGCGGCAGCACTCTATCTGGCCCACCAACGCTGGGGCAGTGCCGGCGAAATAAACTACAAAGGAGAGGCCGACAACATCACCGACGCCATGCTGAATAATCCCGCCGACAACGGCGGACATTTTCCCCTGTTTTATTCCGAGCAGAGTCAGGTGGTTTTCGTACCGTACGGGGATTCGAACTATTTCACCGACCCCAGCTACCACCTGCCGGGGTTCTACGAGCTGTTCGCGCTGCTCGGTCCAAGTGCCGACCGGGACCGCTGGTGTGAAATTGCCGCTGTCAGCCGTAGCTTTCTCGTCGACGCCGCGCACGACACCACCGGACTCCACTCGGACTACGCCACCTTCGACGGACGTCCCATCGAATTCAACGCCGGTGACGGACACAATCGGTTCAAGTACGATGCCTGGAGGGTTATCATGAATATGGCGGTGGACTACGCATGGTTCAGTCAGGACAGCCGGATGCAGACACAAATAACCAAGTACCACGCATTCTTCAACAATCACCTGGCTGAAAACAATGTTGAAAACAGCATCTTCGATGTGAACGGCAGTAACCCGGAAGGAAACTACTCCTCCGCGCTGACCGCAACGCTGGCAACCGGCGCGATTGCATCGACCGACGCCAATGTTGCTACCTACGTGAACAACCTGTGGAATGTGTATCAACAGTCCGGCCAGTGGCGCTACTATCA